>JAISYL010000149.1 GCA_031269935.1 Planctomycetota bacterium
CAAAAGCCGCTTCTCGGATGATTTTTACCCCTGACCGCCGGCCAAAAATCATCCCGCCAGCGACTTTTTCCTTGTCTAACCCGGGCGATCCGGTATTTAACAACACGCTCTAAAAGTCCACTTATACCTCGTTTCGCGGATTTTTCGCGCTTTTTTCGCCAAATCGGCCGCATAAAACACGGGATCCGCTTCGTCACCCCAAAATTGGACGCCCCTCATCCGGAAGAGGGGGCGGACAAAGAGGCGGCCGAAGAAGCCGGTAAATCCGGATGAGTTGGCCGCCGGGCATAACAGTAGCGGCAGCCATGTCCGCATGATAGTTCATAACTTCCAATATCGGTTGACGTTACACAGTTGCAGGTTTGCCGTTGCCCCGGATCCTTGGCCAAACCGGAGAGGGGAAGCCCGTAAAGGACCGCCAATTGGCTGCCGTCCACGCAGGAGGCGGGCCCGGTTCCGTCGAGGCCGGCCAGTTCCGGTTCGCAGCACAGTTCGATTCCGGGTTCGCGGCCGGTTTCGCCTCCCTTGACCGGCATAAGCCCGATCAGGGCCTCGATTATCCGTCTCTTTTCCCCGGCGGCGAAAAATGGCCACTCCAGGCCCGCCGTCCCGCTCCTGGCCAGGGCTTGCCGGTAAGGATCGGGGAAGCTGACGACGGCCCGATCCAGTTCACCCAAGGTTTCCTCCAAGCTGTCCCGAAGGCGGCGGAAGCGATCAAGCAAACGGCGGAACCAGGTTTTGTCCTCCCCCCGGCCGGGCCAGGGCAATATGGGATCAAATCGCCAGATCACCGCCCCCCGGGGAAGACGCCGGCCCAATTCCGCCAATTCCGGCAACTGTTCCGCCAGGGGCGCCACCCCCGGTTCCCAGGCCGAGCCGGCCAAGCCGGTGACGGTGAATTGCACCAGGCAAGGGAAGTTGCCCGCCACGGCCGCGAGATCGGGATGACGGATCAAGTTGCGGATATCCTTGGTCCAAAAGACGATGGCTTCCAGCCGGCGGGAACGCCGGACTTTTTCCGATATGAAATCCGGGTAAAAGGCCGGCAAATCCGTGCGCCGCGAGGCGGAATAAATCATCGGGGCCTTTCCCGGGGCATAAAAAGCTTGCATCCGGCCGATTCCATCATATTATGATATTGGATTGTTGGATTGAAGCACAACTTTTTTTCATGGAAGGGAATTCGGCATGGGCAGGCGTACTTTTTTCGCATCCGAAAGCGTTTCCAAGGGGCATCCCGACAAATTGTGCGATCACATTTCCGACGCGATCCTCGACGCCATGCTCGCCCAGGATCCCGCTTCCCGGGTGGCTTGTGAAACCATGGTTTCCACCGGCTTTTGCCTCATCGCCGGCGAGATAACCTCCCGGGCCAACATTGATTTCCAAACCGTTGTCCGCGACACCATCAGGGATATCGGCTACACCGACGCGGCCATGGGTTACGACTACCGGACCTGCGCCGTGCTAATCGCCCTGGATCGCCAGTCCCCGGACATCGCCATGGGGGTGAAGGAGACCCTTTCCGAGGATCAGGGGGCCGGGGATCAGGGGATGATGTTCGGTTACGCCGTCGATGAAACCCCCGAGCTCATGCCGTTGCCCATCCACCTGGCCCATCGGCTCATGCGGGCGGTGACCGAGGCGCGCGAGGGGGGGGAAATCAAATACCTGCGTCCGGACGCCAAGAGCCAGGTGGTGGTCGAATACGACGGGCGCCGGCCGGTCCGGGTGCACACCGTCCTCATTTCGACCCAGCACGCGCCCGAGGCCGCCCCGGAACGCATTCGCGCCGACATGATGGAATTGGCCGGAAGGACCATTTCCCCGGACCTCCTTGATCGGGACACCATTTACCACGTCAACCCGACCGGCCGCTTCGTCATCGGCGGCCCGCACGGCGACAGCGGCCTGACCGGCCGGAAAATCATCGTGGACACCTATGGCGGCCGCGGCCGCCACGGCGGCGGCGCCTTTTCCGGCAAGGATCCCTCCAAGGTCGATCGTTCCGCCGCCTATGCCGCCCGCTGGGTGGCCAAGAACGTGGTGGCGGCCGGGCTGGCCGAGGAGTGCGAAGTGCAGGTTTCCTACGCCATCGGGGTGGCGCGCCCCCTTTCGGTCATGGTGAACACCTTCGGCACGGCCAGGATCGACGAGGCGAGGATCGAGGAACTGGTGAACCGGCATTTCGATTTGCGTCCGGCCGCCATCATCCGGGATCTGGACCTGCTTAAACCCCGGTATTTGAAAACGGCGGCCCTGGGGCATTTCGGCCGCAACGAGCCGGAATTCACCTGGGAGCGGGTGGACAAGGCGGATATTCTAAAAAGGGACGCCGGACTGTAAACGGCCGGGGCGGGAGAATGCCAAGTGAAAGAAAAAATTGACGCTTCGATAAAAGCCATCAAGGAAATGCTCCAGGGGCATGGCGGCGACATCGAACTGGTTTCCCTGGACGAGGAAAAGGGGGTGGTCGAGGTTTCGCTCCAGGGAGCCTGCGTGGGTTGCCCCCACGCCGCCGAAACCATGAAACTGGGGGTGGAAGCCAAACTTCGGGAGGATGTGCCGGAAATCCGGGAGGTCAGGGCGGCCACGGCCTAGAGGCGGCTTCTTGATGCCGGACCTTCAGGAACCCATCGCCATAATTTCCGACGTCCACGCCAACCTTGAGGCCTTGACGGCGGTAATCGACGATATACGGGCCCAGAACATAGAAACCGTCTACAATCTCGGCGACACGGTGGGTTACGGCCCGGATCCGGAAGCCTGCATCGATTTGGTCGACGCCGCCTGCCGGATTACGCTTTGCGGCAACCACGACTACGCCGTGCTTTTCGACGCCGACGGTTTCAATCTGGTGGCGCGCAAGTCGATAGAATGCCATCGCCGGAGGCTCCAGCCCGATCCCGGGAATCGGGATCCCGTGGCGTCCTGGCGCTGGAAATGGCTGTCCGAACTGGAGCCGATGTTCGAGCAGGGCGGCTTCGAAGCCATGCACGGCTCTCCGCGCCAGCCGATAACCGAGTATGTGCTGCCCTCGGACCCGGAGAACGATCCCCTCAAGCTGGCCGAGATTTACCTGGCCATGAGTTGTTCGCTGGCGTTTGTGGGGCATACCCACTTCCCCGGGGTGCTGGAGGAAGGCAACGACAGCTTCATTCCGCCCTTCGCCGTCGGCGACTGCTACCGGCCGGTCAACTCCCGGCGGGCCATCGTCAATGTCGGTTCGGTCGGCCAGCCCAGGGATCGAAATTCCAGAAGTTGCTACGTCGTCTATAACGGCGAATGCGTCCGCTATCGGCGGATCGCCTATGATGTGGAGAAAACGGTCAAGAAGGTTCTGGCCATCCCGGAAATTCATCCCGCCAGCGGGTTGCGCCTTCGGGATGGGCGTTGATCGGGAGCCGGCCGGGCGGATCGGGGTCTCGGCCCGGCCGGCGGGGAAAACGTAAAGGAAGGCCGGCTTCCAATGGCTGGTATCAGGGTCAAAAACGGTCCCAACCAGGGTCAATCGCGCGCCATCGGCGAGCGTCCCGTGTCCATCGGGAGGGATGAGGGCTGCGATTTTCCCCTCCAGGACAAGGGCGCCTCCCGGAGGCACGCCGAGGTTTTCCGCATCGGCGACATGTATTTCATCAGGGATTTGGAATCGAAGAACGGCACCTTCGTCAACGACACCAGGATTGGCGAGGAGATGCTCCGCGACGGCGACCGCATCCAGATTGGCGGAACCGTTTTCGTCTTCGAACCCAAGTACGGGGAGAACGGCGAGACCGACCTGAAATTCTTCGAGGACGACTTGGAGGGGTACAACGCCCTTCGCCTGGAAGATCTGACCTCGGTCAACGTAGGCCTGGGCGACGCCTATTCCGAGCAGCATCTGCGGGCCATCTACCGCCTGTACCGGCTGGCGGCCGGCGAAGACTCCGAGGACGGCCTCGTCAAGAAGACGCTGGGATTCGCGGCCGAGTCGCTGCGCGCCAACGGGGCCTATCTTTTCGGGAAAAACCAGCGCGACGGCTCCATTGTTTCCCTGGGTTCCCATGTCCCCGAAGGCGCCCGGTCCGGACAGATTTCCCGCACCATCATCCGCAGGGTTCTCCAGGACAAGCGGGCCCTCCTGATAACCGACGCCATGCACGACGATCGCTTTTCCTCCAATGAATCGGTCATGCGCCACCACATTCACACCGTAATCTGCGCCCCGGTGGCCACGGGCGACGGCATCGAATGCGTCCTCTACCTGGCCGGCGACGACGCCTCCATTTCCTTCAACGAGCAGGAACTGGAATTGACCGCGGCCATGGCGGATCAAATCGGCCTGTCGCTGGCCAACATCTCCTCCCGGATACTCCGGCGGGAACACCTGTTTTCGGCCGTCAGCCTGATTCTCAAGGTGGCCGACGTGAACCGGCCCGGCCTTCACGCGGTCAACACCCGCCTGGCCGGCTACGCCCGATCAATCGGCCTGGCCATGCGCTTCGAGGCCGAACTCCTGGAACGGTTGCAGTTCGCGGCCATGCTCCACAATTACTCCGACATGGTGGCCCCGGGCGGAACTTCCCCGGGGGAGGCCCGGGTGGGCTTGACGGTGGAACTCCTGGCGCGGGAGAAATTCCTTCCGCAAATACTCGGCATCATTGAAAACCAGGAGGAACGTTTTGACGGCAGCGGCCCCAAGGGCCTGAGGGGGGAGGAGATTCCCCTGGCGGCCAGGGTTTTCCATGTGGCTCTCGGGTTGGAGAACGAGTTGGGCGGGAAGGCGGGCCTTCCGGGCCGACTGGCCGGGGCGTTGGCGGCGCTTTCCGGCCACTTGTCCCGCCGCTATGATCGAAACGTGCTGAAGGCCGCCCAGGAAGCCGAAAAATCCGGAACCCTGTCCCTGCCCCTGGACGAACAGTGGCGGCAGCGGCGTTCTTCGCGGTTGCGCGCCCTGCTGAACGCGGATTGACCCCGGGGCGGCGAAACGCGGCGGCGAGTCCTTAGAGGCTGTTGTTAAATGCCGGATCGTCCGGGTTGGACAGGGAAAAAGGCGCCGGCGGGATGATTTTTGGCCGGAGGTCAAGGGCAAAAATCATCCGGGAAGCGACTTTCGACGCGGTATAACCCAATGAGACGGTATTTAACAACACGCTCTTACGGAAAACCGGCGGGGAAACGACGGGAGCGGGGGCGGCGATGCCGGAATGGGTGGAATGCGAGATTTCCCAGATATTGCTGGTGACCGACGATCTGGCCCGGCCCCAGGTGCTGGTCTTGCGGGAAAAGCCGGCCGGCCGTTCCTTCATGCTGCATGTCGGCATTTTCGAGGCAATGGCGGTCAAGCGCCATGTTTACGGGGAAACTTCCGCCCGTCCGCTCACCCATGATTTGCTGATGACGGTATTGTCGTCCCTGGGGGGAAAACTGCTCAGGGTGGCGGTGTCGGACCTGGTGGAGGACGCCTCCGGCAACGGAATATTTTACGGTTTTCTGGTAATCGGGCGGGGTAGCGACGAAATCGTGGTTGACTGCCGCCCGTCCGACGCCATCGCCATGGCGGCAAGGGCCGGTTGTCCCATTTTCGTTTCCCGGGAAGTGCTGGACAAGGTGGCCGGCTTTTGAGGCCGCCACCTTCCCCGGATGCGATGGCCGCCGTTTCCAGGGGCTTCCCCCATGCCTGAATCCTGGCCTTCACTGATCGATCTGCGGGACGGGGACGAGTTCGAGGGTTTTTACGTGGTGCGCGAATCCAGCCTGCAAACCACGATCAACGGCAGGAACTACATCCGGCTCTTTTTGGCGGATGCCTCGGGAGGGGTGTCCGGAAACATCTGGGACGCCAGCCGCGACTTGTTCCAGCTTTGCCCGGCCGGGACGGTGATCAAGGCGCAGGGGGTTGTCGAATCATACAAGGGCAGGATCCAGGTCAAGGTCACCCGCTTCCGTCCCGCCGGCGCGGCGGAGGTGGAGCGGGATCATTTTCTGCCCAAGTCCAGGCGGGATGCCGGAATCATGCGGGATGAGCTTTTGACCTTGGTCAAGTCCGTGAACGACCCCGATTATCGGGCCCTGGCCGAGGCTTTTTTTCACGATCCCGGGTTTCTGGACCTTTTTTCCCGGGCTCCGGCCGCCCGGGAGGTGCACCACGCCTGGGTCGGCGGCCTGCTGGAGCATACCCTCGGCGTCGCCGCGATGGCGGCCGGTTTCGCCGATCGGGCCAGGATCAACCGGGATCTCCTGCTGGCCGGAGCCCTCTTGCACGACGCGGGCAAAATCGAGGAGTTGACGGTCGGGATTGGCATCGACTACAGCGACCGCGGCAAACTGCTGGGGCATCTCTACCTCGGGGCGGAAATGCTGTCCCGGCGCGCGGCCGCCCTTCCCGGCTTCCCCGCCGAAAAGCTGATGCTCCTCCAGCACCTGATTCTGTCCCATCACGGGCGCTTCGAATACGGTTCCCCGGTGTTGCCGAAGATCCCGGAAGCTTTCGCCCTCCACAATCTGGACAACCTGGACGCCAAGGTGGAGACGGCCAACCGCCTGCTCGACGCCATCCCCGTCCCGGATACCCGTTGGAGCGACTATAGCCGGCAGCTTGAAGTTTCGCTTTTTTCCGGAAGCCGGCCGCGGGGAAATCCATAATGCCGTCAGCGCTCGCGCCAAGCCCCAACACCCCGGACACCGCGCCGGATTATCTTGATTCGCCCGGCCGGACCCGGCCGGGCGGGCGCCCCGAATCCGATCCGCCCGAACCGGGAGGCCATCCCGAAACCCCGGCCGCGCTTCCGGAATTCCCGATTTACTCCCCCGGTCCCGAATTCGGATTCCGGGTCGGCGAGTGCCGGCCCAATCTTCCCGACGTCGAGCCCCGCTACGTTACGTCGGATCAGGCCGTCCTCCTCCCCCCAAGCAATCCCGCCCCCGATCCGGCTTCCACCGCGAGGGCCGGGGCCGGGCGGAACCGCCTGGCCTTCGCGGTCGCCCTGGGGTTGGCCGGGCTGTTCTGCCTGTTCATCCTGGGTCAGGGCGCCAACCTCCTGGCCCTGGCCCGGACCCTGCCGGCTTGGGCCGGCTGGCTGTTGTTCGCTTCCCTGGGAGCGTGCGCCCTTCCCGTCCTCTGGCTGGGGCTGGGGGCAATCCGATCCTGGGCGAAGCTGGCGCCGCCGCCGACGGTCAGCCTTTCCGCCCTGAAAGAACAATCCCGGGGGGCCGGAGACGCCGGGGATTGGGCGAATTCCCCGCAAGCGGCCCGAATCGGGCTGGAAAAACGGCTAGCCGCCTATCCGCTGGATCCGGCCGGCGCCGCCCGCCTGGAAAAAGCCGGCTGCCCGGCGGAACTGGTTCGGGAATTGGCCCGCGAACGGGACTATTTGCTGGGACTCAACTGCGACAGCCTTTCCTGGCTGGAGGATTTTCAGGCCCGTTTTCAGAATCGCCTGGATCGGGCCGCCGCGGCCAGAATCCGCGCCTGGGCCCTCAAGGCGGCTTTCGGCGCCATGGCGTCCCCCCTCTCGCTTCTGGACGCCATTTTGGCGCTTGGCGCCGCCCTGAAGATGCTGGGGGATCTGGCCACCCTCTACAACGCCAGATGCAACGGTCCGGCCCTGCCGGTCCTGCTGGGGCGGGTCGTTTTCTCCGCTTTCCTGGCCGGGGGGGCCGGAGAGGCGGCCGAGAGGCTGGGGGACGCCCTGAAAGAGGATTTGTCAGGCTGGCTGGGATTGGGCATGGCCGGAAAGCTGGCTCCCAAACTGGCCGAGGGTGCGGTCGATTTCCTGTTTATCAGCCGGTTGGGACGGACCGCCATGAAAATGCTGAGGCCCCTGGATCCCTAGCGCGGGGAGTTCCCCCGTTTCACCCGGCTTCCGCCTTCGGGGAAGCGAATTCCCCTTCGGCATCGGAGGCCGATTTTATAGCGAACGGACTTCGCCATTCGCAAGGTTGGTCCTTTCAGACCACTAGCCCCGCCTCCCCCGGCCGCCGCGGATTTTCCTCCGGCGCCCCGCCCGGTGCTGACCCGGGAGGAACTTCTGCGCGGCGCCCGCCGCTTGGCGAGCCGCGCCAATCCCCGAATAAGGGCCTGGGCCTCCCTGGCGGAGCGGCGGGCCCGGGACGAACTGGGCTTGACCCTGGCCGAGGGCGCCAAATTGGCGGCCGAGGCGCTGGCGGCCTGGCCCGGCGGCCATTTTCACCCGGTCGCCCTTTTGGTTTCGGATTCCGGGGCCGGCCGGGAGGCGGCGGGAGAACTTTTTGCCCGGGCCGGCGAATTGGGCCTGGAACGCTTCAGCCTGACCGACGAATGCTTCGCCGGAATTTCCAGTCTGAAAAACCCCGACGGGCTGGCCCTGCTGCTTTCCTTCGCGTCCGGTACGGAGGAGTCCGTCCCCCCCTGGATTCTCCCCGAATCCCGCTGGCTGGTCGCGGCGGGGGTGCAGGATCCCGGCAACGCCGGGGCGCTTGCCCGCTCCGCCCTCGCGGCCGGATTTTCCGGTTGCCTGTACCTGGACGGGGCGGACCCGAGGGCCCCGAAATTCCTTCGCGGCAGCATGGGCGCCGCGTTTCGCCTGCCCTGCCTTTCCCAGCCGCTTCGGGATTTTGTCGCGGCCGGGACTCGATTCGCCGGCCGGGTTTCCCTCATCCAGGCGACCTCCCGGGCCGCCGGCGGCGAGGATTACCGCCGAATGGCTTATCAACCCCCCTTCCTTGTCCTGGTCGGCGGCGAAAGGGGCATGCCCCCCGAATTGGCGGCCCTGGCGACTCAATCGGTTCATATTCCCCTGGCCGGCGGGGTGGAAAGCCTCAACCTGGCGGTGGCGGCGGGCATTATCCTTTTTGAAGCGAATCGGCGCTTTTCCCGGGGGGATTTCCGGGACGCCTGATTGGGGACTTTTGAAGAAAATCAAACAAACCGCCGTTTGATTTCCTTCAAAGTTTCAGGGCGTTCGTTTCAGAGTCGTTTTTTCCCAGGTCGCCGGCTTGGGCCGGGTTGACGAAAAACAACCCATCGAAACGAAAGCGATTGAGTCTTTAAAGGAAATCGGGCGGCGGTTGGCCCGATTTTCTTTAAGAGCGTGTTGTTAAATGCCGAATCGTTCGGGTTAGACAAGGAAAAAGGCGCTGGCAGGATGTTTTTTGACCGGCGTTCAGGGGCAAAAAACATCCGGGAAGCGGCTTTTGACGCCGTATAACCCGACGAGACGGTATTTAACAACACGCTTTAAAAGTCGACTTGGAGCTAGTTGACAAATTGCCGGGGCGGGCCGGGAAATTCAATTCAGGACTTCGGCTTCCCGGGGCTGGACCCGGGTTTTCCCGTTCCGGAAACGTTCAAGGGCCCGGTTTTGCCGGCCGGCGTGGCTGGCCTTGAGATGGGCCAGCAAATTGGCCACGCAGGGATCGTCGCGCAGGCTTGATTCCTCCAGTTCGGCGATGATCTCGCTCATGGTCTTGCCGTCCTGGCGGTAGATTATCCTGAAAGCCTTTTTCAGGGAGGAGATGGTTGGTTCGGGAAAATTACGCCGGCGCAGGCCTTCCAGGTTGAGGGTGCGGACCCGGCAACTGTCGCGAAAGCCCTCGATCAGCATGTAGGGGGGGACGTCGAAGCCGACCCCGGAATTGGGCGCCACGAAGGACAGGGATCCAATGGTTACGAAATGGTGGATTAGGCAGGAACTCGACACCCAGGCCTGGTCCTCGATATGGATGTGGCCGGCCAACTGGGTGCTGTTGGTGAGGACCACTCCGTTGCCGATGACGCAGTCGTGCGCCACGTGCACATAGGCCATGATCAGGCAATTGTCGCCTATCCAGGTCTTCCCTCCCCCGACCTCGGTTCCCCGGTTGATGGTGACGAATTCCCCAATCCGGGTGTGGTTGCCGATTACCAGGTCGGTGTCCTCGCCCTTGAACTTGAGATCCTGGGGATCCCCCCCCACCACCGCCGAGGAGCAAATCTGGCAGTCGTCCCCGACGGCCGTCCGGGTGACCAGGTGGCAATGCGGCATGAGGCGGGAACGGTTTCCTATCCTGACCCTCGGGCCCACCACCGCGTAGGGGCCGATTTCAACCTCCTCGCCGATTTCGGCGGTGGGGTGGATGATGGCGCTCGGATGTATGTTTTTCTTCATTAAGGAAGCGTCCTTCAAATATTTCGCGGTTTCGCCGCCTCTCCCGATCCGCCGGGGGCGGGGCGGGTCCATTATAGCTAAAAATCGGGATTGGCGTCAATAATGGCGAATTTTATGGTCGCCTCGGTGGAAATTTCCCCCTCCACCTCGGCCCAGGCCCGAACCACCCCGATGCGGCTTTTCATCTTGACGAATTCCGCGTGCAGGAACAGGCGATCGCCCGGTATCACCCGCCGCCGCCATTTGACGTCGTCCGCCGACATGAGGACCGCCAGCTTGCCCTTGCCCTTGAATTCCCCCAGCATCATGATGGCCCCGGCCTGGGCCAGGGCCTCGATTTGCAGCACTCCGGGCAGGATGGGCCGCCCGGGAAAATGGCCCTGAAAGAACGCCTCGTTGAAAGTCAGGTTTTTCACCGCCACGATTCGGCGCTTTTCCTCGAGTTCAATCACCCGATCAATCAGCAGGAAGGGGTAGCGGTGGGGCAAAATGTCGGTAATGTCCCTGAAATCCATGATCCCGGCCGGGTTCTCCGTTTCGCGGATGGCCCGTTCCAGGGCGGCGGCCAGTTCGAGGTTGACCGCGTGCCCGCTTTTCGAAGCCACCACATGGACTCCCAGCCGGCGGTTCAACACGGCGAGATCGCCCACCAGATCCAGAATCTTGTGGCGCAGGCACTCGTCCGGCAGGCGGAACCGGTTGTCCACCACCTTGTCGCCGTCGATAACCAGGGTGTTTTGCGGGTTGGCCCCCCGGCCCAGGCCCGCCTGAAGCATGGCCTCCGCGTGCTCCCGCATGACGAAGGTCCGGGCCGGGGCGATTTCGCCGGCGTAGGATTCCGGCGTTATCTCGAAGGTGGCGCTACCCCGGGCCAGGGGCGACTCGGGATAGTCGAGGAGGTAAGTGATGCGGAATTTGCGGTCCGCCGCGGGATAGGCGGTCGCCCCGCCCTCTCCCCGCCCGGCCGAGACCGGGTTTTTGGGAACGAAAACCTTTCTCGGCGCCTCCTGCTCCACGATGCCGGCCTCCTTCAGGCCCCGGACGTATTCGGCGGCCGAGCCGTCCAGGGCCGGAGGTTCCCGGCCCTGGACGACATCAATTTCCGCATTGTCAATCCCCGTTCCCCAAAGGGCGGAAAGAAGGTGCTCGATCGTCGCGATTTCCGTTTCCGGCGCCAGCCTAAAGGTGTTGGCGTTTCGGGTTCCGTCGGAAAGCGCCGGGCGCAGGCGTTCGCGAAGATCGCCGGCCCGGAGAGTCAGGCCGGCGTCCGGCCCGGCCGGCTCGATCCGGACCGCCGCCTCCAGGCCGGTATGCAACCCCTTTCCCGAAAAAACCGCCGTTTTGACAAGAGTGCGTTGTTTTTCGTCAGCCATATTCTCGCTCCCGTCCGCTTCCCCATTGGTCACCGCCGGCCCGGCATCCAGGCGAAGGATCCGGCGGCCGAGGGCGTGGGCTTGTATTCCAAGCCAATCCAGCCCTGGTAGCCCAGCCGTTCCAACTCGCAGAAGATGAAAGGATAGTTGATTTCCCCGGTCCCCGGCTGGTTGCGGCCGGGATTGTCGGCGATTTGGATGTGCTCGATTTGGCTGAAATGGTCGCGGAGAAAGGCGGTGAGTTCGCCCGAGGTGCGCTGGGCGTGATAAATGTCGTATTGCAGTTTCGCGTTCGGGCGTTTCACCCGCTCCAGAACGGCGATCGCCTCTTTCGGGGTGGAGACGAAATAGCCGGGCATGTCATAGGGATTGATATGTTCCAGCAGGGCGTTGAGGTTATGCTTGGCGAAAACGTCCGCGGCCTGGCCCAGGCGATCCACCAGCCGATCCAGGGTTTTTTCCCGGGGCTCGTCGAAGTTTTTGACTCCCGCCATCACGTTGACGCGGGGGCAGCCCAGGGCGACGGCGTATTCGACCGCCTTGTCGAGGGAAGCCCGGAAATCCTGGTCGCGGCCGGGCAACACCGCCAATCCGCGCTCCCCGGCGGCCCAGTTCCCGGGAAGGGCGTTGAACAGGGCAAGGGTCAGCGAACGCGCCGACAAGGCTTCGGCCACCTTTTCCGGCGGCTCCGGATAGGGAAACATCACCTCCACCCCCTTGAAGCCGGCGGCGGCGGCGGCGGCGATTTCTTCCAGCAGGGGCAGTTCCGGGTACAGGAACCCCAAATTGGCGGAAAACTTGAGCATTTCTTCTCCTTTTCTTACGGCCGGCAAAACCCGAGTTAGGCGTTCCGGCGGGAAAACGAAAAACACCATCCGGAACGGCGACCGGCCGGCCCCGGCGATGATAACCATTGGCGGCTAATTTTAACTCCGTTGGGGGGTCCGCGGCAAGGGGACATTATATTCGGGCCCCAATTTTCGCAAAAGCAATTTTACGGTTTTCCGAATCGGATTCGGGCCGGGCGGCGCTTCCGAATCGGCTTGGGGTGTTTGCCGGCCTGCGGCTTGACAATTGAAACCGGCTGTAAATAATCTATTCCGGCCTTGGCCGAATCGGGCGTTCTCCCATCCGGCCGGGTCCGGCGGGCAAGCCGCCGTTTGCTTGGCGAACGGGGGGAAGGCGCCGGGATCGGCATTTAGGGTCCGCGCAAAAATAAGGGCTCGCCTAGGGTCTGCCCAAAAATAACTTATACAAGTTTATACCGCGTCACCAACGTCGTTCTCGTAAATTTTGCCCAACCACGGGCGAAAATTTACCGCCGCGACTCGGTTCCTTGTCCAAACATGTATAAGTTATTTTTGGGCGGACCCTAAGCGGGCCCTTACCAGGCATAATCCGGCCGATTCGGCGATTCGTCCAGAATTTCCCGAGTTTTTCCCCGGGTTGGCGGCCGGAGAATTTTATTTTCCCAATTATGCCGGAGGAGCGGTATAATTGCCTGGAGGGACCGGGCGGCGGAGTCCGGACGGTTTTCCCCGGAAAGGCCGGCGAGTCATCGATGGATGCGACGGAAAACAAGCGTTTCGAGGAGGCGCTCGCCCTCCTGGAGGAGCAACGCTACCGCGAGGCGGCGGAATCCTTCTCCGAGGTGATCGCCCTTCGCCCGGAGATGAGCGGAGCTTACGGGAACCGGGGTCTGTGCTATCTCAACCTCGGGATGGACGATCGGGCCCGGAGCGATTTCGAAACCGTGCTCCGGCTGGAT
Organism: Planctomycetota bacterium; assembly: GCA_031269935.1. Taxonomy (GTDB): domain Bacteria; phylum Planctomycetota; class SZUA-567; order SZUA-567; family SZUA-567; genus JAJBSZ01. Next base: position 13,248 of record JAISYL010000149.1, read on the forward strand.
CCCTGCGACGCCATGGGCCATAGCATGCTGGCGGATTTGGCCCGCTTCCAGGGCGGGACCGGAGAGGTTCTGGAACAGATTAACCTCGCCCTGGCCAATGATCCCGACGAGCCGCAGGCGCATTTCATCCGCGGCTGGCTCTTTGCCCGGGCCGGCCAATACGACATGGCGGCGATGGATCTGGCAAGATTCATGGAACTCACGGGGGACAATGACGAGGTGCGGGAATTTTACGAGGCCTGCGTACTGTTGGCTTCCGAACGGCCCCGCGACGCCGACGGGACGGATTTGGACACCCCGGAAAAGGCCGACCGCCACCTGGGACTGCGCGGATGGTCCTTCAACCTTTCGGAAAACCGCGATTACCAGGAACAGGGATTGCCCTGCCCCTATGCCCACTGCATCCGCAATTGTTCCCCCCTGTCCCCGGAAACCCCCGAGGGATGCCCGGTTTTCGGCAATGCCTGTCCCGGCCGCCTGGAGCAGGTGAATTGGTGCCGGGAGCATCCGCAACTGTTTGAATGAGGGACCGGGGACGACTTGCCGCCTCCTCTGAAAGGGAAGAAGTGAAAGAGATCCACCTGTCCTGCTATGCCGGCATTTGGGGAGCCGACGGCGTCATCCAGGCCATCAGCGACGTATCCCATTGCGGCTTCGAGGGCCTGGAATTTCCCGCCGACATCGTGTTCCATTACGAGGATCGCATCCATGTTTTCGAGGAGATTCTCGAGGACTCCCGGCTCAGGCTTTCCGGCTTGATCCAGAAGGTGAACCTGATCGACAAGGAAAACGCGGACGAACAGGTGGAGCGGGCCGCCAACTCCGCCCGCTTTGTCGGGGCCATAAGCCGGGGCAGCCTGATTGTCTGCCAGGCGGTCCGGCTGGAGACCGCGCCCGCGGACGACGACTGGCTGACCATCGCCGCCATTTTGGAGGAAATCGGCTGCCGGTGCCGGGATTTCGGCATCAACCTCTGTTTTCTGCCCCGGGCCAGGTATTTCGGCGATTCCGATCAGGATTTGCGGAGGCTGCTGGCCATGACCCCGCCGGAAGCGGTGCATCTGGCCGTTGACAGCGCCGAATTGACCGCGGCCGGAATGAACCCGGGCAAGATCATAAGGACCCACGCCGATCGCTTGAAGATGGTGCGCCTTCGGGATCTTTCCGGCGCCAAGCGGCGCCAGGAGGGTTCCGGCGCCGTACCCCAGTTCGGCCGGGGCAAGGTCGACTTCGAGGCGGTTTCCAAGGCTCTGGCCGACATCGGCTACGAAGGCTGGATCACCCTGGACGTGACCGGCGAGGCGGCCCAGCCCAAGGACGCGGCCCTGGCCAGCCACCGTTTCATCATGCGGCGTTCGGGGCTTTTCCCTTATTGAACGGGCTTCGAAAGTCCTCCAACGGGCGACAGGCCGTTCCCAATGGCTAAGCGGGATTGCCGGACTTTTCCGCCCCCCTTTTCCGGGGCGGGAAAAGGTTATCTTTTTCTTGATTGCGGGGCCGGCCGCAAGCTGGAACGTTTGGCCGGGGTCACGGTATCCCGGCCGGCCCCGGGGGCGATGGGCGCCCCCGGCCTCCCCCGGGCCGCTTGGAGGTCGGCCGATCTCGACTTTGCCCGCGGAATCGGCTGGCGGGGGACCGCGCCTTTCGGCTGGCGCCTCCAATCGGGTCCCGTCGTTCTGGGCCTGAAGCCGGCCGGGGAGGGACACCTGGGCTTCTTCCCCGAGCAGTTGGAAATCGCCCGGCGCCTGGCGGCCGGGCCGCCCGTTCCCGCCGGAGGCAGGATTCTCAACCTGTTCGCCCACACCGGCCTCATCACCCTGCGGCTGGCGTCGCTTCCCGGCGGAGCCGAGATACTCCATGTCGACGCCGCCCCGGGAATGGTGGGGAGAGCCCGGGAAAACGCCCGGCTCTCCCGGCTGGAACGGGCGCCGATTCGTTGGCTGGTTGACGACGCCCTGATTTTCCTGGCCCGGGAAGCGCGGCGGCGGCCCGGATACGACCTCCTGGTGGCGGACCCCCCGGCTTACGGCAAATGCAAAAAGGGGGGCGACTGGAAGCTGGAGAGGGACCTGCCGGAATTGGTCGGGCTGGCCGGGCGGCTGTTGCTTCCCCGAGGGGGCCGGCTGTGCCTCACCTGCCACCGGCCGGGCTGGGACGGCAACCGCCTGGCGAGCCTCGCGGCGGCGGCCGGAACCGGGAAAATCGAAACCTTTCCCCTGACGCTCGAAACCCCGGATAAAACCCGCTCCCTGACGGCGGGAACCGCCCTGTTCGCCGTTTTTTCCCCCGGCGGCCGATGATTCAGGGCTTTCCGCGTCCCAGGGCCCGGGCCAGTTCCCCGTACTCGGCCAATCCCCTCTCCCCGGCCCGGCTCAGGCCGTATTGGCCCCGGGCCAGCCGTTCAAACCAGCCGTAGTGGTTGTCGCGGAGGATGGCCCCGGTCCGGTCCGCCGTTCCCGCCGCCCGCAGGGCCTTCGGGGAGGCCGGTCCCAGGCGTTCCAGTTCAACCGCCACTTTCAGGGCCCGCTCGCGGTAGGCGGTCACGATTTTGCGGCGGTTCGAACCGCCCAGGTTGAGATTGAGGCTGCGGCCCGACATCTCCGCCAGCAGGGCCCCGGTTTCCGCCTTGTTCCGGCGCCGTCCCCCCCGGATCGGATGAAACGCCACCTCCACCCCCGGAAGGGCCGAATCCAGGCGCACCAGAATCAGGCCCGCCTCCAGGCGCTTCAGGAGCCGGGTCAACTCCCGCCAGCGCTTGCCGGCGGCGGCCGGGGCCGGCACCGCCGCGTAAACGCTTTCGGCCGCCTCCTGCCCGCGCACGATTTGCAACAACAGTTCCAAATTGAGGGAACGTTTCATTTCGACGAGGACAAGCTCGTTCCCCCGGCGGGCGGCTATGTCCGCTCCCCGCACTTCGGCATGAACGGTGTAGCCGCCGGCCTCCAGCCAAGCCTTGATTGGCTGGTAGAGTTCGCTTTCCCTCATTCCCTTCGCTTCCTAGATTGCTTGTGGGCGGCTCCCACCCTGTCCGCGGTCTTGATCGCGGCCGCCACCGCCTCCGCCGAGATCGGGAAGGGCATGGAATGCGCCGATTCCTCGGGGATGCAGGCCTTGTCCGCCACCGCGCGAAGTTCGGCGTCCCCGATGGCGTCGACGCCGATGTCCCGCAAGCAAACCGGCAGGCCGACCTCCAGGCAGAAATCGAGGATCCGGCGCAATTCCCGCTCCGGCGCGTTTTCCAGGATCAGTTGGCAAAGCGTGCCGAACGCCACCTTCTCCCCGTGGTAAAACTTGTGCGTTCCCTCCAGAATGGTAAGGCCATCGTGAATGGCGTGGGCGGCCGCCAGCCCGCCCGACTCGAAACCAAGCCCGGACAGGAGGATGTTCGCCTCCACGACGTTTTCCAGCGCCTGGGTGACCGCCTTGGCCTCGCAGGCGGCTTTGGCCTTGGCGCCGTCCTCCAGGCGGGTTTCATAGCAAAGGACGGCCAGGGCCAGCGCCGCCTTGGTTGGTTTGGCCGGAGCGCACAGTCCCTCGCGGAAGCCGCAGGGCAGCCCGGCGTTGACGTTGGCGAAGGCGGCCGAGGTGGCCCGCGCCTCGAAATAGGTGGACAGGGCGTCGCCCATGCCGGACACGAGGAAGCGCGCCGGGGCGTTGGCGATGACGGTCGTGTCGACCAGCACCACGCTCGGGCTTTGCTTGAAATAGGCATAGTCCTCGAAGGCGCCGTCCTCGGTGTAGACGACGGCGGAATGGCTGGTGGGGGCGTCGGTGGCGGCGATGGTGGGAACGACAATCGACGCGTTCCCCTCCGCCACGCACTTGGCGGTGTCGAGAGCCTTGCCGCCGCCCAGGCCGACGGTGCAGGCGCAGCCGTTCCTTTTCGACGCCTCCCGCAGGCGCTCTATTTCCCGGCGGGAACATTCCCCGGAAAAGCCGCTCTCGATCAACCGAATCCCGAATTTCCCCGCCGTGGCGTCCAGCTTGCCCCTGACCCGTTCGGCGTCGTCGGGATGGGATATAAGCAGGGCGGATTCCCCGAAGGTTTTCACGAAATATCCGAGGTTAAGCAGCTCGTCCTCCCCCTGAACGTATTTCGTCGGGCAAATAAAGGCTTTTCGCATGTTTTTCATCCTTTGCAAGTGCGCCGCCGCTTCCTATTCCTCCATCCCGATGAGATCGAATTTCTCGAAACTCACCACAACCTCGTGCCGGTCATGGACGGCGGGATACTTGATCCTGACCGAGGCGGTGGACGCCTCGTTTATCCAGCCTTCGGCCGCCGCCTCCCATTTTTTCCTGGCGAGGAATTGCGGAAGCCTTTTTCCGTTCAACGTCACCCAGAAGGCGCCCTTTTCATCGTTAATCACGTCCAGGAACATGCGCTTCAGGGGGGATCGGTATTCGCCGCGCGGGGTGAAGGACAACACCGTTCTTTCCCCAGGCTTCATCTCCACCGCCGTTTCCCGGTAGACTCCCTCGCGGTAGGCGTTGGTCTTGCCGTCGTCGTCGTACAGGGTGAAGGAGGCGTCGCGGCGGGGCGCCACCACCAGATGGATGTTTTCGATGTCTTGCCCGGCGATGCTTTTCAGGCCCATGGTGGTGGGTATGATCGCGCCGTCCCGGATGAACATGGGAATGGACGAAAGCGTGACCGGGATTTCGATCTCCCGGCCGCCCGGATGGCGGGCGCGGGTATGCCAGTCATACCAGTCGCAACCGGCGGGGAGGCGGACCCGGAGGGATTGCGCCCCCTTGTCCAGGACGTTGGCGACCAGGAGGTAGGGACCAACCATGAAGACGTCGTCAACCTGATCCAGGGCGGGGTCGGAGGGGAATTCCATGATCAACGGGCGCAACATGGGCAGGCCGGACAGGTTGGCCTCGCGCAGGAGGGAATAGAAATACGGGATCAGCCGATAGCGCAGGTTGATGGCGTCGCGGATGATCGGCAGGCCGTCCTCGTACATCCAGGGTTCGGTGACGGTATTGTCGTTGTTGCAGGAATGGATGGAGAAACGCGGCTGGAAAATGCCGTTCTGCACCCAGCGCACCAGCAGTTCCGCCTCCGGGGAGGGCCCCTGGAAGCCGCCGATGTCGCAGCCATAGTTGGCGACTCCGGAGATGCCGATGCCAAGCATGGTGGCGATATTGAAACGCAACGTGTCCCAGCCGGTGGGGTTGTCGCCGGCCCAGGTCTGGGCGTAGCGCTGGATGCCGGGCGATCCGGAGCGGCAGATGACGTAGGGTCGGACGTCCGGCTTGGACTCGGCCATGGCCTGGTGCGAACAATAGCACATCATGGTCGCCTGTTCCGCTCGCCTGGCCCCGGCCGGACGGGGCGACCCCTCGGCGTCGCAAAGCGCCAGGCGATCGGTTATTTCGTATTCGCAATTGTCGTTCCAGAGCGAGGTGACGCCCTTGTCGAGAAGTTGCCGCTTCACCAATTCAATCCAGGCCCGGCGGCCGGCCGGGTTGGTGAAGTCGAAGAACGATCCCTTGCCGCCCCACCATCGATCCACATAACTCTCCAGGTTGAAGGAATCGCGGATGAATCCGCCGGCCTTGTCCACCTCGGGGTAGTTCGGGTGGGTCAGAAGCATCCCCGGCTTGATGTTGGGCGACACCGAAATACCCCGCTTCGCCATTTCCTCGAAAAAACGTTCCGGATCGGGAAACCGCTTCGAATTCCAGGTGAAGAAATAACGTTTGCCGTCTCCGCCCACGCAGTATCCCGAGGATAGTTGGAAACCGTCCACGGGGATGCCTTCATCCTGGTTGCGATCAATGAAATCAAGGATATGCCCGTCGCAGTCGGCCGGCAGTTCGGAATAATACATGGTTGACCCGAGATAGCCTAGGGAATACCGCGGCTGCATGACCGTCTTGCCGGTCAAATCGGTGTAGCGGCGCACCACGTCGCCGATGCCGGGGCCGTTGATGAAAAACAGATCCACGTCGCCGCCGTCGGCGGTGTAATAGGTATAAGGGGGCCAGTAGCCGCTGACCTCGCTCCCCATGACGAACTCGGAGTCCCAGAAATTGTGGTAGAACAGCCCGGAGGCGCGGCGGCCGGCGCCGTCGAACTTGATGTAGAAGGGGATATGCTTATACAGGCAGGAGGCATTTTCCGGGTCGTAGCCAATCGCATCCTTGGGACTGAGGCGCACCCGGCGGCCAGCCTTGTCCAGGTGGCCGGCGGTTTCCCCGAAGCCGTAGTACCGATCCGCCGGCCCTCGCTCAAGGTAATGGTAGATGCGGCCAAGGTGATCCTTGTGGTGGGATCGCCCCTTCACGTCCCCGTACAGGCGATTGCCGTCCCGATCAAAAATCTCGATCCCGAACGGCCGGCGGTTGACCGACAGGGTGATTTTCCCGGTCGAGAACGTCGCCCGCCCCCCGGTTTCCTCCAGAGGAGGCAGGATCGGGGTCACCCGCCGCCTCTCCTTTCCGAGAATTCCGTCCATGCGATCTTCCCACGCCGTCATAACCAGGGCGTAGGACTCCTCGTCGTATCTTCCGTCGAAGGAAGCGCGCATCCTGACGATGTCGTCGGTCAGGAAAAGAAGGCGGATTTCCGGGCCATCGGTCAACAGGGAATAGCCTCCGGCGCGTTGCCTGATTTCCAACAACCTAGTCGTGTTGATCATTCCTCTTTCCTTTTTCTCGAACACGGGGCGGCGCTCCGGGCTTCCCGCGCACTGTTTAGATCGTGTAAAAACCTAACGTTTACACCGGGGCGCGGCGGGTCAATGCCCGCATGACGCTTTCATGCCGAAGTTGCAAATGTTATTTATGGACAAATCCTTATGTCATCAGTCCGAAAGCCCGGGGCAGAGCCAAGGACAACCCCGGCCAGTAGACGACGATTAGCAGATCGATCACCAAGGCGACGAGAAAGGCGGGCAGTTGCCGCGTCACCTGCTCGATGGTGACACGGGCCACCGAGCAGCCCACAAACAGTACGCTGCCCACCGGCGGCGTGATGTTGCCGATGCCGAGATTGAAGATCATCATCAGGCCGAAATGCACCTGATCGACCCCGAGATCCCTGGCGATGGGCAGGAAAATCGGCGTGAAGATCAGGACGGCCGGGGTCAAATCCATGAACGTTCCGACAATCAGGAGGGAGATGTTCATCAGCAGCAGGATGGCCGCCGGGCTGCTGAAATAACGGAGACCGTCCGCCACCACGTCTGGAATGCCGGTGATGGTCATCACGTAGGACATTATTCCCGAAGCCGCGATAAGGAACAGGATGGAGGCGCTGGTGACGGCCGTGGACTTGAGGACCTCCCAGTATTCGCGAAAGGTCGCCAGCCGGTATAGGAGGGACAGGACGAAGGAATAGAGGGCCGCCACCGCCGCCCCCTCGGTGGCGGTGAAGGCGCCGACGATGATGCCGCCGATGACCACCACGATCATCAGCAGGCTGGGAATGGCGCCCAGGATTATCCCGGACGCGGTTTCGGCGTCCTCGGCCCGCCGGGTGCCCACGTACCCCTTTTTCCGAGCCAGGAAATAGGTCACCAGCATTATGGACAGCCCCATGAGGATGCCGGGGGCGTAGCCGCCGACGAACAGGGCGGCGACCGAGGTGCCGCCGCTCACCAGGGAATACAGGATCAGCGGACCGCTGGGCGGTATCAATATCCCGGTGGGAGCCGAGCAGATATTCACGGTGGCGGAAAAGACCGGGTCGTAGCCTTCCCGCTTTTGGAGCGGACCCATCACGCCGCCCACCGCCGCCGCCGCCGCAATCGACGATCCCGAAAGCGATCCGAACAGCATGTTGGCGATGATGTTGGTATGGGCCAGGGCGCCGGGCAGCCGGCCGCCTATCAATTTGGCCAGCTTCACCAGGCGCAGGGCTATCCCCCCCTTGTTCATCAGGTTGCCGGAAAGGATGAAGAAGGGGATGGCCAGCAGGGTGAAACTGTCGATGCCGGAATACATTTTTTGGGTGGCGATGAAAAAAGCCGTGTCGACGGGCAGGAAAAACATGCCGGTGATGATCGACGACACGGCTATTCCCACGGAAATCGGCACACCCTGGATCAACATCCAGGCGAAGGTCGCCGCCAACGCCAGCGCGGCGAACAATTCCGGGGCGACGTGGTCAAAAATGAAGTCCATGCTGCCTCTCCGATGCCTGTCGGCGCGAAATGCCGATTCATGCCCGATTGTCCGCCCGTCCCGCCGGCGCGGGCGGTTTCCAGAGCAGATAAATGCCTATCCCCTGCAAAATCGCGATAAGAACGGCGCAAATGGGGAGTATCGAGAAGACATAACCCATCCTCACGTTAAGAATAGGCGAAACCTGGCTCATGCCGGACCTGACCATCTGTATGCCCCCCAGCAGGAGAATCGCCAAGGCGAAAAACATGACGATCAAGCCGTTGACGGTCGACAGGACGGTTTTTCCCCGGGGCGACAGGCGTTCGCCCAGGAAGACGAGCTTGAGATGCTGATCGGTGCCGAAGGCGTACGCCGAACCCAGCAGTCCCATCCAAATCATGACGAAGCGCAGGGTTTCCTCCGTGTATATGGCCGGCGCCTGGAGGATATACCGGCTGGTCACCTGCCAGATGGCGAGCAGGAGCATCGCGATCAACATCAAGGATATCAATGAAACCAGAAACCGTTCCAGCGCGTTCTTCACGGTTGACAACATGGTTTTTCCTCGCGGCGGAGAAAGGGGACTTTTAAAGGAAATCGGGCCAACCGCCGCTCGACTTCCTTTAAAAGTCAACTGGAGTTTTGCAAATTTACATTACACCTTGACATTGAATGAGATATATCCATACTTCATCAGAGAGCCGCTTGATTTTCCGTTTTGCATAGCACAGAACTCGGCTATAAAATCGGC
>JAISYL010000274.1 GCA_031269935.1 Planctomycetota bacterium
CGAATTTTGGCGGGGCCGCTTGTTCCTCCCGGGCCGGCGAAAAACAATCTCCCCGCAACGCAAGGCATTGGCCGCTTGAAAGCCGGCCTTCAGCCGAATATCAGATCCGGCAGGAACAGTACCATTCCCGGCCAGAAGGTATAGATGGTGAGCACCATCAGCACGGCGGCGAAAAACGGCCAGCTCTTTTCCACATACTCGCCGATCGGGCATTTCAGGATTTCGCAGACGATGTACATCGCCACGCCCACCGGCGGCGTCATGATGCCGAGGGTGCAGATGGTGCAGAGGATGAGCCCGAACTGCACCTCGTCGACGCCGATGGTCTTGATGAGGGGAAGGAAAATCGGGGTGAACAGGAGGACGCAGGCCGAACCGTCGATGAACATGCCGGCGACGAACAGGAAGGCGACGACAATGTAAATGATGACGTACTTGTTGGCGGTCAGGCCGGTGACGAAGCCGGTCACCGCGTCGGGAACGCGCTCGTAGGGAATGCCGTAGCCGAAAACGCCGGTCATGGCGATGAGGAACATGATGCCGCCCAGATCGCCTATGGTTTGGCGAAGGGCCTGGACGAAGGCGGTCCAGGTGAGTTCCCGGTAGGCGGCGACGCCGACGAAAATCGAATAGACGCAGGCGAAGGCGCCGACCTCGGAGGGAGTGAAGACGCCGAGCCGGATGCCCACCAGGAGAAGGACGGGGAAAATGACCGCGTAAATGGATTTGAAGGCCGCCCCGACGATTTCCCCGGCGGGCGCCCGGCCTTGGTGGAGAGGCTTGTAGCCGTAGTAAAGGGAAGTGAGCCAAACCGTGATCATGAGAACCGCCATCATGACCAGGCCGCTGATCAGGCCGGCCGCGAACAGGCGGCCGATGGACACCTGGCCGGTCGTGCCATAGATGATGAGGCCGATGCCGGGGGGAATGGTCGAGGTGATGAGCGAGGTGAAGCCTATGACGCTGACGGTGTAGCCTTTCGAATAGCCCTGGCGCAGCATGTCGGGGCCGAGAATTCTGGCCTCCATGGCCGCGTCGGCCGTCGACGAGCCCGACACCCCGCCCATCAGGGTCGAAAGCACCACGCTCACCTGGGCCAACCCGCCCGCCATGTGGCCGGTCAGCACCTTGGACAGCTCGATCAGCCGTTCGGTGATGCCGCACGAATTGAGGAGATTGCCGGCGAAAATGAACAGCGGCACGGCCAGGAGCGCATAGTTCTGCGTCTGGGTGACGGGAAGCTGGAACACGATCCGGAAAGGCATTTCCGGGTGGAGGAGGAAGAAGACGGCGCCGGATATGCCCAGGCCGAAGGCGATGGGCATGCCGATGGCGGTCAGGATCAGAAAAATCGCGATGACCCACGGCATGGCTTGCCCTTCGCTGACGGTATTTCGGGGTAAGGGCTCGTAAAGAAATAAAGTTTACGGCTTTTGTCCGGACAACCAGCGGCTGTTTTCAATATACAAGACCCCGATTCGCCATTCGCCCGGCGGTCGAGTCCGCCGTCAAGGCGCTTCGAAGCGCGCGGGCTTCTCCGCCGCCCCGGGTTCCCCTCCCCGGCGGTTCGGCCCTCCCGGGGCCGGGAACAGTTCGCCGGCCAGGGCGCGCATTTTCAGGCAGGTGGTCGTCAGCATGAAAATCGACGCCACCGGCAGGCTGAGCGTGACCCAGGCGTAGCTGAAATCGATGCCGTGGAACATGCGCACCCGCGTCCGCCAGGCGAGATCGAATCCGTAGTAGATCGCCGCGCAGAGGAAGACGAGGATTATCAGGTGGCAAAGCATGGCCAGGTACAACCGCGCCCTTGCCGGGAGCATGTTGGTGAAAAGATCCAGGTTCACCATGCGGTTTTCCCTGAACGCGACGTCGGCGGCGAGAAAAACGCACCAGGCGAAGATGAACATGGATATTTCCAGCGACCAGTTCACCGGCCGGCCGAGATAGCGCAGCAAGGCGGTCGCGAAAATCAAAAAGGTGGTGGCGAGCAGGGCGATCATGGCCAGCGTCCGCTCGATCCCGCAGAATCGATCATAAAGTTTGCGCATGCGCCGCCTTTGCCGGACGGTTGGACGAAACGCCGCGCGGCGCGGGAGCGGGACCGCCCCGGACTTCGCCGCCCCAGCCGTTAGGGTCCGTCCATGAATAACTTATGCCTGCTTGGACCGGGAACCGAGCCGCGGCGGTGAATTTTCGCCCGCGGCCGGGCGAAATTTCAAGGGAACGGCGTTGGTGACGCGGTATAAACCTGTATAAGTCATTTATGGACGAGCCCTTAATTCTTGCCGAGTTCCCTGTAGACCGCGTTGCGGGCGTCGAGAAGGCCGAGAGCCCGGTAGGCGCTCACGCTGTTGGCGCGGAAGGCGTCCAGATCGATCTGATCGCCGTCCACGATGGTCACGCCCTTGTCCTTGAACCTCTGCTTGTACTCGGCCGACAGCTTGTTGACGATCTCGTACGAAACGGCCTTGCCGGCCGCCTCGCATTCCTCGTCGACGATCCTCCGCCATTCCGCCGGCAGGCCGCGGAACCACTCGGCGCTGGTGACGGGGCAGTTCATCTGCAGAAGGTGGTTGGTTTCGCCGATGAACTTGCAGACCTCGTACATGCTGGCGTGGTAGCCGGGGACGTAGCCGTTTTCGCTGCCGTCGACGGCCCTGGTCTGGATGGCGGAATAGATTTCGACGTAGGGGATCGCCACCGGGGTGCCGCCGAGGGCGCGGACCAGCTCCTGCCAGGCCTGGGCGGGCGCCGCGCGGATCCGGAGGCCCTTCAGGTCCCCGGGCTTGTGGACGGCGACGTTGTTGGTGTAGACTTGGCGGAAGCCTTGGCAGTAGTAGAGCGAGAGGATGTGGATGCCGTATTGCTCCTCCAGATCCCGCCGCCATTTGTTGACGGTCGGGGAAGTGGCGAGCTTCTCCACCTCGGCGAGGGTGTCGACGAAATAGGGGAGGTTCATCATGGCGAATTCCTTGACGTAGTTCCCCATGCGGGCCGGATCCGAGCTTTGGCCGACCGGCGCGCCCATGCGCATCTGTTCGATGATGTCCTCCTCGACGCCGAGCTGGGCGCTATGGTAGATTTCGATTTTGACCTCGCCGTTGGTGCGTTCGGCGACTTTCTTCGCCCAGCCTTCCCAGGCGAGGTGGTACGGTTCGGTGGG
>JAISYL010000003.1 GCA_031269935.1 Planctomycetota bacterium
CGTTGAATACATAAAAATCGCGGCCTATTTCCAGGACCGCCGCCACCTCGCCGGCGGCGTCCCGAATCGGCGCCACCCCGAACACCCAGTCCCCGTAGGCGTCGCTGGAAGTGGAAACCGTCGCCAGCCCCCGTTCCTGGGCGTCGCGGTACAGCGACTCGTCCTCCCAGGAAAAGGGATAATACAGCCCCACCTCGTCGTTGGAGTACATCAGGGCGTAGGGGCGGCCATCCCGGAAACGATAGAGGGCGTAATAATAGCCCCGGTTCCATTCGTCCCCGGTTTCGAAAAAAACCCGCAGCAGCCGTTCCCGCAGGCCCTCGTAGGCCTGATTACGGAAATCGCCGGCGCGGTTCAGGCCCCGAATCGCCTCCGCGTCGATCATGAACGGCAGGGTTTCGAGCATCTGCCGCAACTGCCGTTCCTGGGCTTGGCGCTCCCGCTCGAACATGTTGTCCACCATGATGGGCATGGTGACGCCAAGGGTGAGCGCCATAATCGTCAGAATGCCCAGGGCGCGGAGTAACCCGGCCGGCAACCGGCGCCCCAACACCTTCGCGTGGAACGACCGGACGGCCAGGATGAGCCCCGCCGCCATAACGGCCAAGGCCAGCCAGGAAGCCGCCGCCGCCAGGCGCCTCGAGGGCCGGGCGGATAAATCGTGGCGAAAATCCGCCGCGGCGCCGTCGTCCGAGAGCGTCACCAGGGTGTTTTCGCAACTGGTTCCTATCGTTCCTTCCGTATTGGACGACAGGCGGGCGAAATAAGTTCCGGCCGGCTTGATCCCCCGCGCCTCGATATCCCGCCGGAAGGGCGGATAGCGCTCGGACAGATCGTCGGCCGAAAAAAGGGTTGCCGCCGGGCCGGCGGCCGGCAGGCTCCGTATTTCCCGGAAAACCAGATCGGTGAAAATCAATCCGCCCCGCCGGTCGGCCGCCAAGCCCCAGGGCATCGAGGGAACCCCGTCCGGGGTCAGGCGGCCCGAGGCGTCGGCGTCATAAAGCAGTTCCGGCCCGCTTTCCGGTCCGGCCTGGCGGTAAATGCGCCCCGCCTTGTGGGTGTAGGCGATTCCCCCGTCCGGGGTGAACACCGCCTCCGCCACCGCCAAATGCGCGCCCGCCAGGGGGAACAGCCGTCCCGGCCGCGCCCGCCAGCCGCCGGTCGCGGGGTCGGGCTCCGCCGACCAGGCCAACAATCCCTCGGGCAGCAACTCCAGCCAGCGCGGACGATTTTCGCCGTCCAACCCCAACGCCCGCGACATGGGCCGCAGGGCGGCCCGGTAGCCGGAACGGCGCTCCGGTTCCAGATCCACCCGGTGCACCGTCCGGACAAAATCGCCGGACGAATCGTACTCCTGTATTTCCTCCCGTTCGAGATAAAAACCGTCCGCGTCCGGCAACCAATTCAGGACAAACAGCCGTCCGTCCGGCGAGGTCGCCGTTTCCTGGGCGTGGAAAAAGCGCCCGGGATCGCGCGAGCCGCCCTCGATCAGGCGGAGGAGGTCGCCCCCGCGATCAAGCCTGACGATCCGTCGCCGGGACGAATCCACCACCGTCAAGCCGCCGCCGGACACCGCCTCGACATACGAGGGAAAGGAAAAGGTGAGCCGGGAGGGAAAGGGATTGGCGCGCCGGTCGCCGGGGGGGACCGCCAGATAAAGAAACAGGCCGGCCGCCGCCAAGGCCAGGAAAACCGCCAGCCGGCGCTTGGCCCCTCCACGATCCTCCAGGGAATCCATATTCATCCTATAATTTCCCGGCCTCTTCCACCCGCCATCCCCGCCCAAGAATCCATAGAAAAACAAGTACCGCGCGTTTAGACAAGGCGTTATCCGGACACGGGGGGGGTAATTATATTGGCTTGGACAGCCAAATTAAAGGAAAAACTGATTCGCGATCAATTCGCCAGGGTTAACGCGCGAAAATAATCCATATTGTACTTGGCGGATTTTTGAGGGAAATTTTCATGCGCAAGCCCCGCCTCAATCCGCCGGACGGGGGATTGAGGCGGGGCCGGAGGGGGAAGCCGCCGCTTGAACCATTCGACCTCAAACGGTTTCGACGATTATGTCGGTATTGGTGTATATGCAGATCTCTCCCGCGATCCTAAGGGATTCCCGGACAAGCTCCTCGGCCGTCAAGCCGCTGTGGCTTAGCAGGGCCCGGGCGGCAGCCAAGGCGTAACCCGACCCGGAACCGATCGCCATGGCGTCGTCGTCCGGCTCGATGACGTCCCCTCCCCCGCCCAACAGCAGCATTTTTTCCCGATCCACCACCACCAAGCTGCTTTCAAGGCGGCGCAACACCCGATCCGTCCGCCATTCCTTGGCCATTTCAATGGCGGCCCTGACCAGGTTGTTGTTGTATTCCGCCAGCTTTTTCTCGAAACGCTCCACCAAGGCGAAGGCGTCGGCCACCGAACCGGCGAATCCCACTTTCACCTTGCCCTCGGCGAGCGAACGAATTTTTCGGGCCGAACCTTTTATCTGCAAATTGCCCAGGGTCACCTGCCCGTCGCCGCCAATGGCGATCCGGCCATCGCGCCGCGCCGCCAATATGGTGGTGCTCCGGATTTTCCCGTTCCCTTCATGTTCCATGGATACCCCCTCCTTTTCCCTGAATTCACCGTTTCGCCCGCCGCCATCAACATTCGGACGCCCGACTCCCCGACTTCCGGCGGACGCGCGGAGGGGGGAAGACGGGGAAAACCGCCGGAAATTTTGCCCGGATTCGCCATCCTCAAAAAATATCGACAAAAATTGGGAAAAAACTTGTAAAAACCGGAAGGCCTTGATATATTTTGCTTCCGGGCCGGGGATATCCGCGATATTCCCGGAAATGGCAAAATCGCGTCCTCCCGCCGGGAGGTCCCGAGGTCCGGGTTCGGGAGTTTTCGAGGAGGCATTTTTATGTCCGGGCGCACCGTTGAAAAATTCACCCTGGCCTTGATCGTTTCCCTTGCCGGTTCCGCCTTTTCGGCCTCGGACGCGCCCTTGACCCCGGCCGTGTCGCTGGCCTCGCTTTCGGTTCAGCGCGTTTTCCGGGAAACCATCCCTTCGGTCAGCGATTACAGCCAAACCGCCCATTCCCAGGCCAAGGCGGTGACCATCGAGTCGGACCGGGCGTTGGCCTCCCCCATCTGCGGCGCCACGATCTGCGGCCCGAATTCCAATTGGGTGATGTGGGACACCCCTTTCCTCCAATTCGACCGCATAACCGGCGACGCCGGCAATTTCGGCCACGATTTCCGGAGCAGCGGATTCGCCACCGGCATTTCCCGCCTTTTCGGCGAATACAAAACCTTGGGCCTGGCCATCGGGTATGACGAGCGCACCCTCAAGGGCAAGGGCGATATCCACCGCCGGGGAAAAGGCGACGCCTTCCACGCCGCCCTTTACGGGGGCGCGGGGGCCGGCAATTTCTTCCTCGACGCTTACGCCGGCTTTTCCTGGACCTCCCAACGGACGGATCGCTGGTCGTTCGCGCCCGCGGGCCGGTCCCACGGCAATTACAACGACGTCATCCTTTCCGGAGGCCTGCGGGCCAGTTATGTCTGGTGCCTTGAAAACGAGGTGAGAATTACCCCCCACCTGGGATTCGACTACGCCCGCCTCCACAACAATCAATATACCGAAAGCAATGGCTCGTTCGTGGAGAAAAATTCATTCAATTCGGCGCAACTGCCGATTGGCGTCGCCGTCAACCGCACTTTCGCCACCGGCTTCCTGAGTCCCGGAGCCAACCAAACCCTGTTGACCCCGGAAATCCGGGCCGCCTTCATCCCCCAGTTCGGTTCCCGAAGCGTCCGGAACGAATGGTCGGGCGGCGACCCCGCCGCCGCCAGGAAAACCGGCCGCTTTCCGGTCGCGATCGGAGCCGGGCTCAAGGTGCAAATCAATGATCGTTTCATTCTCGCGGTGGATTACGATTGCCGTTTCGCCAAGAATTACACGTCGCAGGTGGTGACCGGAACCTATGGAATCAGTTTCTAATGGAAATGCCGATCGCCAATCGCCTTGACAAGTTGCCGCCCTATCTCTTCGCCGATCTGCGGCGCAAAATCGCGGACAGGAAAGCCCGGGGGATCAAAATAATATCCCTCGGGATCGGTGATCCGGACATCCCCACTCCGGCCCCGATCATTGATGAACTCGCCCGGGCCGTCGCCGACCCCGGGGATCCGAATCGCCACCGGTACGGCTGCGACTGTCCGGTGGCGGACCTGCCGGCGGCAATCATGAATTTCTATCGCCGGCGCCACGGAGTGGAATTGGCGGAAAATCAAATCGCCGTCACTTCCGGATCCAAGGACGCCATTGTCCAATTTTGCCTGGGACTCCTGAATCCCGGCGATTTGGGCATCGCTCCCCAGCCGGGTTACCCCACCTATAACATAGGCCATGTCTTCTGTTCCGCCCAAACCCATTACCTGCCCCTCCGCCGGGCGAACGGCTGGCTCCCCGACTTCAAGGAAATCCCCCCGGATACGGCTAGGCAAGCCAAATTGCTGTGGCTGAATTATCCCAACAATCCCACCACCGCCGTGGCGCCCCTGGATTTCTTCCGGGAAGCGGTGGAATTCGGCCGCAAGCACAATATCCTCGTCTGTCACGATTCGGCCTATTCCGAAAACACCTATGACGGATACAAGTCGCCCTCCATCCTGGAAGTTCCCGGCGCCTGCGACACGGCGGTGGAATTTTACTCCCTGTCGAAAGGCTTCAGCATGACCGGCTGGCGGGTGGGTTGCGTGGTCGGCAACGCCTCCGCCGTCAAGGCCCTCAGGTTGGTCAAGGACAATGCCGACAACGGGACGCTCCGGGCCATCCAGTTCGCCGCCGCCGCCGCCCTGGGCAAATTTGAAACTCTCACCCCCCCCATCAACGCCGTCTACCGCCGCCGCCGCGACCTGGTGGTCAAGGCGCTGGGGGAAGCGGGCTGGCCGGTGGAAACGCCCAAGGCCACCATTTACATCTGGGCCCCCGTACCGGAAAAATACCGGGGTTCGTCCGCCTCCTTCGCCGAGGATCTCCTGGAAAAGGCCGGGGTGGTAATCACTCCCGGACTAGGCTACGGAGTCGCCGGGGAAGGCCATTACCGCATCTCCCTCACCTATCCCGACCAGGTTATCGGGGAAGCCATGGAACGCATCCGAAGGATAGCGGAACAATAAAACGTTCCCGTATGGTTTGACTTAACTAAAATCCTTGTAAGAGTCAATGCGGCGAATCGCATTCCGTATGGCGTTATTTTGAGCCGTTGCATCGTCTCCGATGCCTTTTTGATAAAACCCGCCGATCAGCACTTCCGGGGATATCCCCCGCCTGTACGCGAAGAAAATGCGGTGTCCCGTGCCGTAGCAACGGAGTTCAAGCAACGTCCCGTGATTTGTATGGCCAACGTTTCTCATCAAGTTGGCGTCAACGGCATATCCTTGTTTTTTTGCCCGTCCCATGCATTGGAAATAGCCACAATTTTCCCATTGCCGCGCATCCGGGGCGGCATGCAAGGCGCCGTCGCAAAACCGCGCATTGAATTGGGCCGAAAAACGTTCCCTGGCATTTGTCATGGACTTGATGCAATGAGTCGTCAACCCCGATATGTCAACCTGTCCCCAGATGTTGGGAAGCTTGTTTTCGTGGTTGTCGAAACATATGACATCAACCCGCCATTCCTTTTCCGCGGATACGGTAAGGGCCATCGCGTTCCGCTTAGCGGCCAATTCCAAAACAGGCGCGGCGGCGCCGACGACGGAGACAATCCAATTTTCAGTATCGCCAACATCTTCCTCGGCGATGATTTGCCCTTTTGAAAACATGGTCAGCAAGAATTTGATTTTCTCGCGTTCGGAGGAATTTACCCGATAAATAAGTTGTTCGATTCCGGCGGGAACGCCCTCTTTTCTGACAAGGATGAATCGCGAAGGCGGCAAATCACCGCGCATTTCGGAAAAACGGCCAACCAGAGGCGTGTCGGAGCATTGCTTTTGCAATCGAAGCAGGGCATCCGCGGCGTTAACGGTGAGAGCGATCCCTTCTTCCTCGCTTTTTGCCGCGCCTGGATAGGGGTTGAAATAGATTTCCATTTATGCCCGTCCCGTTAAACCAATCGCAGGAGATTTTTTTCCGTTTCATCGAAGAAGCCGTCCGGCCAGCGCTCCATCATGCCGTGCCGATCCATGGCAATCTGCTCCACTACGGTAGGCGTATCGCAATTTCCGGAATTGAAAAAATAAAATTTCACGTCCGGGGGAGGGAGTTTTCCCTCCTTTACGGCTATCCTTATGCCGTTCATGAGATGATCGGAATGAGTTTCA
Organism: Planctomycetota bacterium; assembly: GCA_031269935.1. Lineage (GTDB taxonomy): Bacteria > Planctomycetota > SZUA-567 > SZUA-567 > SZUA-567 > JAJBSZ01. The sequence continues at coordinate 6,316 of JAISYL010000003.1, forward strand.
ATGATAAGTTGAATTCCGCAAGAGGCCGCGAGCGACAACAGTTCTCCCATTTTTGTCTGTCCAGAGGGGTGAAGGTGCGCTTCCGGATTCTCGATCAAAAGAAGTATCGGGGTGCCATTTCCCTTCGCCAGTTGTCCGGAATGAACCAGGACGCTGGCGATAATCGGCAATGCGTAAGACAGTCCAAAGCCGACATGAACGGGGCGATACCTGTTGAATTCGGTTCTTCCCGCATCCATCCTATAATCGGTCTCATAGGCGAAATCCACGCCCGGGGACAAGATACGCAGCCACTCGACGATGTTATTCTTCACGCCGGTTCCCTCTTTGGCCGCAAGAGCCGGCGGGATGCGCAAATCATCCCAATCCCTGTCCAGGCGGGCAAGGAAATCCACTATGTTTTCCCCCCTTGCCCCGACAGTTTGGATGACGCCGCCAACATTGAGCGGCAGAGAATTTTTCGGACCGAAGCGATCTGCGGATATAGAGGAAACAACGCCGGGGAGGGATTCGCCGTATTTTGGACAGGCGGCCTCTCTCGCAAAGGAAAACTCGAATTGACGCCCGTCGCGCACGGCGCACTTCACGACGAATCCCTTCGATTCCCCTTTCGCGCTGCTTCGAATATATTCCTTGAGGGGGCCAAGGCCATCAAGCGGCTTTTTTTCATGCAGCAGGCGGATAGCCTGGATTACGGAACTTTTCCCCGAACTGTTAAGGCCGGCCAAGACATTCAACCACCCTAATTCGAATGTCTCCTTTTCAAAAGCCTTGAAATTTTCAAGTGAAAGTTTGGTTATCACTGTTCCGGCCCCTTGATGACGTCATCGGTTATTTCCCTGATTATCTTATGCCGCCCCTTCACTCCGGCGACCTTCGCGCTGTCCTTGCTTATAAAATTCCTCAACCGGGACTGCGGATCATCGAATTCGGCGTCGATTTTTTGGTAGAGAAACTCCCTGCGCCGCCACAGCGCGTCAAACTCTCGCTCGGAAATATTCGACAATAGGACGGACCATGCCTCGAACAGCGATTTGTTGATGGGCGTCCGCGGGGATTTTCTCGTGGAAAATCTTCTCGGGGTGGTGATCCTGAATGCGCAATTGTCAAACAGAGCCCTGGCGCGGCGCATGGCCGCGAGAAACTTATCCTCTATTTCGCGCATGTCCTTGTTGGAGACCTTCCTGCCGCGCAATTGGCCGGAATTGCCGCCGCCGGAATCGGCTTTCATTAATTCATTGGCGATCTGCATGGTGTCGGAAAGGAACGAATCCATCTCCTCGTCTTTCGCGTATTCGCCGACACCCATTATCGAAAACGACAGGAAACGCAAAACAAGTTCTTGGGCGGCCATGCGGCTGTCGTCGACCCGGCTATCCACCGCGACTTGAAATTCCTCCGTTTCCACAAGCCGCTGCAACAGTTCGGAGGCGGGGCCGAAATATAAGGCGTGGCGTATTTCCTGTTCCGTCAGGGGAAGGCCGCCGGTATTCAATCGCTTGAATATGTTCCTCTGCACTTCCGGGGGCGAATCGGGACCGATGACGGCGAAATCCAGTTCTGTTTCATTTATCCGGATTTGCATACGCTCCGCGATTTCATCGAATGCCTTGCCTTCCAGTTCCTTAAGAAATTCGAGAGACTCGAGTTTATATGTTTTCCCCGATACATATCCCTTGATGGCGCTTAACCGCTGCAGTCCATCGACAATATACAATTTGTCGTCCTTGTCCTCCGCGGCGTAAAACAGGGGGAGGGGGATCCTGAGCATCAACGACTCAATCAATCTGCTTTTCCGACCGACATCCCACAAATTCTCACGCCGTTGAAGGTCCACCGCGTGGATCAACCCCCTTTCCAACCTTCTGATAACATTGGAAAGGGAAATTTTCTTGTTTGATATTGATATTTTTTCCGCGTCAAAGGGATATGGCACATAGGCGTCTTCTTCCACTCCCGAAGCGCTCCCGTCGGCCGCCAATTCCTCCATCATGTCCGGGGTCGATTCTTTCATGGCAAGCTTCTCCGCGGTACGATCGCACTTGCATCCTCCCCCGCTCGCCGGCACCCGTCAGCCCGCACTGCTCATTCGGATACGGTCCGTACAATAAACCGCCGACGGGGTTTTACGTCCGAGACTCGAATGCCGCGGCATAACTCTTGCGCATAGCCTGCCTCCATGACTTTGAACCGTATCTATATACTCATCGGTGGACCGCGGGCTGTTCCTTGAACCACTGAATTAAATTTCCAAGCCATTATAGTGGATTTTTAAACTTTTATAATCAGATTTATTTCAACGGATAGTGAGTCATCGAATTTATAGCTGGTCGGGTAAACTTTACGACCTGGCCATAAATCACGAACTTCGGCATATCCCGTTACGGTTTAGGGGTGAAAAGGTTAAAGGTCAACTTATAGCGAGGCGGGGAAATCCAAGCCAAAAGACCGAGTCTTCCGGAATTTTTTGCCTTCGCCCCTGTTTTTGCCTACCGCCCTCCCCTCCTCCCCCCAAAAAACCCAAAAATACATCCCCATCGATTAAAGGATGTTATGAAATTGCCAGCCAAGGCAATAAAAATGGCAATTTCATTGCATGACTGAATTGGGGAAAACCGACGGCAAACGCAAGGAGAAAGGCATGGCCATCTGGGTGGAGGGACTGATTCAACGCGAAACCGTCCCCCTGTTGGAAGCCGCCATGGGATTCGCCTTCCAGCGCCAAGTCAACATCATGAACAATATCGCCAATGTCGAGACGCCCTACTACAAGCGCAAGGTTCTGCCGGAAAAAAAATTCCACCAGGCGATGCAACGGGCCCTGGACGAACGTTACCGCAACCATTGGAACGAGTTCACCCCCCGCGACACCTTCGGGGTGAGGTTTTACCAGAACCATCTCCCCCTGGCCCTTAACCGCGAAGGCAGGGAATGGGGACCGGAGCGGCATGACGAAAACAATGTGGTGATTGAAAAGGAAATGGCCGACCTGGCCAAAAACACGGCCTACATGGAGGCCCTGCAGCAGATTTTTAAAAACAAGACCAGCGGATTGAAATCCGCCCTGAGGGATCGGGTGGCCTAGGGGAAACGTTCGGGTGACGCGAAAGGTAAGCCGCCATGGAAATGTGCGATGAAATCGACGCCAGGATCATGTCCAAGGCCTTGACCGGCCATGCCCGGGACATCTACCGCTACGCCAACGCCTTTTGCCTGCCCAGCGCCGCCAACCAGGAAGTGGCGGAGGGCCACCGGGAAAAATTTTCCCGAATCGTCAGGCGCATGTTGGACGAACTCCAGGCGCTCCTCCTGTTGGCCCGCTACAAGGGCATTTCCCGGTTCTGCAATCTCGAATTGATCGAGGCTTACGCCGAAGGGGCCGAATCGGCCATGAAGCTTCAGGAATCCGCCCTTTTCCGCGACAAACTGTCGTGGGCCTGATGAAACGGAGGATTTTCCGGAGAAATTCCTCCCCCGCTCCCCGCCAGGACGCTTTCCTCCCGCCAAATGCGATCATTTCGCCGCGATCTTCCCGGAAAGCGGCTAGCCCGGGATACATCATCCGCCTTTTTCCCCTTGTAATTATGCCGGGGGAGTGATATACTTACCCCGGTTGAACTTGTGAAAACGCCATTAGTGATTATTTCGCAACATGTTATTGGAGCGAATCATCCAACGGGAATCATTCCTGAAATAGCGAAATCACCATTTCAGGCCGTCTTCGGCATAGTGTCCGCTTAAGGCGCCCGGGAATTGGGATTCCCAGCGGGGCGAAAGCGGATATGTCGGAACAACCTTGGCTGTATTTCCCCCCCCTGGCCGCAAGCGACGGCTATGGCGGGTTGCCGCCCCTCAGGCAAGTGTTTTTGACCCCAACCATTATCGTTACGCTGTTCGTCCTGGGGATCGCCTTTGTGGTGATCGCCTATCTTTCCCATCGCAATCGCCGCAAAAAATTATGGGAGCGCCGGGATCAGGCGTTGCGGCTGGCCGAGAAAATGCTCCTCAAGCGCGGAGGCGTCGCCGACGATGTGGAGCGCCTCTATGAAATTTTCGACTCCAATCCCAGGATAGAACCCGGCGACACCCTTATCCTCCGCGACAAATTCAAGAACATTCTCCGCCCGGTCATCGACTCGAAATACGGCGACGATTACGGCGCCCATTTGGAGTCGCTGTTCTTCCCGCCCCTCAACGAGGCCAAGGTAATCACCGGCCAGGCCACTTCGCTGCTGCGGAAAAAAGCCGTCCCGGACGACGAAAACGGCCGGCTGATCAACATCGGCGGCCAGACTCCGGCGGGCCTTCTGGATTTGATGGACGCCGCCCTCAGGCCGGGGGTGTCGCTGCGCATGTCCTTCTCGGGAATCGAGGGCGGCTACAATTGCCTGGTTATGGGATACGACATGCAGGGAATCAACGTCACCCTGCCGGCCAACAACGATCAACTGGTCGCCTCCCTCCACTCCGGGCTCGACATCGAGGGGACGGTGGAAAACGGCTCCTCGCTCCTGGCCTTCACCTCCCGGGTCGTCCAGGCGGTGGCGGGAAGCATGCCGTTTTGCCGGATAGCCGCCTGGATAGCCGCCTGGGAGGTCCGCAAGCGCGATTCCATGCGCCTGGCCCTTTCCCTGGAAGTCGATTTCCAGCATATTTCCACGGCCGACAGCGGTTCCATCCGCATGTCCAGCCTCACCAACAAACTGGGGGCCATCCGGCCGGGCCGCATCGTCGACATAAGCCTGGGGGGGTGCGGCATTGAAACCATGTCGGCAAGCCTGTTCCAGGTGGGCGATCTTATTCGCTTTTCCAAGTCGCTGGTGGACGGAGCCCCTCCCGCCACCCTCCTCGGTTCGGTGGTGAAAATCGACCCCATCGATCCCGAAAGCCACGACAACGCCCGCCAGCGCCTGCATATCCAGTTCCTGATGCTCGACGACGTCTCCCAACGCCTCCTCTTCCGGGCGATAAAGCGGCTGCAGGAGATATCGGAAAAGAACGAATGGCTTCAGGCGCAGCAACTCATGCAAAAAATGCGCCACAACAACATCGCCATCCTGGGTTCGCCCACCGGCAACACCGGGGTCAGATATTCCAAGCTCGCTTCGGAAAACCGCAATTCCACCACCGCCCTGATGAAAAAAAATCCGGCCCAGAAGCCGCCCGCGAAAAAATCCTCCAACCCCAATTCGGCCAAACCGTCAACCCGGTCGCTATACCGGCCCGAAGCGCTGGAGAACAAGCAAAACCCCTCGATCCGGGAAGCGGACAAGCCGCCCACCCGCAAATTGCCGCCAATCACCCGGATCCGCCGACAAGGAGAATAATCAATGCGCCAGGAACGATTCGGAATATTGCCCAACGGCGGGGAAGTGGAAATATTCACCCTTGCCGACACCACCGGGGTGACGGCGAGGATAGCCAATTACGGCGGCCGGCTGGTTTCCCTGGAAGCCCCGGATCGAACGGGCAGGCCGGAGGAAATCGGCATCGGCTTCGCCAGCCTGGCCGGGTACACCGAACAAAGGCATTATTGCGGCGCCCTGGTGGGACGGGTCGCCAACCGCATCCGAAACGGCAAATTCAAGCTGGCGGGCGGGGAATACAGCCTTGCCTTGAACAGCGGCAACCGGGTGCATCTGCACGGGGGCGACCTCGGCTTCAGCTTCCGGCTATGGAAGGCCGGGGAGGACAACGGCCGTCTCCGCCTGGATTACCTGTCCCCCGACGGGGAGGAGGGCTATCCGGGAAATCTGGCGGTCACCGTCTGGTATGGGTTGCGGGACGGCGATCTTTCCCTCGAGTATCGGGCGACGACCGACCGGACCACCATAGTGAATCTGACCAACCACGCCTTTTTCAACCTGAACAGCTTTCGCCGCGACATCCTGGCCCAGGAATTGCGGCTGACCGCCGATTCGTACCTGAAGCTGGACCCGGATCTGGTGCCCACCGGGGAAGTCGCGCCCGTCTCGGGAACCCCCCTTGACTTCAACGCCGCCAAACCCATAGGCCGCGATATTGAAAAACTGGCCAACGGCTACGATTTCGCCTATATTTTCCCGGCCGGGACCGGGGACAAATGGCTGGCCGAGGTTTTCGACCCCGACAGCGGGCGGGTCATGTCCGTGGCGACGGATCAGCCCTGCCTCCAGTTCTATTCCGGCAATTTCCTGGACGGTTCCCTTTCCGGCGGCCTGCACGGGGCGAAATACCCCCGCCGCTCCGCCTTCTGCCTGGAAGCGGAAAAGCATCCCGACGCCATCAACCATCCCCACCTGCCGTCGATAATCCTGAATCCGGGCGAGGTCTATTCGCAAACCACCGTGTACCGCCTGAGGGCCCGCTGAATTCGGGGGCGCCAGGCCGATTTATACCAATACCGGAGAGTGGATTTTTTAAGATTTTAGGTTCTTCGGAAAAATCCAATATACAAGACTCTAAATACCGGAACTGTGGATACGCAATTCAATAAAAACCCTGCAACTCCCATTTCTTAAGGGTGATGCAGGGCTGATTGTCTTGGAGCCGTCTGCTTGATTCGAACGGGAGACCTGCAGTTTATAAAATGGCAGTTATTTTTTGTTTATTTAAAAAAAGACATTATAGCGTCATAAATCTGATCCGGCGCTTCCTCAGCAAGCCAATGGCCCACCCCCGGAATCATCCAACCGCTGACATCGTCTGCGAACCCATTGGACCAAATTTTAACAATGTCATAGTACCTCATGGCCGCCTCGCCCCAAATAACACGCAATGGACAGCGGATACGACGTCCGGCGGCACGATCCGATTTCTGCTTCTCATAGTCCACTGAAGCGCCTGCACGGTAATCCTCGGTGGACGCGTAAATTCCTTCACGGCGAGAGAACCGCTCGATGTATTCCTCCATCACTTCTTTCGGAAAAACGTCATTGGTGCGCTTGTAGTTGTTAAAGCATTGCAGCAAATAGGAGCGGACATCACGTTCTATAATGTTTTCCACAAATGGCCGCTCTTGAATAAGGAAGTACCAATGCCAATAAGATGTGCTAAACAGCTTGTCGCTCATCTCATACAATGCGAGTGTAGGGGCGATATCTAACAACATTCCCCTAATCACTCTTTGCGGATGATCCACCATCAGTTGATGAGAAACGCGCCCACCACGGTCATGACCCACTAGGTAAAAACGCTCGAATCCAAGGCGGGACATCAGCCGCACCATATCAAGGGCCATGTTGCTTTTAGAGTAGGTGGAGTGATCCTCTGCCTCTGGCGGGCAGGAACTATGGCCATAGCCACGCAAGTCGGCGCAGACCACCGTGTATTTTTCAGCCAGTCTTGGAGCAATCTTACGGTATACGATGTGGGTCTGGGGATAACCGTGCAGCAATAAGATAGAATCTTTGCCGCTTCCCCCGTATACCGCATAAATCTGCGCATCTCCACAATCAAAAAGTTTCCCTTCAAAACCAGGAAAATACTTTGGCATATTTTTTCGCCTCCTCATTGATAACGTTGACAAAATTCTTTTGCGCATCAACTATTTTCCGCAGATTTTCTTTATAGTCGTTCATATCATATGCGTTCTCCTTTCATATGGCTCCTACAAACCTTTAAGTGCTCTGAACAGACTCATGGTAAAATCGGGCACATAGGTAAACAGGAACAACAGGCTGACAGACACAGATAAATATCCTATAAAATATTTATTTAGAACAACATTGACTTTGTCGTTGATAATGCCGGCCGCCACATACAGATTGACGCCAAGCGGCGGAGTAATAAGCCCAATAGCGAGGTTAACCACCAGAATAACGCCGAAGAAAACCGGATCGATTTCGTAGTAGCGTGCCACGGGCATCAGAATGGGCGCAAACAGGATAGCCGCGGAATTGGCCTCAACAAAAGTTCCCAAAATCAGGAAGAGAATGTTGATCAGCAGCAAAAACATAATCTTTGAACCGGAAGCGCTTATGATAATCTCCGCCATCTTTTGCGGAAGGCCTTCACGCGCCATCACATTGCCAAACGCGTTGGCGGCGCCCACGATAAAAAGTATAGCCGCAGTGTTGATGGCCGTTTGCTTGAGTAGTTTGGGTATCATCTTCAGCGTAAGCTCCTTGTAAATGAAGAAACCTACGATAAAGCCGTAGACAACAGCAACGTTGCCCGCTTCCGTGGGTGTGAAAACGCCACCGTAAATGCCGCCGAGAACAATCATCGGCATGAAGATGGCAGGCAAGGCTCGAAAAAAAGCTTTAGACAGTTGCTTCCAAGTAACTTTCATGTGCTTCTTACTGCGATAGTCGTTCTTGTATCCCACAAAAACCGCAAACGCCGAC
>JAISYL010000116.1 GCA_031269935.1 Planctomycetota bacterium
ACCGTTGGCCGGCTCGATCAGGACCAGTTCCCTCCCCCCGAACAGGTTGTTCCGGATAAGCCGGGCCATGACATCCATGATTTCCTTGACGGTTGTGGAATCACTCATTCCCCGGATCCTCCGGAATCCCCTCCGGCGTCTTGGTCTTGTGGTACCGCTCCAGGCCGTAGACGAACAGGCCCTGGCTAATCGGCCCCCAGCTTTGCCGGTCGGTTATCCGCCAGCGCATCCCCTCGGCCAGGACAAAGGTTTGGGCCGGGGATTTCAAGTCGTAATAGGGGAGATACTCCCGGGTGAACAAATGCCGGCCGCCCGTTCCCGCGTCCCCGGACAAAGCAATGTCCGCCGACAGGTAACTCGGGCTTTGGAAGCTCCCCTGGATTTCCCGGACGGTTTCCGGCCCGGGAATCCATATTCCGTCCTGGTAATGGCCGGTGACTTCCGCCACCTTAACCGCGTCGTAAAAGCGGAGCCTGGCGGCCAGGATGGGCAAGGGGGCGGGCATGTCAGGCTCCCCCGGCATTGGTCCGTTTCGTTTTGACCTTAACCATGACTTCCCCCCGTCAAATCCTGGTCGCCTCCACTCCGGACATGGTGGAATCCCGGAGCATCAGGTATTCCGGCCCGTAGGGCGGATACAGAAGAAACCACTGGTCGGGATAGGTTCCGGCGGAAAAGCGGCTGTTGAAGCCGTAGCTCACGCTTTCCCCCCCGACCGAGGCCCCGGTCACCGGCCCGCTTTCCCCGGTCGCCGGCCCGTTAAGCCGCCGGCGGATCTGCCCGGCCAGCATGACGGCCGCCCAGGCGAGGCAGGCCCGGCGGTAATTCCCGCCCCAGGCCCGGGGGTCGAGCCAGGCCTCGGCCTCTGCCAGCCAATAGTCGATTTGTGCCCCGGTCGCCGCCGGCTGGCCAACCGGCGGCGCCAGGAACTCCGGATAGCGAAGGACGAACTCCTCGGCCAGAGTCACGGCTTATTCGCCCTGCTCCGCCGCCGGCTTGCCCTGCTCCGCCGCCGGCGCCTTCGAGCGGCGCCCCCGCTGTTTGCTCACCTTCACCTTGTTCCCGTAGGCGAGTTCCGGCTTCAAGGGGTCGTTTTCCGCCGCCGCCTGGTCCAGTTCGGGATTGAGCTTATCCGGGGGGAACAAGCTGTCCCCGTTCGAGGTGAAGGCCTCGCTTCCGCCCGGCTCCGGGGCGTCCTGCCCCAGGGTGATCAGCCGCCGGGAAAGGAGGTTCTGGTAAATGGGATGGTTCTTGATCCGGTCCCAGAACTCCACCTCGGCGCTTTCCCCCGGAAGAATCTGAACGTCCCCGAAATCCCCGGTGGAAAAGGCCCGGGTCGGTTCCGTCGCCGCCGGCAGGGGCCGGCGGAGAATCAGCGCCCGGGTAAGATGATTGTTGATCCTCATGGTCAAATCCCGTCCGTGTAAAGGAAGGCCTGGGGGTAGGGCAAATGCACCGCCCCGAATTTGTATTCCGCGAACAGCTTGATGTTCAAATCGGTGTATTGCGGCGCCAGCAGCTCGAACGGCAGGGGGAACGGCATCAGGAAATTGTCCCCCTTGCGCTCGCAGGCAATCATCCGGGCCGCCCCCGACACCCCGGCCGTGCCGAGATAGGGCAGGGCCGCCACCGTCACTTCCCCCAACCCCTGGTTGGTGAAGAGGTTGTTCTTAAGGAAGTAGCCGAGGATGGTGGTGTCGGAATTGGCGCTCCGGGGGGTGCTGGCGATGTAGCCCAGGTGTCCGGGCGGCAGGTAAATCGTGTTGGGAACGTGCACCTGCCGGCTGTTCACCCAGATGGCGGACAGGGCGGTGTTCAAGTCGGCCAGGATCTCGTCCGGGGTTTTCCGCGCCCAATCGGTGTATCCGCCGGCCCCGGCCGCCGCGACCGCCTCCGGCACTCCCGGGAAGTCCAGGAAGGGGAGGAACCCCACCACCGGATCGCCGTAGAAGTAAACCCCCTCCACGTGCCGCTCGCAGGCCATCCGCATGATTTCCGGGAAGCGGGTCCGGAGATCCAGGGTCATTCCGAACAGGACGCCCCGGATTTCGTCGGTGTCCATGATGGCCGAAATGGCCGCGGCCTGGATGGGAACGTTGTTCTTGGCGAAGGTGGTGCTGACGGTGGGGATGTTCTTGCCGTAGCGGGCCCGGAAGGCGCCCTGCCCTTTCCAGTCGGCCACCGGGTAGGACACCATGCTCGCCCCGGGGTTTATCCCGGTGTCCACCGATTCGGCCGGAATCACCTTGTTCCAGAAGATATCCGGGTATTTCACGTCCCGGAAGCGGTTCTGGAACTGCTCCATATTGGAGATGAAAAACTCATACGCGCTTTCCCGGGTCGGCTGCGCCCCGAAATTGAAAGCGGGCATGACGGGAATGTTGACAGGCATTGGTTGTCCTTTCTAAACCAGCTGCAGGATGCCGCAGGGGGAATTGGCGACCGAGTATTTAGCCCACCACTTGGCCTTGGGGATGAGAAAGGCCTTGCCCGACAGATTGGTGGAAACGAAGGAGCCGGCCGGGGCCGAAACCGCGTTGCTTCCGTCGGCCACCAGGAATACGTCCCCTCCCGGGGTCGTGTCCTGGAACAGCTTCACCCCCACGAAGCCGGTTTTGAGAATGCCGGCCAGGTCGCCCTGTTGTTTCCCGGCCGCCCCCTGGCTGTCGTTCCTGGCCCCGGCGTCGAAGACCAGAACCCCGACAAAGAGGGAGACGGCGGTATTGGCGTTCACGCTTCCGTCCGTCGCCTTCACCCCGAAGGGCATGACGTCGCTTCCCCAGCCGACCGCCGGGACGGAAATGGGACTTCCCTTGATCACTCCCCGGCCGCAATGGATGAATTCCGATTCCACCGGGTGGCTGTCGATCATGTGCGGCTGGCCGACAAACTCCAGCTGCCCCGGCCGCAGCTTCGGGGGATGCGCGAAATAACCGGTCTGCACCGCCCCCTGCATGGTTCCGGTGTAAGGCATGGCTTAGTCCTTTCCTAAAGGGAATTTCCGGAAATTGATATTTTGCCCGCGAACGAGGAACGGGACGGCGGCAGTGTTTTTGCTTGCCAAAAACGCGGGAGCCGTTCCGCGACGAAGTGCCCGGGCAAAAGCTCATTTCCGGGATTCGCCGTTTTTGGGTTGATTGAATCCGAGGGTGTTCAAGGCCCGGGTCCGGTAGTCCTGGTACGCGTTCATGGCCTTGGCGTAGTCGCCCAGGCCGCCGGTCACCGTCTTTTTCTGGTCGGCCGTCTCCCGGACCACTCCCCACATGCCGCGAATGAAGTCCTCGCTCTTGGCCTGCGCCTCGGTCAGCTTCGCCTTGCCGGCGGCTTCCCGGATGGAATTCATGGCGAAGACCCGGAGGCCATGCCCCCGGAGCTTCTTTTCCTTGAAGGCCGCCAGCGCCTTTTCCCGGGGAATGCCGGCGCCGTTCATGGCGGTCGCCGCCTCCTCCCGCTCGTTGTTGATTTCCTCGGCCTCCTCCTCCACCTTGTCGGTGGAAAGGAGTTCGTTGATTTTCTCCTGGGCGGCGGCCAGCTGCCCCTCCAGTTCGGCCGCCCGGGCCTTGACCTTCTCCAGTTCGGCCAGGAGCTTGTCCAGGTTTTTGATGCCCTCCGGCTCGGAGCCGCCCTTGTTCCCGTCCTTGCCCTCCGGATTGCCGTCGGTGGATTTTTCCTTCTCCGGCGGCTTTTCCTCCTCGGCGTCGGCCTTGGCTATTTCCTTGGCCTCGTCGGCGTTTTGGGCGTAGACCAGGCGCTTCAGTTTGCGGGAAAACACCGCGAACAAGCCGTCCTTGCCTTCGGTTTTATCCTTGTCCTTGTCCATATCGTTGTCCTTTGCGTTGGTCACGCGGACCTCGGGCCCGCAGCGTCCCTTGCCCTCCGGAAGCAGGACAAAATGGTTGTAGCGGATTTCCCGCTGCTTTCCGGCGTAGGGAGTTCCCTCGAACTCCCCCGGCTCCCAGTCCACCCGGTGGACATAGGCGGCCGACACCTCGGCCAACTCCCCGGCCTCGAGCCGGGAGATGGTTTCGGCGTCGGTTATCACCGCCTCCCCGGCCACGAACTCCCCGTCGAACTCCGGGCTTCCGGCCACGCTCCCCACCGCGTCCAGGCGCTTGTCCGGGGCGGCCCAGTCGTGTTCCCGAAGGCAGGGCATGCCGGCGAGGCTGGCCAGGCTTTCCGGATCGCGGAGGTCCGCCGCCTCCACCAGGACGGCCACCTGCCCGTCCGGCCCCGGGGCGCCGGGCGGAACCCCGTCCGGAAAGGTTTCCGGAGTGGGGAGGTAGCGCAATATCCCCGTCCGCAGGAAGCGAAGGGTTATGTGGAGAAAGCCGTTTTCGTCCCGGAACCGCTTCCGGTCCCGGAGGGATTCGGTGAAAACGGCGTTCATGGCCCGGAAAGGCCGTTTGGCGTCCTGGCCGGGCATTATTCCTTTTCCTCCGGGGACGGCCGCCGAACCGCCGGATCGGCCGGCCGGTCCGGCCTCCGGGCCAGGACTTTCCGGGCCGCCAGTTCGTCCGCCGCCGCCCGTCCGTCCAGGAGGCCGGCTTGGTTCAGCTCAATCACCGTCCGGGCGTCGGCGGCGCGGGCGGCCGCCTCCTCGGTTCGGGAGGGGTTCCACAGGGGGAGCCACTCGATTCCGATTTCCCCGGGATCCACCTTCCCGGTTCCGAAGACGGAATTGACCAGGATCGGCAGCAGCCGTTCCCGGAGGACCGGTTCAAGCTCCAGCCGCTGCCGGGCCCGGATGGCGTTGTAGTAGTTTTCCAGGCTGGAGTTCCCGTCCGAATTGAGCCCTCCCGGGGCCTCCCCCAGGAAGCGGGTGGCGGGAATGTCCGAGGCGGCGGAGAGGACCTGCAGGAATCCGGCGAGAAGTTCTGGAACCGAGCCGAAGCTGGGCGAGTGTTGCTTCAGATCCACGTCCTCCCCGTCCACCACGAAGCCGCGGTAGAGGGATATTTCCTCCGCCATGCGCCGGAGATCGTCGACCGCCGCCCGGCCCTCCCGGGTCGCCCGCAGGTCCTTCAGGCCCTTTTTGAGGACCGTCCAGACCGAGGCGGTGCGAACCAGGTGAATCGCGGCGTCCTGGGCGGCCTCGGCCCGGAGCAGGGCGTCGTGAAGGGGGGCGAACACCGACAGCCCGAAGCCGTCCCAGCCGGAGGGATCGGCCGGGAACTCCCGGCCGGGACGGGGCGAAATCGGGTTGCCGTCGAAAACCGCCAGCCGGGAACGGTGGAACGCCTTGCCGCAAATATGGTAATGTTCCGGGCGGCCGTAACCGGGCCGGGAGGGGTCCAACTGCCACTCCACCCGGCTCACCAGGTCGCGGCCGAGCGGATTCAGGAAGCGGAGTCCCCCCTCGCCCACCTCCTCCGGGGCGAGCGGCTCCCCCTCCGAGCCTTCGGCCCCCTCGACCCCCAGGACGACCACCGCCCCTCCGAGCAGGCGCTCCAGGCGCTTGGCCCGGGACAGGGCGGCGGCCAGCCCCAGGCGGTCGGCCCCTTCCTGGAGGCGCCGGTCGACGGCGGTGTCCCGCCCCCGGTACCGCCAGTTCCAGCCCTCCCGGAACATGTCGAAAACCGGGATGTCCACGATCTTTTGGGCCGCCCAGTCGCCGGCGTAGAGCGACCAGGCGATCCGGGCCGTCCGGGCGGGGTTCCCGGGCTGGACGAAGGGGTTGAACCGGAAGCGCCAGGCCGCTTCGTCCCCTTCCCCCCGGGCGGAGAGGGGATCCGTCCCGGCCGAATTCAGGGCTCGGGCGGAAAGGTCCCGCGAACGCCCGGCCGGAGCCGGAAAACCGGATTTTCGCCGGCGATGCCCCATCTCCACCTCTCCTTTCGGCCTCCCCGGCGGCCCGGCCGGGCGCCGGATGTTGAAGGTCCGGGGCGGGACAAAAAAAGGGACGCCGCCGCGGTGTCGCGCCCGCGACGGCGTCCCTTGAGTGCCCTGGGTTCAAGGAGGGTAGCTAGTCCTCGTTGCGCCCCGGAGAAAATAGCCTGTCAACCACGTCCGGGCATTATCCCCCCGCTTCGCCCGGATGCAAGGGAAATGCCGCAAAAAAGGGGATGGCGGACCGGAAAAAAACCGATCCTTCCCGCAACCGCCGGGAGTTTTCCCGGTCTCGACAAGGCTCCTTGAAAAGGTTGAAGCCTATGGTTTCAATTTATCCTCGCCCGGTATTTTTCGCGCCATACGCGCGCTCGCGCACATGGAGACCGAATGACAACTTCACCATACCCGGCCATTCACCTTCCGCCGCCGTGAACCAAGGCGGTAAGGTTGTCGACCACCTCCCCCAGCAGGTTCACCTGTTCCTGCAAATCCCCGATGGAATGAACCGATTCATCCACCTGGGACGCGTTGCCCCGATTGATTTCATCAAGGCGGGACACGGATTCGCGAATCCTTCCCACGGAATTCGTTTGTTCCCGCGAAGCTTGGGCCACGCCGCGCAACAGTTCGCCCACCTCCTCAATCCGTACCCTCACGGCGGCGAACGTTTCCGTCGTGGTCCGAACCCTTTCGACGCCCGCGTGTATGGACTCGATGGTCGTGTTGAGCAGTTCCGCCGTGCTTTTCGAGGAATTCGCCGACTTTGTGGCCAAATTGCGGACCTCGTCCGCGACCACCGCGAATCCCTTGCCCGCCTCGCCCGCCCGGGCGGCCTCCACCGCCGCGTTCAGCGCGAGCAGATTGGTTTGGAAGGCGATTGATTCGATGGTGCCGATGATTTTCGACATCTCCGCGCCGGAGGTCGCGATCCTGCCCATCGCGTCGTTCACCTGGGCCATCGCCGCTTCCGCTTGGGCGGCGATGGTCTGCGTTTTCGTCATCAATTCCGTCGCCTTGTCCGCATGGGCGACGTTTTGGCACGTCACTTCGTTGACCTGCTCCACCGCGCCGGATATATCGGCCAGTCCTTCGCCGCTGCCTTGGGAACCGGCCTGCATTTTCTCCGAATTGCCGGTTATCGCTCCCACCACCCGATCGATTTTCCCGGCGCTTTCGCCCAGCTGCCCGTTGAGCCGGTCAAGCGGACCGGTCAAACCGCGGATGATGACCACCGAAAAGACGGCAATTCCCGCCAACGCCACGCCGATAACGCCGATCAACAGGAACATGCGGGCGTTCAAGTCCGCGTCCATCCGTTGATTCATCTCCCGCTTATACGTCTCCACGTTGTCGATGTAGATGCCCGTGGATATCCAGATGTCCGTTCCGGGGATGTACTCGCTGTAGGCCAACTTGGGCGCCACCTCCATGGACGGCGGCTTGGGGAACGAGAACGTCACGAACCCTCCCCCCCTTTTGGCGCTTTCGTACAAATCGCGCACGTATAACACGCCGTTGGCGTCCGGGGTGTTTCCCAGATCCTCGCCCTCGCGTTGCGGCAAGGTGGGGTGCATGAAGATCGTCGTTTCGATGTAGGTGAAGTAATAGCCCGACTTGTCCTTCTCGAAGCGGTAATCCTGGATGAACGACTTGATGATGTCGTGCTGCTCCCGGCGATCCGCCACTCCCTTCAGCGCCGCGGCCAAAGCCGCCGCCATGGATTGCGTGCCCAGCCTGATTTTTTCGTGCTGTCCGTCGAACATGACCTGTTCCACGGCGGACACGCCATCGGATTTCACCTCGTGGGTGGTGGACCACATCACGGCAAGCACCGCGACGATGAACAGGAAGAGGATCGCTATGACACTGATGATCTTTGTACTGATGGATAATTTCTTCAGCATGGGTGATTCCCTCACTAATCCGCCAATGTCCGATAAAAAGCATTATATTATGTTAATTTTATGATACATATTGCTCTAATAAATGGTTCGACGGCCGACGCGTCACGTCTTTTCCCCCGTTTTTGTACAAGTGGACCTTTGCAGAAAAGCAAGCGAACCTCCCCTTGATTTCCCTCAAAGTTTCAGGGCCGTTTTCTTGCCCCGCCGCCGGCTTGGGCCGAGTTGGCGAAAAAACAAGCCATTGAAATGAAAGCGGTTGAATCTTTAAAGAAAATCGAACAGTTGGCCCGATTTCCTTTGGAAGTCGACCGCAAGGGAACCGCGATATAAACGCAATGTTAACAAGGAAGCGAGTTATGTCAAGCTCAAATCGGGACGCTTTCCGGCTTGGAGCTGGTCGACATTCATCTCGTGGACCTTCAAGGGTGTGCCCAAAAATAGCTTATGCATGTTTAGACAAGGAACCGAGTCGCGCCGGCGAATTCTCGCCCGTGGTTGGGCGAAAATTCACGAAAGCGACGTTGGGGACGCGCCTAAGCTTGTATAAATTATTTTTGGACGAGCCCTAAATCGGCTTTTGGGGGGAATCAAGCGAAACGCTTTCGGCATAATCGGCGGCGAATGGGAAAATCGGCGAAATCGCCCGGCGAAACTGAAAAGGCATGACGGCCCGGTTCCGCCCGCCCCGCGGCAAGGACGGGGCGTTTGACAAAACCCCGGTTTTGGGGTAAATTGAAGATGGCGGAACACTTCGGGCGACCTGCGGGAAGCGGCTTTTGATCCGGTTCGGCCCGGAGGGGACGGCGATTCGTCCCCCGTCCCCTTCAATCCGAATTCGGGCGGAATTGCCATGGCCTTCACCAAGCGTCTGTTCGCCGGCATCAGGACCAAGCTCTTCCTCTGTTTCATCGTCATCGCCCTGATCACCACCTTTTCCGGAGTGAACAGCGTGATCCTGATGCGCCACCTGGAAGCGTCCCTCCTTCACCTGAGCGACGACAGCCTGCGGACCCTGGTCTACATCCATACCTTGAAGGAGGCCCAGTCCAAAATCCTCGCCGCCGAGCGGACGCTCCTGATCCGGGATCTCCGGGACGACGGGAGCCGCGCCCGCAGCTTCGAAATCATCGCCGAAACCCTCCGGATCGCCGAAGAGACTTACCGCAAGCTGGATGACGTGGATCTGGCCGAGGAGGAGGTGGCGGCCAAGGAACGGTTCCACCGGGCCTGGGAGGCCGTGATCGGGAAACAGGCCCAACTCATGGAATTGCTGCGCCGGCAGGAGGATATGCGGAAGAGGGGCGTCCAGGACGGTTCCCGGTTCGAGGAGGTGGCCAACCAGGCCCTGGATCTCGCCTTTTCGGAACTCCGGGGCCACCGGATGGAGGCGGCCGGACGCCTGGACGAATTGGCGGCCCTGGCCAGGATCCTGGCGACGGAGGACGTGGAAAATTTCATCCTGGAATCCGAGGAAAACGCCAACCGGCAGATTTTCCTGGTCGTCGCCGCCTTCCTGGCCTCGGCGATTCTCGGCCTAGGGCTGGCGGAATTCATCGCCCGGCCGATTCTTTCCGGCGTCCGGCACATCGCCCGGGTGGCCGAGGGGGATCTGAGCCGGGACGTCGAGGAGGGGATGCTTTCCCAGGCCGGCGAAATCGGCCTGCTCGCCGGGGCCATCCAGAAGCTGATCGAAAGTCAGCGCCGGGAGATGGCGGTGTTCAAGTCCCTGGCCGAACGCGACTACACCTGCACTTTCCGGACGCGTTCGGATCGGGACGAACTGGGGGCGGCGGTGGGGCGGATGATCGGCCACACCCATGAAACCATGTTCCGGGTCAACCGGTCCGTGGCCCAGATCGATTCCCGGGCGAACGCCATCAACGACGCCAGCCAGAACCTGTCGCAGGGGGCGGTGGAAACCGCCTCGGCGCTGGGCAAGATTTCCACCTCCCTCGCCCAGATCGGGGAGACCACCAAAAACAACGCGGCCCTGGCCGACGAAGCCGAGCGGTTGGCCGCCTCCAGCCAAACCGCCGCGGAAAAGGGCTACCGGGCGATGGCCGAAATGATCGCCGCCATGCGCGACTCCCGGGAGATCGGCTCCCAGATTTCGGCGGTGGTGAAGCTTATCGACGGCATAACCTTCCAGACCAACCTGCTGGCCCTGAACGCCGCGGTCGAGGCGGCCCGGGCCGGCCGGCTCGGCCGGGGGTTTTCCATCGTGGCGAGCGAGGTCCGCAACCTCGCCGGGCGCAGCGCCCGGGCCGCCAAGGAAATTTCCCAAATGCTGGAGAAGACCGAGGAAAAGCTGGGAAGCGGGGCCGCCCTGGCCGAACACACCGACAAGACCCTCCGCGAAATCGTTCAGAACGCCGCCCAGGTGGCGGAAATGTTCCGGAAGGTCGCCAAATCCTCGAACGAGCAGTCGCAGGGCATCGGCCAGGTCGCCGAGGGCCTGGAGCAAATCGATCTGGTGACCAGGCACAACGTCGATCTCACCGGCGACTCGGCCGCCGACGCCCTGTCCCTCCTCCGCCAGACCGAAAGCCTAAGGAAAATGGTCGAACTCTTCCGCCTGCGGGAGGCGGGGGGGGACGGCGCCTTTTCCGAAAGCCGGGAGGAGGGCGCGTGAACCTCGAGGTCACCATTCCCGACACCTTCAGCGGGCCGCTGGACCTTCTTCTCGACCTGATCCGCCGGGAGGAGATGGACATCCGGGACATCAACGTGGCGAGGCTCGCCGCCGCCTACCTGGAGGAGCTGGCCGGCCGGGAATTCGTCGATCTCGACGAGGCGGGCGAATTCCTCTCCCTGGCCGCCCGGCTGGTGGAAATCAAGGGCCGCCTGCTGGCGCCCCCGGACGAGCGCCCCGATCCGGGAGAGGACGAGGAGGAGGGCTTCGACCCCAGGAGCGGCCTGGTGGAGGCGCTCCTGGAATACCGCCGGTTCAAGGAGGCGGCCGAACGCCTGGGGGAGATGGCGGCCGAGCGGGCCCGGCGGTTCCCTAGGCTCCTCCCCCCCCCCGATCTTCCCCCCGCCCCCCCCGGCCCGGCCGACCTGGCCGGCCTAGCCGCCGCCTTCCAGGCGGTGCTGAAGCGCCGGCTGGCCCGTCCCCGGGGACGGGAACTGTCCCTCGCCCGCCGGGAAATCCCCGTCGCCGATCGCATCGCCCAGATAACCTCGGTCCTGGCCGCCCTCGGCCGGACCCGCTT
This sequence comes from Planctomycetota bacterium, assembly GCA_031269935.1. GTDB lineage: Bacteria > Planctomycetota > SZUA-567 > SZUA-567 > SZUA-567 > JAJBSZ01. The sequence continues at coordinate 10,946 of JAISYL010000116.1, forward strand.
TTCCCTCCTCCTCTCCAGTTCCCCGGATCGGAGCGAAATCGCCGCCTTCTTCATCGCCGTCCTGGAAATGATCCGCCTCGGGCGGCTGATCGCCCGCCAGGCCGACGACTTCACCGACATCATCCTGGAGGCGAGGGAGCCGGGGCCGCCTTCCGGCGGGCGGCCCCGGCCCCGGCGGGCGGCCCGGCGGCCGCTTTTCCCGTCCCTTCCCCGGAAGGCGGCCGCCCCCCGCCCCCGCCGGGGCCGCCTTCCGGCCTTTCCCCCCGGCCCGCCCGGCGGCCGTCCCCGCCGGGCGGGAAAGGCGGGAAGGCGACCGCCTCCCCTCTTTCCGGGACGGCGGCTCCCGTTCCGGCCGGCGGCCAGGGGCAAGCCATGACCCGGGAGGACGGGGAGCGGGAGGGCGACGTCGGGGTAATCGTCCCCGCCGCCGGCTCCAGCGAAAGAATGGGCGGCCCGGTCCGCAAGCCTTTCCTCGAAATCGGGGGCGAGCCCATCCTTTTCCGCACCTGCCGCCGGCTGGCCGCCGTTCCCGGGGTGCGGGAAATCATCGTGGCCCTGCATCCGGGGGATCTCGATTTTTTCCGGGATCGGCTGGAGGAGCGGGCCCGGGCCGCCGGAATCACCCTGGCGGTGGCGGGGGGGGAGTGCCGGGCCGAATCGGTGTGGAACGCCCTCCAGGTCATGTCGGCCCGGGCCGAACTGGCGGCGGTGCACGACGCGGCCCGGCCCTTCTTCCCCTCCGACACGGTCCGGGCGCTCTTCGACCTGGCCCGCCGCCGGGGGGCGGCCATTCCGGTGATTCCCCTGACCGACGCCCCCAAGCTGGTGGAGGGGGATCGGGTGACCGGGAGTCCGGCCCGCCGGGGCCTGATGCGGGCCCAGACTCCCCAGGTGTTCCGTTCCGACCTGCTGATCGAGGCCTACGAATTCGCCCTCCGCACCGGGGGGCTGTCGGCCGCCCTCGGCGACGACGCCCAGCTAGTGGAGGCGCTGGGGGCCG
>JAISYL010000208.1 GCA_031269935.1 Planctomycetota bacterium
GTCGTTTTTTTTGCCATGCCGCCGGCTTGGGCCGGGTTGACGAAAAACAACCTATTGAAACGAAAGCGGTTGAGTCTTTAAAGGAAATCGGGCGGTGGTTGGCCCGATTTCCTTTAAGAGGCTGTTGTTAAATGCCGGATCGTCCGGGTTGGACAAGGAAAAAGGCGCCGGCGGGATGATTTTTGGCCGGAGGTCAAGGGCAAAAATCATCCGGGAAGCGACTTTTGACGCAGTATAACCCGATGAGACGGTATTTAACAACACGCTCTAAAAGTCGACTTTCAGTGGGTGTTGTTAAATGCCGGCCGCCATCCACCCAGGGATCGACCGTGAACGATAATTGGAAAAAACGCCTGGCGGTGCCGTTTGCCGCCCTAGTCGTCCTGCTGGCCGGAATCGCGACGGGCTCCGGGCTCACCATCCTGTATTTGGAAAGCCGGCTCGCCCCTCCGCCCAGCGACCCCGAATCGGCCGCCCGCCTGATTACGGCCAAATTGTCCGACTCGGTCGGCCTGTCCCCGGAGGAAAAAAGCCGGGTGGAGGAATTGGTGCGAAGGCGGATGGGGGAAATCGCGGACATCCGGAAAAAATACGAGGCGGAAATCGAGGGCAAACTCGGTTCCCTGCGGGTCGGCTTGACCGGGGTAATCGGCAAGGAACGGATGGAGAAGTGCGGCGAGTGGATGCGCCGGTTCCGCCCGCCCCCGGGGGAGGACGCCGGCGAAACCGGCGGGGGGGAAAACCGTTGCGGAGGCGGTTCCGGTTGCCACGCTCCGCCCTAGCGATCCGTAAAGTCTGAATCTTTACGCTTTAAAAGTCGATCTGGCCGGACCAGGTCGCGTTGCTTCCATAGTGGGCGGGCGCCGGCCTCCAACCCCTCCAAAGGAAATTTTCATGCGCGGACCCCCGGGGTTTCACGAAGGCGCGGCAAGAACTATTGAAGCGGAGCCGGAAAGGGGATATACTTTTTCCGCAAGACGCAAGCGCTTGCCGAGTCGCCGGCCCAAGCGGGCTTTCAAGGAAAATCGGGCCCCTCGCCGCTTGATTTCCTTTGAAGTTTCAAGCGCTTTCCAAAGGTCATTATGCCGAAGGCAATCGAAATCCCGGAACGCGGCCCGCCCGCCCCGGGCGCCGGCCGAAGGTTATGGGCTTGAATGCCCGCCTTCCTTCCGCCCCCGCGCCCGGCGCCGGGCAAGCGGCGAAGCGGATCGGGAAAGGCTTGGCGCCGGCGTCCGGAAAAGCCGGGAGCGCCCCTTGGCCGGGAGGCCTCGTCCTGGCCTTGGCCGGGTTTCTCGCCGTTCTTCCGGCCGGGGGCGGGGAAGGGGACGCCTATGCCCGGGCGCTCGCCCATGGCGAGGCGATAAACGCCCGGCTTGACGACCTGCTCCGGGAATTGGACGGCCGTTCCCGGGGAAACGGGGAGGGCCGGTTCCCGCCGCCGGGGGGAGTCCGGGTGGCGGTGGGCGGCGAACTCCGCTTCAACTACGCCGGGGTCAAGGCCGATTACGCCGGCCCCAACCCCTCGGGCGATCCCGCTTCCGGGGCCGGACCGGGAAACAGCCGGATCGCCGATTTAAAGGTGTCGGCCGCCAAGCTGAACCTGGATGTCGGGGCCGGCCGGCGCTGGCGGGCTTTCCTTGAAATCAACCTCCAGGGCTTCAACGGATTTTCCCCGATCGAACGCCTGGAGAACGCCAACGCGCCCGGCGTTCCCCCCCCCGGCGTCTACCGGCGGGTGACGGCGGCGAACCATATCGGCCAGGCCTACGTCGAATTGCTGAAGGACGGCCACTCCGGCCCGGGGTTCCGGGCGGGATTGATCCGGCCGGATTTCGGCCTGCGCGGCGGCCGGGATTCCTTCGGGCAATCCTTTCTGGACGCCCCCAATCTCGAGGCTTCCGGGCTGATGCTTCCGTTCAACCAAACCGGCGGCCTGCTTCTGCCGCACGCCTCGCGCTTCCGGGATCCGGTCGCCGCCGTCCTGGTCAATTACGAGTGGCGGGACATCATCCGCCTGGAGGGCGGGGTGTTCCGGGAGCCGCGGCGGGAAAGGAAGGGCCGGTTTCGGCCCGACGATTCGCCCTGGCCGCGATCCTGGCAAATCGGGGCCGGCGTCATGCCGCTGGAGGGATGGGAACTGACCGCGGTTTTCCGCAATCGCCACAGCGAATCCCGGGGTCTCCTGGACTGGGTCGACAGCCCCTTCCGTCCCGATTTCCGGGAAAACCTGGTTTCGGGGGCCGTGGATCCCGGCTGGAACGGCAACGGCCAGTGGAGCGACACGGGAACCGGGCCGGCCTTCGGTTCCCGGAAAAACGAACAGGCGCTGGCGATCGGGCTGGCCCTGGACATCCCCGGCTGGGATTTGGGGGTGAGCCTGGAATACGCCCATGGCTGGAACCAGGGTTTCAACCGCCATATCGGTTCGGACGACCTGAACCTTGGCCTTTCGCGCCGGCTGACCCCGTTTCTCACCCTGCTGGGCCAGGCCGAATGGCTGCGGATCCGGGACCGCGGCTGGCTGACCGGGGCCGGCGGCGCCTGGAGCCGCGACGGACGCCGTCACCGGCTTTACCGCTTCCTCCTGGGAATCGAATACGAGCCGATTCGGCGGTTGATCCTGGAGGCGGGCTGGCAATACGAATATCGGGGCGTGGTTACCAAGGGGGGGGGCGCCGGGGGGGTACGGGAAAAACTGGTGAACACGGCCAACCTGTTTTACCTGGGCAGCCGCCTTTCTTTCTAAGTGGACTTTTGGTGACGCGGTATAAACATGCATAAGAGCGTGTTGTTAAATGCCGGATCGTCCGGGTTATACTGCGTCAAAAGTCGCTTCCCGGATGATTTTTGCCCTTGACCTCCGGCCAAAAATCATCCCGCCGGCGCCTTTTTCCTTGTCGAACCCGGACGATCCGGCATTTAACAACAGCCTCTAAGTTATTTTTGGACAAGCCCCGATCCGCGGGAGCCTCGCCATGGACGAACTCGCTTCGCTTTCCCTGCGGGAATTCCTGGAACGGGCCGCCTCGGGGGAGCCGGTTCCGGGCGGCGGCTCGGTGGCCGCCCTGGCCGGGGCGCTGGGGGCGGCCATGGCCGCCATGGCCGCCAATTTCACCGTCGGCAAGCCCAAATTCGCCGCCCACGACGGCTTGATGCGGCGAACCCTGGCGGAACTGGCGCCCTGCCTCGATTCCCTGCGGGAAGGCGTCGACGCCGACGCCCGGGCCTTTTCCGAACTTTCCCTGGCCCGCCGGCCGCCCGGGGACGGCGAGGCGGCCGCCGCCGCCCGCCGGGAAGCCGTTCGGGCGGCGCTCCTGGCCGCCCTGCGGGCGCCGGCCCGGACCCTGGCGGCTTGCCGGCGGACGGCGGAACTCCTGCCGGATCTGGCCGGGGCGGCCAATCCCAACCTGCTTTCCGACGTGGAGGTGGCGGCGATAATGATCCCGGCCGCCGCCCGGGCCGCCCTGGTCAACGTTCTCGCCAATTCCCGGCGGTTGGACGGGGCGGAGGCGCGCCAGGCCGAAGCCGGGGCCGGGGAAAACCTGGCCCGGACGGAAAAGCTGGCGGCGGAGGCCCTGGCCATCGTCAACCGGCGCCGGAGTTGACCGCCGGCTTTCGCCGAGCCCTTAGTGGACTTTTGAAGAAAATCAATCGAACCGCCGATTGATTTCCTTCAAAGTTTCAGGGCGTTCGTTTCAAAGCCGTTTTTTTGGCCAGGTCGCCGGCTCGGGTCGAGTTGACGAAAAAACAATCCGTTGAAACG
>JAISYL010000177.1 GCA_031269935.1 Planctomycetota bacterium
CCGTATGAGTCGAGAGGCTCACGTACGGTTCTGCGAGAGGCTGAGGCTGAGATGCCTCGACCTACTTACCAAATCCTTGGCCGAGGACAGCGACCGTTTTTTCAGGAAGCGGCGCGATGAACTGCTTCAGGCACAAGCCGGGCGGGAACCGGGGAAAAAGGGCGCGCCCGGTCAAGCGCCGCCCCCGCCGGCGTCCATGACACTTCCCGATCACCTGCGCTACCGCGCCGACGGCGTCGGGGAATTTCTCAATCCCGGCGAAGGCGCCGAGATGCTGTTCGGGTTCGATTTCCTCCGGAGCGCGCTGGAAAAAGCCGGAACCTCCCTGACCCGGGACGAGCGGAGCGTCCTGCGCGAATTCATCCAGGAGGACGCAATCAGCCCGGCTTTTGTCAAGCGGGTGTCGCGGGATTATTCCCCGGCGGCGATTCAGGCCGAATTCGGCCCGCGAGCCGAGGCGCCGGAGTATTGGCTGGAGTGGCTGCTCCGCCGCTGGAAAGGGGAGCATTACCGGATCCGCTATCCGCCGTTTTCCGTGATCTAAAAGCCCACTTGGATTCGTCTTTTAAGGGAAATCGGGCCAACCACCGCCCGATTTCCCTTAAAGACTCAATCGCTTTCGTTTCAATGGGTTGTTTTTTCGTCAACTCGACCCAAGCCGGCGACCTGGCAAAAAAACGACTCTGAAACGAACTCCCTGAAACTTTTAAGGAAATCAAACGGCGGTTTGTTTGATTTCCTTAAAAAGTCCACTCCTGGGCGATCCCGAAATTAGGAGTCGCCATTTTCCTCCAGGGGTATGACCTCGGATGAAGACAGCATTTTCACGCCGCCGCCCGACGAACGCGAGGCGCCGTTCCTCCCTCTCGGCGAGGATGGCGCGGAAGTTGTGATTTTCTTGACTTTCATCGCGCCCAGCCGAGGGGCGTCGATTCCGGCCGCGGGGGAAGGCGGTTGATTTTTCCCCACGACCAGGGTCACCAAATCGCCGACCATCCCGTTCAGGTTGCCCGCCTGGTCGGTCAGCCCCTCGGCCGCGGAGGCGGACTCCTCGGCGGTGGCGGCGTTTTGTTGGGTTACCTTGTCCATTTGGGCGACGGCGGTATTCACCTGATCGACGCCCTGCGCCTGCTCGTTGGTCGCGGCCGTAATTTCGGTGATGAGGCGGGCGACCGATTCCGAGCCTTCCTGGATTTCCTTGAAGCTCCCGTTGAGCTCGCGGGCGATCTCCGAGCCGTGCCGGACATTTTCGACCGTTCCCTGAATCAATTGCGTGGTGTCCCGGGCGGCCTGGGCGGAGCGGCCCGCGAGATTGCGGACCTCGTCCGCGACAACCGCGAAACCCTTGCCCGCTTCGCCCGCGCGGGCGGCTTCGACCGCCGCGTTGAGGGCGAGCAGATTGGTCTGGAAGGCGATGTCCTCGATTGTCTTGATGATTCGGGAAATTTTCTCCGCCGATTCGCTGATTGAACCCATGGCGCCCGTCATGTTGCTGACCGCCTCGGCGCCGGCGGAAATGCGCTTGTTGTTGTGCGTGGTGGTCTCGTTCGTTTTATTGGCGTTGTCGGCGTTTTGCCGCGTCATGGAGGCCATTTCCTCGAGCGCCGACGAGGTTTCCTCCAGGGACGCCGCCTGCTCGGTCGAGCCTTCCGCCAGGCTTTGCGACGCGTCGTTTATTTGATTGGAGGCGGAAAGCACCTCCCGGGAGGCGGCCGACAACCCGTCGATGATTCTGTGGAGGCTCCTCACGATGGCCCGGACAACCAGGACGGACAGCACAATCCCCACCACGATGCCAAAAACGCCGACCGACAGTATAAGCGTGTTTACCGTGCGCGAAAGCTGTCTTCCGTTTCCCGTTTCCCGTTGTATCGAAGCGGTGGAAACATCAAGCAAGCCGGCGATGAACTGAGCGAAATCGCGTTCGGCCGCCGCCCCGGCCGTATTGAAAATCTCCATGGCGCGGCCTTCGGTGTTGCGTTGGCCCAATGGGCGGATTTCCTCGACAATGGCGACGCCCTGGCGTTTGAGCAACCGGAGGATTTCGGCGGCTTCCGCGCCCCCTTCCTTCGCCGGCACGGCTTCGGCGACTCGGGCTATGCGATCGTCGATCACTCCGATAAGTTGGAGAATGGCGTCCTCATGCGTTTTTTTCCGAACCAAATTCGGATCCGTTATGAATTTGACCGCGGCGTTCTTGAAGGCTTGCAGATTCACCGCCGCTCCGCGAAGCGTTATGGCCCACTCGCTGATTTTCCTGTCCTCGTTTTGCCGGATTTTTTCAACCAACGCCTCGATTTTGTCGTCGATATCGTCCCAGAAGGGTTCCGAGGCCTCGAAAATTTCCCTCGCCTTGTTTGTCGCGTTCTCGAGGGCCAATCGGGCGATTTCGTCCGTAACCTCGACATATTTTTTCCAGCGCTGGAGTATGCCCGGGACGGCCCCTTTTTGAATCTCCGACATGACGGCCGGCAGGTTCGCCTGGAACTTGGCGAGTTCCGCGTCAAAGAGTTTTTCCAATTCCCCGAGGCGTTGCGCCGGTGCCTTCATGGCTTCATCCCCGGTTTCCAAAAGAAGCGTCTGAAGGTTGGTTTTTCTCTCCATTTGCACGCCGCTTAAATTGTTAAGATTGACGGAACGGTTGGCCAATCCTGTCATGGTGCCCAAACCCTCGTTAAGCCGGCCAATGCTGTAAAGCGACAGGCCGGTGATGGCGACGGCTATAAAGACCAGGAGGAGAACGATGAGGTAAATCTTTCTCGACATTGACATGATCGGTCCTTTCCGGTTACTGGGGTCATGACGCGGGTGGATCGCGCAAAGAAATAACGTTTGCCCCGGAGCGCGGCGGTTCAACGCCCGCACGGCGCTTTCATGCCAACGTATAAGTCCGCGCCACAGGGGAAAAACACGCCGCCGCCGGTCGCCTCTTTTGGGCCCATGGCGGGAAACTCCGGATGCGGCGGGCGGGCCAATTCAACGATGGCGCCACAATACCAGAAGGCGGCGAAAATGTCAAGGCGATTGGTCCTTATTTTCATGATTGCTTGCGTTTCCGCCCGGATGGAAGCGGCGATTCGCCGTGCCCGCCGGGGGCGGCGGGAGTCTCGCGTCCCGATTCCGGCGAAACCGCTTTCGATTTCGGCCACCTCGGCCGCGGTCAATTGAACCCGAGCCGCGCCGAGGTTCTCCTCCGGATGGCCGAGTTTCGCCGGCTTCAGGCCAATGGCGGGCTTATGCCCATTCCGCCGCTCTCCCGAGTTTTTCACCAAACCGCCGGCGAAAAAACCCCGCCGCTCCCCGCACCCCGTCTAAGAGCGTGTTGTTAAATGCCGTCTCATCGGGTTATACTGCGTCAAAAGCCGCTTCTCGGATGATTTTTACCCCTGACCGCCGGTCAAAAATCATCCTGCCAGCGACTTTTTCCTTGTCTAACCCGGGCGATCCGGTATTTAACAACACGCTCTAAGAGCGTATCGAGGAGTTTTGCCGCCATCGCGCTTTTAGGGCTCGTCCATAAATAACTTATACAAGTTTATACCGCGTCACCAACGTCGCCCCCGTAAATTTTTGCCCAACCACGGGCGAAAATTTACCGCCGCGACTCGGTTCCTTGTCTAAACATGCATAAATTATTTACGGACATACCCTTACGGGAACAAACCATAAATTGGTCTTTACGGATCACTAGGCGTGCCGCTCTTCCTTGAGGCATTCGGGGCAAAGCGGTTCCAGGGCGCAATCGGTGAAGGCGACGGCGAAGCAGGAACGGCCGCAACGGGAACAGGCCAGGGGTTCCATGACTTTGAGAACGGAATTCCAATAGACGGTCCGGACGCCTTCGTCCTGTTTGCGCCGCACCGACAGGTCGATGGCCAGCGCCGGGAGCGCAAGCCGCAACAAGCCGATGGGCGTCAACCTGGCGCGGATGGAGTAGCGCTCGCCCAGTTCCTGGGTCTTGCGCTCCAGTTCCAGCCGGACAATGCGCGAACGCTCCTCTTTTTTCGCCCGCGCCTCCTCCGATTCCGGAGCGGTGCGAAAACGTTTTTTCTCCTTCAGAAGGGCGCCGTAATAGTTCCTCAGGCGCTCGCGATCACGCATAAGTTTGCCGTCCATGCGATCCAGGAAAGCCGCCGCCCGGCGGAGCGTTTCATCCCAGGCCAATCCGGCGGCGCGGGCTTGGCTGTCCGCCGGCGGCGGCGGCTTGCGAAGCCACTCGCCGTCGTCGCCGCCGGCCAGATCCGGCAGTTCGAGCCCGACGCCGGTGCGGGAATTCAAGGTCACGGCGACGACATCCTCCCACTTGTCCTCGGACACCAGTTCCGCCCGGAAAAACCAGCGATGGTATTCGACCTCGGCGGCATGGCCGCCGCGTACCCGGACGCGGGCGTTCAGCCAATCGAAGGCTTTCGCCACCGTCTCCTCCGACGACGCCTTCTTGAGGGAGGCGTTTCGCAGGCGCCAAGTCACGGCCGGGGAGGCGTCCGCCAGCAGCGGTTCCGCCCGCTCGAGGAAATCCGTGGCCAGGCTGGCCGCCAGCCTACCCTCGCCCGGCTCGGCGGAAAGCCGCGTCTCTTCCGGGACGCCGAATTGGGCGGCGACCCCGGCGGGCAGAATGGCCAAGCCTTCGGGCGCGCCGTCCGGCCAGTCGACCAGCGCGCCGCGCCACGACAGGAGGGATCGCGCAAAATCGGCAAGGCGCTCCGGCGTCATTCGAAATCGTCCCCGAAAAGCACCTCGTCGAGCTTCTTCGCCTCCAGGTATTCGGCCTGGGCGTCCAGGAGCTTCCTCCCCAAAACGTCGAATCTCGAATCGAGTTCGAACGCCGAGGCCGATCGCAGCCACATGTCCAATACTATGGTCTCGAATTCCTCGCCGCCGTCGAGATTGCCTAGAATGCCGCCCACCTCCCCGACCACCAGTTCGAACATGCGAATCTTGTCGTCGAGAATGGAGAGAATGCGCGACTCCAGCGTGCCCTCCGCCGCCAGGTTGAAAACGAACACCTCCCTGGTTTGGCCGATGCGGTGGACGCGGCCGATGCGCTGTTCGATGCGCATGGGGTTCCAGGGCAAATCGAAGTTCACCAGGGTGTCGGCGAATTGGAGATTGCGGCCTTCGCCGCCGGACTCGGAACAAAGAAGCACCGGAACCGTCTCGCGGAAGCGCCGCACCGCCTCGTCCTTCTCCGCCGCCGTTTGCCTTCCGGAAAAGACGGCGGCGGGAATGCCGGCGGCGGAAAGGGTTCTTTCCAGTCGGGCGAGCGTTTCGGAAAAACAGGCGAAGACGAGCGCCTTCCCCGACGGGCGCTCCCGGAGAAGGGACAATAGCCGCTTTTCCTTGGATGATTCGGCCAGGCCCCGGGCGCGTTCGGCCAGCCGGGAGACCGCCGGGTCGGACGCGGCCAGACGCTCCAGCATGGGGGCAAGGGTGGCGGGGTGGCTGCCGGCCGCCATGAGCAGGTGGTTGATTTGCATGCGGGACAGCGGCGGGAGCCGATTGGCAAGCGCGGGGGAAACGCCGTTCGCCGCCTTGTCCCCCTCCTTCCCGCCCTTCGGAGCGCCGGTTGGAGAAACCTCGCCGCCCAGGCCCCCGGCCATCCCGTTTCGCGGCCGCCGTTCTTCGGCCGATTCCGGCGAATTCCCTTCCGCCGGTTCAATCGGAGGCCGGCGTCCGCGCAGATACCTCTCGACCTCGCGATACAGAATCCCTTCCTCCTCCCCCGGGGTTATGCGGAAGGTCTGGGCATAGCGCGGCGGCAAATTGATGTTCACCAGGCTTCGGGTGTTCCGAATCATCACTTCGCCAAGAAGGCCGCGCAGCTTTTCGCGGTTTTTGGGATCGCGCGGATTGCCGCGGGTGACGTAGTTCATCCTGAAATCGCGCTCGGTCTTGAGGTGTCCCGGCTCGAGCAGGGTCAGGAGGTTGTACATTTCGATCAGATCGTTCTGCACCGGAGTGGCGGTGAGGAGGAACAGGTGGCGGCGCTTGAGCTCGTTCACCAGTTTCCAGTTCAGGGTGTTCCGATTTTTGCAATGGTGCGCCTCGTCGACAATGACGAGATCCCACCGGCAGGTGGTGACGGCCGCGAAATGCCGCCGGCTTTTCGCCAGGCCGATGGAGGACAATAAGCGGTCGCTTGAAGCCCAGGCGTCGGCCGTTCCGTCCGGGACGGCGAATTCGAGGCCGAATTTCACCGCCAATTCCTCCCGCCATTGCGTCACCAAAGGCGCCGGCGTCAGGATAAGAACGCGCCGGGCCAGTCCGCGCAGCAAGTATTCCCGCAGCAAAAGGCAGGCTTCGATGGTCTTTCCCAAACCGACTTCATCGGCCAAAAGCACCCGTCCCCGGAAATACCGCAAGACCCGCCGCACCGTTTCGATTTGGTGGGGCATGTGCTCGACTCCGTGCAGGCCTTCGAGACAAAGGAGGTCGTCGAACCCCCGCAGGAGCTTGAGGCGGGCATGTTCAAGCCGGAGCGTCCAGCCGACCGGATCCGGCGGTTCGGAGCCGGGATTGAAGGGCGGCAGGGTCAGGCCGACGGGAATGCCGCCGGAAGTCCGGCCGATTGGAACGGCGTCGGCGTTGGGGGCAAGAATACGGGGCATCGAAGGGACTTTCATTTCCGTTCGCGCTTGGGGGGGGAGCCATGGACAACACCTCCCGGGCGCATGACCGGAAAACATGCAAAAATTATTTCGCGTCAATGCCTTGGAGCCGGCAAGGGAAAACTCGGGGGGATCATAACGGATTTTCCGGGAATGTCCGTAAAATTTTACGGTTTTCATGGGTTTTATGATTTTCCCCGGCCGGCGAACAACGGCGCGAACGCCAAGCCATACGAGGCATAAGGGTTCGTCCATAAACAACTTATACAAGTTTATACCGCGTCACCAACGTCGCTCCCGCAAATTTTCGCCCAACCTCGAACGAAAATTTATCGCCGCGACTCGGTTCCTTGTCCAAACATGTATAAGTTATTTATGGACAGAACCTAACCATGTCAACCTTATTTCTTTACGGGCCCCAAAGCGCGAGACCCGGGGTAATATACCCATGGCGAAGCGTTGGAAAATTTTCATTCGCGGAAGCCGCGAATGACCCGGGCGGCATCGCGGCAATGATTGACGCCGGGGGGATTTCGCCTATAATTGTCGCGATTCGGCGTAACTCTTGATAAAAATTGAATTTGAGGATGCGCGATGTCAATCAGCGATTCGATTCTTGAAAATTTGTCCCGGGTCTTTTCGGTTGTTTTCGGTTCCGCCAATGATCGGGAATTGAGGCGGCTTTGGCCCCGGGTTCTGGAAGTGAGGGATGCCTGGGAAAAAATACGCGGATTGCCGGACTCCGAAATAAAGGCGAAAACCTCCGAATTCCGCCGCCGGCTGTTGGCCGGCGAAACCGAGGACGCCATCCTGCCGGAGGCGTTCGCCGCGGTTCGGGAGGCTTCCCACCGCACCCTCGGGGGGGGAATGCTGGTGGATGCCGCCTACGACGAAATTGTCATGGAGGGGGGCAAATTCGCTTACAAGCCGGTGGAGGGAAAAATACGCCTCTTCGCCCATTTCGACGTCCAGGTATTGGGGGGAATCGTCCTGAAGGAGGGGAAAATCGCCGAAATGGTCACCGGCGAGGGGAAAACCCTGGTCGCCACGCTTCCCAGCTATCTGAAGGCGCTGCGTCCCGCCGACTCCTGGATCAAGCTGGCCGGCCGGGAACAGGGGGACGATTCGACGGGATGGATTTTCCAGCCCTACGGATTGTTCCGGGACGAAAACGGGGTCGAGGAATGGCGTTTGCTGGAACGTCTTTGGCCGGAGGCGGGCGAGGAGCGGATGTTTCGCCGGCCGGAGATCATCGTCCCCGTCTCCCGGGGGGTGCACGTGGTGACGGTCAACGACTATCTGGCCAAGCGCGACAGCGAGTACAACCGGCCGCTTTTCGAATTTCTGGACATGCGGGTGGGCGCCATCCAATCCGGCATGGATTCCGAGGAGCGCTATCCCGTTTACCGGGGGGACGTGGTTTACGGCACCAATTCGGAATTCGGCTTCGACTATCTGCGGGACAACCTCAAGGTCCGGGCCGAGGATCAGGTGCAGGCGGATCGCCATTACGCCATAGTCGACGAGGTCGATTCGGTGCTTATCGACGAGGCCAGGACGCCGCTGATCATTTCCGGTTCGACCCACCAAACGGCCGACAAGTATTACGACGCCGACCGGGTGGCCCGCAAACTCAAGGGGGGCGAACAGAACCGGCTCGAGGACAGCATCGCCGAAATCATGCGGGGCGAGGGGCTGCAGCGCGAGGACGCCAGGGTCCGGGCCGAGGAGGCCTGGGACTACGTTTACTCGGAACGCGATCATTCGGCCAAGCTGACCGAACGGGGGATGCACCAGGTTCTCCGTCTCCTGGGCATGCGGGACATTTACTCCGGCGAGAATCTCGACATGCCGCACTACATCGACAACGCCCTGCGCGCCCACGCGCTTTACAAAAAGGATCACCACTACATCGTCCGCGACGGCGAGGTGTTCATCGTCGACGAGTTCACCGGCCGGGTCATGGAGGGCAGGCGCTGGTCGGACGGCCTCCACCAGGCGGTGGAGGCGAAGGAGCAGTTGGCCATAAAGGAGGAATCGCAGACCGTGGCCACCATAACCTACCAAAACTTCTTCCGCCTCTACGACAGCCTGGCTGGCATGACCGGCACCGCCATGACCGAAGCCAAGGAATTCGATCGCATCTACCGCCTGGGGGTGGTGGCCATACCCACCAATCGTCCGCTCCGGCGCATCAATTATCCGGATCTGGTCTACGGCACCCTGGGCGAAAAATACAACGCCATAATCGAGCACGTCGCCGACGTCCACGCCTCCGGGCAACCCATCCTCATCGGCACCGTCTCCATCGAGCGGTCGGAAATCATTTCCCAAATGCTGGACAGGCGGGGCATCGTCCACGAGGTGCTTAACGCGAAGAATCATGCCCGGGAGGCGCTTATCATCGCCGAGGCGGGCAAGATGGGCGCGGTCACGGTGGCCACCAACATGGCGGGGCGGGGCACCGACATCAAATTGGGAAGCTTCACCCGGAGCGAGCTGTTGGAGCATTGGCGGCGGCGGGACATCGCCCCCAAAAAGGGGGCGGAAGCCGATTCGCCGCCCGAAGCCCTTAACCGGGTCCTGCTTGAGCATTGGGTCGACCATTACCTCCGCTTCCCGGAAAGCAAGTCCCGGGAGGTCAAATTCGCCGACCGGAGGCCGGACGAATGGGAGGCCGAACTCGGGGCGTTCTGGAGGGAATGCGGCGTACACGGGCCCGCCCTGGTCGAAACGGTGGCGGGGTTGGGAGGGCTCCATATCGTCGGAACCGAGCGGCACGAGGCGCGGCGGATCGACAACCAGCTTCGGGGCCGCTCCGGCCGCCAGGGGGATCCCGGCTCCAGCCGGTTTTTCCTCTCCCTCGAGGACGACACCATGCGCATGTTCGCCGCCGACAAGGTCAAGCGCTTCATGCAATGGGCCGGCTTGCGGGACGGGATTCCCATCGAGTCCAGGATGGTGAGCCGGACGGTCGAGAACGCCCAGCGCAAGGTGGAGGAGCGGAATTTCGAGATCCGCAAGAACCTGCTCGAATACGATCAGGTGATGAATGAGCAGCGCCTAGTGGTCTACGGCCTCCGGCAGCGATGGGTGGAGGGGGAAGGCCTCAGGGAATCGATCCTGGAATACTCGGCCAATTTCATCGCCCGCCAGGCGAGGGATCTGCTGGCCGCTCCGGCGGAGGAATGGGATTTCGTCGGGCTGGCCGAGCAATTGCGCAATTTTTTCCCGATTGCCCCCGATCCGGAGAGAATGCGGGCCCTGGCCGGAGGCGGCGAGGAAAAACTTTCCTCCCACCTGACGGAATGCCTGGAAGAGGCCTATGCCGCCCGGGAGGCCCGGCTGGGGCCGGAGGTCACCCGGATGATTGAGAAACTGATCCTTTTGGAAACGATCGACCGCAAATGGATGGATCACCTTTACGCCATGGATTTGCTGAAGGACGCCATACATCTGCGCAGTTTGGGGCAACAGGATCCCAAGACCCGGTACAAGATAGAGGGATTCGAAATGTTCCAGGAAATGTGGGGACATTTCGAAAACGAGGTGGCCCAGTTGGCGATGAGGGTTAATCCCGCCCCGGTCGACCGGGACATGCGGCCCAAGGAGAGGATCCGGGCGGCGGAGACGGCGCGGCGGGATTTCGCCTCGCGGGCGGATTCGGCCAACCAGGTCGGAGCCGAGGCGGGCGGACCGGGTCGGGCGACCATCCGCAACGCCGGGAGGAAAATCGGCCCCAACGACCCCTGTCCCTGCGGAAGCGGCAAAAAATACAAGAAATGCTGCGGAAGGAAGCGCTGAATGAATCCGCTCGATTTGGCCTATGCCCTGACCATCGGCCCGCATTTCTGCTGGCATCGCCTGATCACCGGACGCTATGGCCCCAAGGCCATGGAAAAAACCGGCCGGGTTCCCGACCGTTTCCGCTCCTCCGCCACGGCGGCCATGGGGACCGGGGCCAATTTCCGCGAATTCCCCTGCCTTTGGCTGCATGCCGTCAGCGTGGGGGAGGTGGTGGCGGGGGCGGAACTCGGCAAGATGTTCCTCGCCGACAACAGCCTTTGGGATATCCGCGTGTCCACCACCACCCTGACCGGCCGCCGGGTGGCGGAAAAGCATTTCGGCGCGGAAAACGTCGTTTACTATCCCCTGGACTTTTCCGGCATGGTCGCCCGCGCCTTCGACCGGCTTCGTCCCGCCCTGGCGGTCATGATGGAACTTGAAATCTGGCCGAATTTCCTGGACGAGGCGGCACGGCGCGGGATCCCGGTCGCGGTGGCCAACGCCAGAATCACCGAGAAATCGCTTCGCCGCCTGTCCCTGATCCCCCGGGTGGCCAGGCGCATGGCCATGTCGGTGTCCGAATGGTATGCCCAGACCCCGGAATACGCCGACCGGTTGAGGCGCCTCGGGGTTCCAGAAGGCCGAATCGAGGTGACCGGTTCGATTAAATACGATTCGGTGCCGGAGACCTTGAATCCGGAAGGCGGGAAATTTTACCGGAGACTTTTCGGTTGCGGCGATCTTTTTCTCCACGAGGGCGGGAAGACGGCCCTGGTCGTGGCCGGAAGCACCCATCCCGGCGAGGAGACGGCTTTTCTGGAGGCGATGCGCGGCGCCGTCCCCCCTGGCGGCGCCCGCCCGGCGGTTGTACTCGCCCCTCGGCATCCGGAACGTTTGGACGAGGTGGAAAGGGTTGCCTCCGGATTCGGCCGGGTGGCCCGGCGCAGCCGGCTAGGGGATTGCCCGCCGCCCGGCGGCAATCCGGAACCCGGGGCCGGCATATTTCTCCTGGATACCATGGGGGAATTGATGAATATCTACGCCGCGGCCGATCTGGCGTTTGTCGGCGGATCCCTCGTCAATCGCGGCGGGCACAATTTCCTGGAACCCTGCGGCTTGGGAAAACCCACCCTGGTGGGTCCGAGCTTGTGGAATTTCACCGAGCCGGCCGAGCTTCTCCTCGGGCTGGGTTTTCTCCGCCGGGTCGGCGGGGGAGGGGAGGAGTTGCGGCTGGCTTTGCGGGAATGGCTCGAACATCCGGCCGCGGCGGCCGCCCTGGGGGAAAGAGCGAGGGGCGAGCTTCTCAAACACCGGGGCGCCACCAGGCGCATGGCCGATCGTTTGCGGAAATTGGCCGGGAGCCGGACGGCCGATGCCTGAGGCGCTGTGGACGAATTGATATACCGGCCAAGGGCGCGGAAATAAGAGCCTATCCCAATAGAGAGCTAATGATTCCATAACCATAGGCAAATACGCCAGTTGCCATGTGCAATATTCCCTATCGGGATAGGATCTAAATAACATTTGCCACTTCGGCCTGAAAAACCCCGCGGGCGTTGAACCGCCGCGCCCCAATGCAAGCGTTATTTCTTTAGGGACGAGCCCTTACGCGATCCAACGTCCTCGTGGCCGGCGTTTTCGGGTGCTAGCCATGAGCGCTTGAAGAACAGGCCCGCGGCTTCAAGATAGCCCCCCCCGCGAACTCACGGCCATTCCGGCCAGACTCAAGTCTTCATTAATTCGAGGGAAAAAGGGAAAAACAAGGCGCTCAAATTGTCACTATGCGTTGGCGCGTAAATGGTAGCGTCAAGGGGGAAGGGATTGGGCAAAAAACTGAAATAGGGCTGAATCGATTCGGTCTTTCCGGCCGATAAGAGAATTGAAGAAAGTTGAATCTGGTTGAAAACGAACGTCCCGCCGGGTCTTCGGTTTGTCGGCAAACCAGTCCGAACCGAGGGAAAATTTCTCAAGGAGATGGAGACGTGAACGAAAAAACCATGTCGTCTAAACTGGTTATACCCAGAGGAACCAAATTCCGGAAAATCAACCTTTCCCGCAAAGCGGCGCGTTGCCCGCGCTGCAATCAAATATCCAAAAGGCATTCCCTGGGACGCAGGCTTTTGCGGGAAGTGGGAATTTCCGGGCCCACCGTGCTGGAAGTCACTTACTCCAAACATTACTGCGAGCATTGCCAAAAGCATTTTTCCCTGCCCATGGATCACTTGGCGCTCCCTTCCGGCCGATTCACCAACCGGGTAAGGAAAACCGCGGTCGAACTGGTAATCAAGCAGGCGCTGACCCTGGAAAAAGCCGCGCAGCGCATGCGGCTCAAATATTATGTACACATTCCCCCCACCACCCTGCATGATTGGGTGGTGGCGGAATTGACCTCGGTGTGATCATTTGAAACTCCCCCGACGGGCAACCGCCGCGCAATTTTAGGTTTCATGGTTGGATCGCGTAAAGAAACAACCGTTATGTTTATACTCGCTCCCCCAAGTCCAAATCGAAGATTTGGACTTGGGGGAGCGAGTATAAAGTCGGACATTATAGGGGTCCCCTCAACCCGCCCAGGTTCGCACTCCGGCTTAAAACCCTTCCCAGGCGCGGTATAAGCTTGACAGTCCGCCCGCTTGCGCTTAATATATCAACAGTAGATAGATACATTGTTTCCGTTCTTTACCGGCCGGAAACGGGTTTTTACATGGAATGTTTTCCAGGGGCGGAATCGCGTTATGGCCAATATTCCCGAAGAACTGATGCAGAGTTTCATATCGGAAGCCTCGGATCTTCTTGATGATGTGGAACCTTCGCTAATCGAATATTCCCGCATGGGCACCGCCGCGGACAGAACCGAAATAGTCAACCGGGTTTTCCGGCATTTTCATTCCATAAAAGGCAGCGCCGGTTTTGTTTGTCTGGATGACATTTCCCGACTGACGCATGAAGCCGAAACCCTATTGGAACTTTACCGCAAGGACTCCGAAAAAATAATACCCCAGGAAACCATAAATCTGCTTTGCCGAACCGTGGATTTCTTGCGGTTCTTGTTCGAACAGGAAGCCAGCGGCCTGCCAAAAAATGAAGCCGGTTTTGAAAATATCATAATTGAAATACGCAATGCCATAGCCGCCGTCAAAAAAACCAAAACCGACCTGTCCATGGTCAATTTAAGCGCCGATCAGCGGATGAACACGGATATAACCGGCGTTCGCCCGTCCGGTCCGGCGACGATCAATCCAAGCCCGGGCGTTTCCGCCTCGCCGCCAACCCCCATGCCGGCCCAGCCCAAGGCGGAGAAGGCAAAAACCCCGACCCCGCACCCCGGAACGATTTCCCGCGGTTCAAGTTCGCACGATACGGCCCGGGTAATACGTTCAACCCAGGCGGGGACGAAAAAAGTCGATCCGGCCGAATTCGCGGGCCGCTATGTGTCGGAAGCCAATGAATTGCTGGAACAGATTGAACAGGCGTTTCTTTATGCCGAGCAACATCCGGACGCCTCGGAGGAATCCATCCGGGACGCCCTGCGTTTCCTCCATAGCTTCAAGGGCAATAGCGGTTTGATGCATTTGGTTGATTTGGAACGCCTTAGCCATCGGATGGAAACCGAGGTGGAAAGAAACACCTCCCGTTCGCTTGGCATTGATTCGCAGATCTTCGACGGATTGCTGCAAATGATCGATATCCTTCGCGAGGGCGTCCGCGATTATTCCTGTGGGGGATCCGGCGGTATTCCGGAAGCCGACACCTATATCGCCATGATGAACGAATACAGTTCGTCCAAAAGGGCGACCGACGTGGGGGTACGTCCTCCTTCGCCCGACACCGACATGAAGAAATTGATTAAAACCGTCGAAGCCGAACTCCCGGTAACCGACGCCGGCCAGTCCGGGGAAAAGAAAAAATCCCCGGAATCGGCGCCCAAAAATACGCTTTCCCCCTCCGGCGGCGAAAGCGCCGAAAAAAAACCAAGAAAAGACCCCAACAAGGATGACACGACCAGGGTGGTGTTGATAGGCAAAACCTCCTACCAGGAAAACCTGATGGCCACTCCCAGGCGAAGCGCCATCAACATGGATGCCGCCCTCGCTCCCGAATCCCCGGCCGCCTCCCTCCCGCCGCCGGCGAGGATCAATTCCTCCCCGCCGCCGTCCCCGGACAACGCCGGGATCGGGAAAGGCAAATCCTCCAACGACAAGAGCGATACGATGCGCAGACGCAAGAATTCGGATCAAATCTCCGGCCGGAACGATATCAGGGTGGATCTCCGCAAACTGGACGGCATACTCGATTTGGTGGGCGAGTTGGTTATCGCCGAGGCCATGGTGACTAGGCATCCGGTGGTGTGGGACGCCGAGAACGAATCCCTGGAACGGGCGGTGCACCAATTGCGCCGGGTGACCAATTCCCTCCAGGACATGGCCACCTCGGTTCGAATGATTCCCCTCGCCCCCACCTTCCGCCGGATGACCCGATTGGTCTATGATCTTTCCGTCAAGGCGAGCAAGCAGGTGGACCTGATCCTGCTGGGGGAGGAGACCGAGGTTGATCGAACCGTCATTGAACGCATTTCCGATCCCCTGGTGCACATCATCAGGAACGCCATCGATCACGGCATTGAACCACCGGCCGAGCGGGTTGCCCTCGGCAAGCCGGAACACGGCAATGTAACCATAGAGGGACATCACGAGGGTGGCGAGGTTTGGATTGTGGTCACCGACGACGGACGCGGCCTGGATCGGGAAGCGATTCTCAACAAGGCCGTTTCCCGCGGCCTGGTTTCCGGCGACGGTTCGGAGTTGACGGACAACCAGGTGTACCACTTTATTTTCGAGCCCGGATTTTCCACCGCCGCCAAGGTGACCGACATTTCCGGCCGGGGCTTCGGGATGGACGTGGTAAAAAAGAATATTGAGAAATTGTCGGGAAAAATAGATGTCCGCAGCCGCCCCGGCGAAGGTTTGGCCGTGGTGATGCGCATCCCCCTGACCCTGGCCATCATCGACGGCATGCTGGTGAGTTACGGCGGGACCCAGTACATCATTCCCCTTCTTTCCATCCGCGAGACCATCCGGCCCGACCTGTCCCAGGTATTCACCACCCCGGACGGACAGCAAATGGTTCGAATCCGGGACGAACTCATTCCCATCGTCATGTTGAACGAAACCTTCTCCAGGGTTCATAAATCCCGGGAGTTGAGCGATGGCATTTTGATGATTGTCGAGGGGGAGGAGGGGGATGTGGTGGCGCTTTTCGCGGACGAACTCCTCGGACAGCAGGAAACGGTAATCAAGGGGCTTTCCGGCTGGTTGAAGATGTCCCGGGGGGTGTCCGGCTGCACCATTCTGGGCGACGGGGAGGTTGGCCTGATTCTGGACATCGGATCCATAGTTAAATTGGCGCGCCAGTCGACTCCGGTTTAGGCGGGCCTTTTTTCGCGGGCGCCCCGAAGGCGCCCGGTCGGTTGGGAGGAAACGGTGATGCGGCAAACCATGCTGGACGATTTCTGGGGGGATGACGACGAGGATGACGACACCCAGAAGGACAAATATCTCACCTTCCGGCTGGACGTGGAGGACTATGGGCTGGAGATCCGGCATGTCAAGGAAATCATAAGCATCCAGAAGATAACCGAAGTTCCGGATCTTCCCGAATTCGTCAAGGGGGTGATAAACCTGCGGGGCCAAATCATTCCCACCCTGGATTTGCGGATGCGTTTCGGAATACCCCCCAAGGATTACGACGAACGGACCTGCATCATCATCACCCATATGAATGAAATACCGGTCGGGGTCATCGTCGACACCGTAAACGAGGTTCTCGACATACCTCCAGAAATGATTTCCCCCCCCCCGTCGGTTCAGAAAGGGATGGCGCATCGCTTCATCCAGGGTCTGGGGCGGGTCAGGGACGAGGTCAAAATAATTCTGAACGCCGAAAAACTTCTACACGACGAGGAACTCGAGGCCTTGGAGGCGGCGCAATGATTCATCCAGGCCGACTCCGGATGTCGATGAGGCTGTGTCCAGGGGCGGAAATAAGAGACCAATGACATGAATGGAGCTAAAATGAGGGGCAGGATATCCTCCAAGCTGAAGAGTCTTTCCATCATCCTCGGATTGGAGCTTTTGGCTTCCCTGCTGGCGGCCTTTCTGGTTATTCCCTTTTTGTCGGCCGCGGGCAACTGGGGCGGGGGAGACCTGGCCGCCCTGGTTTTCGTATTCGCCGCCGTTTTTTCAATCCCGATTTACCTGTTGAGCAGCGGGAGCGGGGTCCGGGTTCACGATTTTGTCGACGCCATGGCGTCCCCGGCCGTGGTTATCGACGCCAACGACTGTTACGCATTGATCAATCCCCCCGCGGCGAATATGCTCAATCTCAACAAAAACGACGCCCTTGGCAAAAAAGCCGATTCCCGGTTGTTGAACCTATTGAGGACGAAATCGTCCAACCGGGATTTGTTTTCCTCCCAAAACATCCTGAAAATCGGCAACCGCGGCTTCAAGGTCCTGGAGCATGGCCTTCCCTTCCAGGAAACATCCGGCCCCCAAGCCCGGGTGTTGGTTTTTCACGATGTGACCAGCCTGATAAGTCTGAAGTCGGCGCTCCGGGAAATCGACGGCAATGTCGAAAGCCTTTCCGAAAACGCCACCAAGCTATCCAATTCGTCCATGAATCTTTCCCAGAGCGTGACCGAGCAAGCCGCTTCGCTTTCCGCAATCTCCACCGGCATGAACCAGGTAAGCGGCCAAATCCAGGGAAATGCCGAATCGGCGGTCAAGGGTACCCAGTTGGCGGCCCAGGCCAGGGAGGCGGCCGAAAGATCGGGCAGCGAAATCACCAATGCGCTTTCGGCCATGACCGATGTCCAGGAAGCCGGCATCCGCATAGCCCGCATTGTCAAATTGATTGACGACATCGCCTTTCAAACCAATCTGTTGGCCTTGAACGCGGCGGTGGAGGCGGCCAGGGCGGGGCGGCAGGGAAAGGGATTCGCCGTGGTGGCGGACGAGGTGCGAAACCTGGCCGGACGCAGCGCCAAGGCGGCCAAGGATACGGCCAGCATGGTCGAGGACGTTACGGAACGAATCGGGAACGCCGGCGCCTATATATCCAAACTCAAGGAAATACTTGGCAATATTGTCCAGGACGCCATTCACATGGCGGATTATTCCGCCGCCTCGTCGGCCACCTCCACCGAACAGGCGTCCAGCATTTTGTCCATCAATCGCGAATTGGGACAGATGAATACGGCCAACAATTCCATTATCGGGGTGGCCGAACAGTCGACCTCCGCGGTTGTCATGTTGACGTCGCAGATCAACGCCCTGAAAAACCATTTCAATTCAATCAATCAAAACTTCTTTACCGTCCTTGACCGCAATGAATCGCCCTTCGCCGATTCGGCTCCGGACAATTCCCCCATCAATCTCCTGGAAAAGCCCGATTCCTACGATTGGAAGACCAACCAGTTGTCCGACAACTATTTCGGCGGACAGAATCCCGGAACCGGCGATCTGGAATTTTCCGGGGATTTCGGCAATGACCGCCAACCTAATTGGCTGGCCGGAGGCGGATTCGCCAATCCGTCCGGCCCGGGAGGGGCAGGGGGCAAACCCCTGGTTGCGGATGCCAATTTGCGCGTGGGCGAGGGCAAAATCCAATATGGGGACAGGATGGTGCGTCCAAGTCAGCACATTGTCCTGGACGACTCGGAATTCGGCCGCTATTGAGGAAATATGATAACCTGGCATGGCCTTGATGAAGCGGGGGGACTGGCGGCGATCCCGTTTTTCCCGGACGCCCTGGAAACGGAATCCCGCGGTTTCTGGCTGGACGCGATCAATCCCGACGCCGGGGAGTTGAAATCCCTCGGGGCGGCGCTGAGAATTGACATTCCGGATCGCCAGGATATGGCGGAGATAGAGCTTTCCAACCGCCTTTACAAGGACGGCGATTCCCTGGTGATGATCGCCAGCCTGATACCCAAGGCCGAGGAGGGACGTTTACCCCCCACCCGTCCCGCCACCTTCATTTTCAGGGATGATTTATTAATCACCGTCCGTTTTTGCGATTTCTTCTCCTTCGAGAGAATGGTCGCGGAAATGGCGAAAAACCGGCAAATCAATTCGGCGACGGCGGTTTTCTTCGGGCTGCTGGAGGAAATGGTCTCGGATCGGGCGGACGGCCTGGAAAGGTCCATGCGCCGCCTGGAAGAATTGACCGCCAAGCTGTTCCTGCCTTCGCCGGAGGTGAAAACCGTTTCCCCCGGCGGCGATGATCTGGCCGCCGTCATCAAGGGCATCGGGGCCTTGGGCGTGGAGGTGTCGATCATCAGGGAAAGCATCGCCTCGCTCCAGCGGATGCTTAATTTCGCCAAGGCGCATCTCCCCGTCGAACGCCGGAGCGGCATGGCCGGCGTCATGGATTCGCTCAAAAACGATCTCACCGCCCTAGCCGACGAGGCGTCGTTCCTCATGAACAAGCTTTCCTTTAATCTCGACGCGGCCCTGGGCATGATAAACCTGGACGAAACCAAGGTGATCCGCCTGCTCTCGGTGGTCACCCTGATACTTTCCCCGCCCTTGCTAATCGCCGGGATTTACGGGATGAATTTCCGCCATATGCCGGAACTGGGCTGGGAATACGGTTATCTCGCCTCGCTTGCCCTCATGCTGTTCACCGCCGTGGCCTCAATCCGGTACCTGCGGTGGCGAAGGTGGCTATGATCCGGGGACGGCGCCCCTCCCGGCGTATTCGTCGACCAATTCGCAAAGAATCGGCATGAGCTGCTTTTTTCGCGATACCACATCCTTCATGAGGTAAACCGCGTCCTCCTGCCTGGGCAGATTGATTCCTTGAACGAAATCCGGCTTTCCCGCCAGGATCATGAGGCTGGTCAGCAAGGTTATGTCGGTTATCAGGATGGCGGAAAAAAGCGCCTGATGCGCCGTCCTTTCGCGTTCAAGAGCCTCCACGAACTCGTCCTTTCGGCTTAACGCCTCTCCGGGATCCCCCACCTCAATCTGGCTTACGGTGAAGCGCTGGCCGCATTCGTTGTATATTTTCATGTCCTGGCGAACCAATTCCCCGGCGGGAAGCCCGGACATGTTTGACGCCGCCAGCATCAGATCCCCCCCCAGGGCCGAGATCTCGAGATTGGCGATGTTGGCCAGATCCTCGGACATTTCCCGGTCCGCGGCGGTGGTGGTCGACGACTGGAGGACCAGGGTGTCGGCAAGGATGCCGCAAAGAAGAAGCGAGGCCATTTTGGCGGTCAGGGGAATGTGGTTTTCCCGGTAAAGGCCGGCGATAATGGTGCTGGTGGCCCCCACCGGCTTGTTGATGAAAGTAATGGGATGGCGCGTATGCATCGCCCCCAGCCGGTGGTGATCGATGATTTCCAGGATCCGGTAATTCTCGACGCCTTCCACCGCCTGGGACGCCTCGTTGTGATCGACCATGATTATTTCAATGCTGGGATCGTGGTAAAGATCGCTTTCCGACAGCACCCCCACCACCACCCGGTCGTCATCAACCACCGGCAGGGATTTGCCGGGGGCGTTGGCCAAGGCGGGGGCGATTTTACGCAGGGCGTCGCTCCTCAGGATCGGCTTGACGTCCGCGTTCGCCATGGCGGAAACCGGCATGGAATAAATGAGGAGCATGGTGGTCGAGGAAGTGTCGTATGGGCTTATCAATATCGAAATCCCCTTCCTTTCCGCCAACTCCCGGCACGGCCGGCCGGGCATGTCGCCATTGGTGATCACTAGGGCGCGAACCCCGCTTTCAATGGCGAAATTATGGATTTCCTCCCGATTGCCGGTTATGACGATGGTGTTTTCGGGCGGATAGGTGGCTAACAGGGTCTTGAAAGTTTCAAACTTGGCCGAGGCGATGACGATGGGGCTTTTGCTGATTTCGTCGGCCCGGTCCAGCACCAGGGTCTGGGCGTGCAAAACCGAGGCCAAAAGATTGATGCTGGTCCGGATAGCCGTTTTTTGCCGGGGATTGCTTAACCTAATGATGTTTTGCGCGAAAAAACGGTAATGCAGCAGGGCTTCGTAGCGGCCCTCCGAATCCACCACGGGCAGGGCCGAAGTTTCGCTGGTTTGCAGAATGCCCATGGCGTCCCACACCGACATGTCGCGATTTATCGTTTTGCAATGCGGATTGTAATAATACTCGACCTTGGGAAGCAAATCCGGGATGAACTCCGGAAGCGGGGTTTTAAAACGGTTGAAAACATAGTCAATCTGGGGCGACGTCTTTCCGGCCCGGGCGGCGAAGCAATTTTCCATCCCTTGCGCCCGCTTCAATCCGGCGTAGGCCGCGGCCGATACCACCGAGTCGGTGTCGGGGTTGCGATGGCCGAAAACATACACCCTCTTTTCCCTCCCGGTCATTCGAAAGATTCTGGTATTCAGGGCGGATTCGCCGTTCGGAAAGACCGGATACGCCTCCTTTTTCATTTAACTCTCCAGGCTGTCCCTGAGTTCGGTCAATTCCCCGGCTTGCCGCATGAGTTCGCCCAGCCGCGCCTTTTCCCGTTCAACCACTTCCGCCGGGGCTTTCCCCAGAAACTCGAGGTTGTGCAGCTTGCGATTGAGATCATCGCGGCCCCGCAGCCTTTTGGAGAGCTCCTTTTCAATGCGCAACCGCTCGACTTCCACGTTCATGAGACCGGACAGAGGCGCATACACCTGGGCTCCGTCGATAATCTCGGTGGCGGTTTGACGGGGTTTTTCCAGATTCACGCCGAAATCAAGGGACTCTACGCCGGCCTGGTCGCGAATCATCATCCCCAAAGGAACGACGCTTTCCAGATAATCGGCCTTGGCCGCGCTCACCAGTACGGCCAACCGCAATTTCGGCGGCAGGTTGAACTTCGCCCGGATGTTTCGTACCGCCCGGACGATGTTCATGGCCCTGTCCATGTCGCGTTCAATCGCCGGATCCCTCCAGCGCGAGGCGGCCTCGCAATCCGGCCAGGAGGCGCGGATAAGCAGGGGTTCCGCCGGCCGGATGTCCTCCAAGCCCCGGGCGGGCGCCACTTCGGCAAGCAACCGCCAAACCTCCTCGGTGAAAAAAGGCGTGGCCGGATGCAGGACCCGCAGGATATTGTCAAGCGTCCAGGCAAGTATTCCGGCGGTGACGCCGGCGGCGGGGCCGCCCTGGTTCAGGTAAGGCTTGGCCATTTCCAAATACCAGTCGCAAAAATCCCCCCAGGCGAATTCATAGACGGTTCTCGCGTATTCATGGAAACGAAAAGCCTCCAATTGGCCGCTCGCCCCGGCGACGCACGCCGCCAGGCGGGAAAGTATCCAGCGATCGGCCAGGGACAAGTCGGAAGCCTTCGGCATATCCCCTCCGGCCGGCGTTTCGGACAGGCGGATAAGAACAAACCGGCTGGCGTTCCACATCTTGTTGATGAAATTGCGGCCCATTTCAAAGCGGGAGGGAGCGAGCTTGATATCCTGCCCGTCGGTGGTGAGGGTGCAGAGGGTATAACGCACCGAATCGGCGCCATAGCTGTCGTAGGCGTATTCCTTTCCGAAGCGCCGCTGCTTTCCCCCCTGGATCATCACCAGCGGATCAATGCCGTTTTCCTTCGTTTTCGACATTCTGGCCCCGTTTTCGTCCAGGATGGTTCCATTGATGTAAACCTGGCGGAAGGGGACTTCGCCCATGAAGTGAAGTCCCATCATCATCATCCTGGCCACCCAAAAATAAATTATGTCCCGGGCGGTGACCAGAACCTCGGTGGGGTAATAGAAGTCGAGTTCCGGAGTCTTGTCGGGCCAGCCCAGGGTGGAGAACGGCCAAAGGGCGGAACTGAACCAGGTGTCGAGAACATCCGGGTCCTGGACAAGATTGGGCGAACCGCACTTGCCGCAGGCCGCGGGAGCCTCGAGGGCGGCAATCATTTCATGGCATTGGCCGCAATACCAGACCGGAATGCGGTGTCCCCACCAAATCTGGCGGGAAATGCACCAATCGCGGACATTTTCCAGCCAGGAAAGATAAACGCGCTCCCAGCGGGAGGGAGTGAATTTCAATTTGCCTTCCTTGGAGGCCTGGATGGCCTTGTCCGCCAGCGGGCGCATGCGTACGAACCATTGTTCCGAAAGAAAGGGCTCGACGGGGGAATCGCAACGGTAACATTGACCCACCGCGTGGCGGTGCTCCACCGTTTGCGCAATGGCCTTCAGTTCCGCCAAATCCTCCAGGATCTTGTCGCGGGCCCGAAAACGATCCAGGCGGGAATACTTGCCGGCGGCGGCGGTCATCATGCCGTCCGGGCCGATGACGGTTATTTGTTCCAGATCATGGCGCAAGCCAACCTCGAAATCGTTGGGATCATGGGCGGGAGTTATCTTCAACACCCCGGAACCAAACCCGGGATCGACCATGGCGTCGGCGATTACGGGAATCTCCCGGTTCATTATGGGCAGAATCGCCGTCTGCCCCACCAGGTTGCGGTAGCGGGCGTCATCCGGATGGACGGCGACGGCGGTGTCCCCCGGCATGGTTTCCGGGCGGGTGGTGGCCACCACGACGCTTCCCCGCCCGTTTTTCAACCGGTAACGGATGTGCCAAAGTTTGCCTTCGCGTTCCACATGTTCCACCTCGTCATCCGACAGGGCGGTATGGCAACGAACGCACCAGTTTATGAGGCGGCGGCCGCGGTAGATCAGTCCCTCCCGGTAAAGGCTGACGAACACTTCGCGGACGGCGCGGGACAGGCCATCGTCCATGGTGAAGCGTTCGCGCTCCCAATCGCACGAACAGCCGAGTCGCTTCAACTGGGTGATTATGGTGGAACCGTATTTTTCCCGCCATTCCCAAACCCGCCGAACGAATTTCTCCCGGCCGATGGCGTTGCGGTGCAGGCCTTCATCCGCCAGGGAACGCTCCACCACGTTCTGGGTGGCTATGCCGGCGTGGTCGGTGCCCGGCATCCAAAGGGTTTCCAGTCCGCGCATCCTGGCGTGGCGGATGAGAATATCCTGGAGGGTGTTGTTCAGGGCGTGGCCCATGTGCAGGATTCCGGTGACGTTCGGGGGCGGGATGACGATGGCGTACGGATGGCGTCCCGAATCGGGAACCGAATGGAACGCGTTCGAATCCAGCCAGTCCTGAAGCCGGCGCGGCTCCACCTCGGAGGGGGAATAGTGCTTGGGGAGGCGGTCGGCCAAGTTCGGGGGGATTGGGTCGGACATGGATGTATTTTCCTTTTTTCGCCGTCTGGTCGTGCCGGCCAGAAACCGCTACGGAGGTTTCAAGCCGGCGCCGATGAAACCGAAATTCAAAATGGCTTCAGCCCAAGTACGCGGAAATAAATAAAATCCACGGCTTCGGCATGAAAACGCCCCGCGGGGCCGCGCCCCGATGTAAAAGCCAATTATTTCCAGACCCCGACCGTCAACGGATGAAGTTGGTCATCACTTTCTTTTGAAATTCCGGGGGGGGAAGGGTGTTTCGGCAGTTGTCGATGATTTTGAGTAGCCAGGCAAGATTGGCGGCAAGCACCCGGAGGCATTGCATCCCTTCGCAATCGCCGGCAACTTCCCCCGGAGCCATCCCGTAAACCATGCTCCAATAATTGCTGCCGGGGATGAACATTTCGGAAATTCCGAAAAACTTGTTCAGTTGATCCAGGGCGGTGGCGGCGCCGGCCCGGCGAACCGCGACTATGCCGGCTCCCACCTTGTGGCGGAAAAGGCCGCCATTGGCGCTGGCCACGAAAAAGGCTCGATCCAGAAACGCCTTGAGCGAGCCGTTGACGCCGGCATAATAAACCGGGGAGCCCAGAACCAGGCCGTCGGCGGAAAACATGGTTTCCAGCCAGCCGTTCAGCGGATCGTCATTCTGGATGCAACGGCGGTTGGGGTTTTGCCGGCAGGAGCCGCAACCCAGGCAGCCATGCAGGGCCGCGGCCCCGATCTCAATCCGTTCCGTACTTATGCCGTTCCGGTTCAGCGTTTCGGAGACGACGTCGAGGGCGAGGGCGGTATTGCCGTTTTTCCTGGAACTTCCGTTAACGGTCACCACTTTCATTTCGTTCTCCCGCGAATGGAGTTCGGGGGGCCGCCAAAAAAAGGCAAATATCGGCCCACCCCCCCTTGATTATGGGAAAAACCGGCGCCAAGCGGCATTCAAGCGTTTGCTGGCTACCGGCGGGCTTTCGTCATTTATTGAAGCGGACCACCACGATGTCGCCGTCCTTCACCACGTAATCCTTGCCCTCGATCCTCTTCTTGCCGCTCTTGGCCACCGCCGCCTCGGAACCGAGCCGCAAAAGATCATCGGCCGTCATCACTTCCATGCGGATGAATCCCTTTTCCATGTCGGAATGGATTTTCCCCGCCGCCCGCGGCGCCAGGGAGCCGGCCTTGCAGGTCCAGACATGCACCTCCTTGGGTCCGGCGGTGATGAAATTCACTAGGCCGATTGTTTTGTAGGCGGCTCGGATCAGGCGTTCCATCGACGATTCGTTCAATCCAAGTTCGGCCAGGAAAACCCTTCGGTCCCCGGGATCAAGCCGGGCGATCTCGGCTTCGTCCCTGCCGACCACCAATACCATTTCAGCCTGTTCGGACTTGGCCAATCTCTCCAGCGCCGCGACCCGGGGGTTGGCGGAGTCCGATACCGATTTCAGGTTTCCCACATAGAGAACCGGCTTGAGGGACACCAAATTGCAGTCGAATACGGCCGCTCGGTCCCGTTCGTCAAGGTAAAGCTTGCGGGCCGGCCGGCCCGAATTCAAGCCTTCGGCGATTTTTTCCAGCGAAGCGAGGTCGCGCCTAGCTTCGGCCTCGCCCGATTTGGCCTTCTTGGACAGGCGTTCAATCTTGTTTTGAACCGTCTGGACATCGGCGGCCACCATTTCCAGGTCGATGGTTTCAACATCCCGAACCGGATCGGGCGTTCCGGATTCGGGGGAAACGGCCGGATCGCCGAAGCAGCGCACCACCTGGATGACGGCGTCGACATCCTTGATATGAGCCAGCAACCGGGAACCCCGGCCGCCCCCCGCGGTGGAGCCGGCCTTGAGGCCGGGAATGTCGACCACCTCCATCTGGGCGGGGATTGTTTTCGCCGTATTGTAGAGGGCGGCCAGCGGGGCAATGCGGTTGTCGGGAACCGACACCGTGGCCCGATTGGCCTCGTCCCCTCCGAACCCTTCGGCTCCGGCGGCGGTAATGGCGTTAAAAATGGTCGTTTTGCCCACTCCCGGCAGGCCGACTAGGCCGCAAACAAAACTCATTTCCCCTCCTGGCCGCCCGCGAACCCGGCTGGGAGCCGGTTGACAAATTGCCGGATCGTCCGGATAGGCAAGGAAAAAGACGCCGGCGGGATGATTTTTGTCCGGCGGTCAGGGATAAAAATCATCCGGGAAGCGGCTTTTGACGCGGTAACCCCGGGCGAAACGGCAATTTGTCAACAGTCTCCTAGCCAAAATACATGCCGCCGTTTATGTCAAGCATCAGCCCGGTGACGAAGCCGGATTCGGAAGCGGCGAGATAGGAGGCCGCGGCCGCGATATCGGCCGGGACTCCCAGACGGCCCAGCGGGATCCGTTGCCTGAGCCGCTCCCTCGCCTCCGGGGTATAATCCTTCAAGATATCGGTGTCGGTGGTACCGGGGCATATGGCATTGACGGTGATTTTGAATTTGGCCAACTGCCCGGCCAGGGCATAAGTCAGGGCTATCACCCCGCCCTTGGAGGCGGCATAGGACACGCTCGATTCGAATCCGCCCATGCGCCCGGAATTCGACGACATGTTTATGATTCTGGGGGCGGCGCTTTTTTTAAGATGGGGAATGGCCTGCTGGCTAACCAGGAAAACGCTTCGCAGATTCACCGCCAGCACCAAGTCCCATTCTTCCGGGGCAATCTCCTCCAAGCGGGTTGAGCGCAGTATCCCGGCGTTGTTGACCACGATATCCAATTGGCCGAAACGATCCACCGTCCTGCCTATCATGTCCTTGACTTCGGGAAGCCTGGAAACGTCGGCGCCGACGCCGTACGCCTCGAATCCCCCCTTCACCAGTTTTTCCGCCGAAATTCCCGCCAGTTCGGCGTTGACGTCGGCCAGCGTCACTCGGGCCCCGTCCCTGGCCAGCCGTTCGGCTATGGCGAAACCGATCCCCTTGGCGGCGCCGGTCACCAGCGCCACCCGATTGTCAAGCCCCATGTCTTTCTCCTGATAGGAAAAGATCCGGTCTCATGTCCAACGCGAAGACAACTTGTCGGAAGCGTAAACCTCCAGCGGAGCCCAGCCGGTTTCCGCGAATTGGGACAAAAGCTTCTGCACCACTCCGAAAGCGATATATTCGTCGGGGGCAAGCCCATCCGGCTCGTAGGCTTTGCGGAATTCCCTCAATTTCAGCAACCGGTCCAGCACATCCTCGCCGATGGGCGCATCCACCCGTTCCTCTTCCTTCAGGTCCGTCTCCAGAATCATTTTCTGCACCCGCGGATGAATTGAAAAGGTGAAGGCTCCGCCGGCCAACTCGGTAACATGGTAGGTACCCCTAAGGCCGGCCGGCATGATGACGGCCCGATAGTTCCTTTCCCGGAAGATCCGGTAGGTACGCTTGGCCATGGCTAGGCCGGAAAGCCTGACGTCCTCTTCGCGCACGTCCGATTTGGCGTCCCTGGCGATGTCACGGATATAATCGTCCACCCGGCCGACCTGTTGAACCACTAGGCAAAGGGGAGGGGTCCGCCCGGCCGCTTCCGCCTTTTTGGCCCCCTTTTCGTAGGCTTCGGCCACCGACACGGCCTGGGCAACCGAGACGTTAATGGTGGCGCAAATCGGAATCCCCTCTTCCGCCAGGCATTCGACCACTTCGATTCCGGAACGGGTGGCCGGCAATTTTATGGCCAGGTTCGGAGCCCAGCCGTGATATCGCCGGGCCTGGGTCAACATGCCCTCGGCGTCGCCGGCCCGGGCCGGATTCAACTGGCCCAGGGCGAGGCCGTGGCGGCCTCCGCTCGCTTCAAATACGTCCCGGAACCGATCGGCGGCGAAGACCGCGACCAACCTCAAAAGCGCTTCCGCCCGCTCCTCGAATTCCAGGCCGGCCGGGATGGCCGCCACCTTGTCCTTCCAGAAGTCGGGAACGGCCAGGAAACTTTTATAGGTGAGAACCGGATTGGTGGTGACTCCGAGGGCTCCTAGCTCGCGGGCGGCCAGGATTTCCGCCGGTATAGCCGAATCGTGCCACCAACGGGTTGGGGTTTCCTTCGCCAACCAGTCGAAATATCTTTTCATACGGGGACTCCTTGTTTTTTGGGTAACATTCCTGAATATGCGCCGGAAGTCCTTGCCTTCGCGAAGGCAAGGCGGCTTCTCCGCGGCCATCAAGGTATGAATTGGGCTTTCATGCAAACATGGCGATCCCCGGCGGTGGCGAAGGCCTGATCCGCCTCCTCGAATTTGAATTGCCGACTCAGAAGGGGTTGCGGATCGATGCGCCCGGTCTGGATCAGGTTGACGGCGATTGCATATTCCTGGTTGAACTGGCTGGAGCCAAGAACATTTATTTCCTTGGACTGAAAATAGATCCAGGGAACGGAAAGACCTCCCGAGGGCGTTGTCCCGAGTTGCGCCATGGTTCCTCCCTTGCGAAGCGCCTCAAGACAGTCGAGCAGGGCGGGTACGGCGCCGGAAGCCTCTATGGCCGCATCCACCGGGCCAATCTCCGCCAGGGCCTCCGCCAATTTCTTTTCCTTGGTGTTCAGGACGGCGTCGGCTCCCATGGTCTTGGCTATCGCCAAAGGCTCGTCCACCACGTCGGTGACGATCAAAAAACCGGCGCCGACCGCCCGGACCGCCGACGCCGCCAAGACGCCGATGGGACCGGAACCGGTGACCAGCACTTTTTTCCCGGCCAGGTTGCCCAGTTTCAAAACGGCGTGAAGGGTACAGGCCAAGGGTTCGGCGAAGGCCAGCCGGTAAAGATCGGTACTCTCCGGGACCTTCAGGCACAAACGGGCTTGGGTTTCAAAATATTCCCGGAAGAATCCGTCGACATGGGGATAAATCATGGCTGAACAGGGAAAACGTTTCTTGACGCAAAGATTGGCTTCTCCCCGCTGGCAGGCCGGGCAAAAGCCGCAGTTCATCACCGGGTTCACCGCCACCTTGTCTCCCGGCCGCAAGCCTTCCACCCCGGGCCCGACTTCCGCGATGGTTCCGGAAGCCTCGTGGCCCATGACCACGGGATTTTTCAGGGGATAGCCGACATTGGCGAACTCCTTGTAATAATGCAGGTCGCTCCCGCAAATGCCGCCGGCCGCCAGGGCCACTCGAACCCAACCAGGTTCCAGGGACGGCGCCTCGCGGGTTTCCACCGAAACCTTTTTTTTGTCCGACAGCACCACCGCCCGGTATTCTTTTCCAGTCAGCGTCATATGGCTCCTCCCGAATTAATTAGATAATACCCCAAGGCGGCGACCGCCGCTCCGGCCGCCAGAACGGCGAAGGCGATTTTCCAGACGCTCCAAGGACGATCGCCAATCGCCTCCCCGGTCTGGGCGTTAATCATGAACCGATAGATTGAACCTCCGTAGGCGTAGGCCGAAAGCCAGACCGGCAACAAAATATGCTTGTAAGTAACGTTGGAATAGCTGGTGTCCGAGGATTCTATTCGCTGTTCGTCCCCGCCGATATCCCTTCGGACGGCTTCTCCGATTTCCGGCCCGACCCGGAGTTGGGCCGCCTTAAAACCGTCCTTGATCCCAACCTGATAGCTTTCGGTGACAAAACCGGCCAGGAACTCCTCCTTGAAAGGAAGCAGTTTGTCGAGATTCCAGGGTTCCAGCTTGTTTTGCAAGTGTTCGGGAAGCGATTTAGAAGCCGGAATAAGGATGTCGTCGAAAAAAATCTCGACCTCCCCGGAAACTCGGGTCCAGCGTATTTTGCGAATCTGGCGGGGTTCCAGGCCGCGTTTGCCGTTATGCTCGACCATCACCATCCGCGTTTCATAGTATGCGTCTCCCCGCTGGCCGGAATAGCGGGTGTTGGTCCGGGCGTCATAGGTCCAATACGGCATATAGAGGCCGTTCATGGTTTCGGAACGGGTGGCCCGAAGCCGGAAGTCATTGGGGGCGAACCAGCGGGTGGCTATCCATTCGCGGTAGGCCGTCAACGCCTTTTCGGAATCGACGGCGAAGGGCAAAACCGCCTGTACGTTCAGGCGAAATGAATTCCGGTTCTGCGTGGACAGGGGATTGCCGCAATAGGGGCAGCAATCGGAACTTCGTTGGTTCCCGAGGCTGACGACCGCGCCGCAACCGCGGCAGGAAACGGAATCGGCGGACGGGGCGGTTTCTCCGCTTTTTTTTTCCTCCTCCTCCATGGCGGCAAGGAAATCGTTTTCCTTCAGGTAGGAGGATTCCCGCAAATTGAGCGCAATCGTATTTTCGGTTCCGCAATATGGGCATTTAAGGCTGGTGGCGCCGGGATGGAACAGCAGGGAGCCGCCGCAATTGGAGCAGGGAAATTGCCGAACCCGGGAATCGCCGTTGTCCCGTTCCTCCTTCCCGGTGGATTTGTCTTCGATTCCAGGCATGCCGGGTATTTCCTCAAGCCGGCGGCAGCGGGGGAGGGACGTTGGCGAAAAGTTCCGTCAGTTCGCCAATTTCACCCGCTTTTTGCCAATCCCGCATCCCTTGCCGCCACATCAGGGTGTCGCGGGTAATCCCCCCGGCCGCCGACTTGGCGGCAAGGGCGGCGGCGTCCAGGGGGCCTTCCTGTTTGCCGTTTATTCCGGCAAACCAGGGGGAAGTCCCCGGCAGGGGCGGGGGAACCCCGGCCGGGGGGGTCGGAGCCTGGGCCGGGGTGAAAGCGGATTGAAGATTGCCGCCCATTACCCCTCCGAGATTGACCCCGGCCAGCATCCCCATCATATTGCCGGCGGCGCCGGGATTTTTGGCGGCATCCCCCAGGGCGGTGGCGGCCTGGAACTGGGTGTATTTGTTCAGGTCGCCGAGGATCCCCATTTGGGTTCTCTTGTCGAGCGCTTGTTCCACCTCGGGAGGGAGGCTGATGTTTTCGACCAGGAACTTGTTGAGGGCGACTCCGTATTCGTCGAAATCCTTTTGGAGAAGATTTCGAAGATAATCGCCCATCTCGTTGTAGTTGGCGGCCAGATCCAAGGCGGGAATCTTGGCTTCGCCCAGGGCGTCGGCGAAGCGGCTGACCAGGATGTTTCGCAGTTGGCCGGAGATGTCTTCGGAAACCAGAACGGGATTGGTGCCCGAAAGGGTGAAAACGAACTTGCCGGGATCGGCCACGGAAAAGGCGTAAGAGCCGAAAGCGCGCAGGCGGACCGGGCCGAATTCGGCGTCCCGGAGCATGATGGGATTCGCGGTTCCCCATTTCTGATCGGTGAACTGCCTGGTGTTGACAAAATAAACGTCGGCCTTGAAAGGGGAATTGAAGGCGTAACGCCAACTTTTCAAGGTGGTGAGGATGGGAATGTTATTGGTGGAAAGTTCGACGCGCCCGGGTTTGTAGACGTCCCCCAATTCGCCCTCGTGCAGAAAAACGGCGGCTTGGCTTTCCCGGACGATAAGCTGGGCCCCGTTCTTGATTTCGTTGTCCCCCCGGGGAAATTTCCAGACCAGGGTATTCCTGGCGTCGTCCACCCATTCGATGACATCAATAAATTGACCAAAAGCCTTTTCCTTGATGGCGCCAAATATTCCCATCTTCGATTCCTTTCCGATTCTCCGGCGATCGACATTTTTCCGGGCAAAGACAAAATTTTCATCAGTATACCATGAAGGCCATGACAGCGCAAGATGAATAAACCCCAATGGCCGCGGGCGGTTTGTCCGGGGAAAAGGCAGTTTCCCCCCTGCCTTTCTACGTCCGATAATAAGTCTTATGTTGCGTTCATTTTGTGGTATATAGTGTATCAATATAAAATTTTTCCTAGTTGCCTTGATTGGCTGTTTTCCGCTATAATTAAATGCAAGCTCAGTCGGGGTTATTCCCGGCGTCACCCAAGGGGAGAAAATTATGGATATGAAGGTGGTGATGGATTGGCTGGATCAGATAGATAGCGTCATTTGGGGCGCTCCCATGCTGATCCTGCTCATGGGAACGGGGTTGCTGTTGACCCTGAGATTGGATTTGCTGCAGATAACCAGATTGCCGATGGCCTTGAAGCTGATTTTCACCGCCCCCAATGAAGGCGAAGGAGACGTGACCAGCTTCAAATCGTTGTGCACCGCCTTGGCGGCCACGGTGGGAACCGGCAATATCGTGGGGGTGGCCACCGCCATAGCCGCCGGCGGACCGGGCGCCATGTTCTGGATGTGGCTGGCCGCCTTTCTGGGGATCGCCACCAAGTACGCCGAAGGGCTGCTTTCAATCAAATACCGGATAACCGACGACAAAGGCGAAATTTCCGGCGGGCCCATGCGCTACATTGAATTGGGAATGGGAACCAAATTCACTCCCTTGGCCAAACTTTTCGCCTTTTTCGGGGCTTCGGCCGGCATCCTCGGCATCGGGACCACCACCCAGGCCAATTCGGTGATTGACGCCTGCAATTCCTCCTTCGGGATCAGCCGGGAACTCTGCGCCGCCATTCTTACCCTGCTGGTCGCGGTTACCATTTTGGGAGGCTTGAAGTCGATAGCGGTGGTTTCCTCCAAGGTGGTGCCGCTGATGGCGGTGTTGTACTTCATTTTCGGAAGCGGCATCATTCTGTATCACATAGACAGGGTTCCGGCCATCTTCGATTTGATCCTGGCCAGCGCCTTCACCGGCCAGGCCGCCATCGGAGGTTTTGGCGGCGCCGCTTTCGCCAACGCCATTCGCAACGGAGTGGCCCGCGGCATTTTCTCGAATGAGGCCGGCCTCGGCTCCGCCCCCATCGCCTCCGCCGCCGCCACCACCAAATGGCCGGCCGAGCAAGGGCTTATATCAATGACCGGCACCTTTCTCGACACCATCGTAATTTGTTCCATCACCGGCTTGTCGCTACTCCTGACCGGAGCCTGGACCGGGACCCTTAGGGGGGCGCAAATGACCCAGGCGGCCTGGGCCGACGTCTACCCGCTTTCCGGCTCCTATATCATGACCATCTGCCTGGTGCTTTTCGCCTCCACCACCATCCTGGGCTGGGCTTACTACGGCGAGCGCTGCATGTCGTACCTGTTCGGGGTAAAATCCACCCTTCCCTACCGCATAGGCTGGGTGATTGTGGTGGGAATCGGCCCGTTCCTTCCCCTGGACGTGGTTTGGCTGGTGGCGGACATCACCAACGGACTCATGGCGTTTCCCAACCTTATCGCCCTGATTGCCCTTTCGGGGGTGGTGGTGTCGGAAACCCATGCCTATTTCAAGCATGTGAATGATCTGAAAATTTCCGGGGGAAACTCTGGAACCAGGGGATGACGGTAGTATTGGGGGAATTAAAGTAAAAGAAAATCCGCGTCTTCGGCAATTAGGGCAGGTTGTGTATTGCCGGAGATTCGCCCATGAAACGCGCAAGTCTAATCGGAGTTGGCATCGGCCAGGGGCCGGCGGACTGGCAAATAATCCAGCGCCGCCTGGACAATTCCGCCGACATCCCGCTGGCGGGAACTTGGCTCGCGCCAGGCGATCGCCTGGGCAAGGTGGAAGTGCGGCTGGTTGACGAGACGCGGCAATGTCCCGTCACCGGGAATCTTGATTGGAGCGACGCCGATTCAAACCCCAATCATACCTGGCGTCATGTAATCGAGAACGTACCGGCCGGCGGCCCCTACCGATTGGAAACGCGCCTCAGGTTGGATGACGATCCCTGGCGGCTCGCCGGGGATCAAATCCATTATTTGGGCGTGGGCGATCTCTGGATTATCGCCGGCGACGACAACGCCCTGGGTTTCGGGCGCGGCTTTGTCGACGATCCTCCGGAGCTTGGCGTACATCTTTTTCGCCTGAGCGAACGCTGGGAATTGGCCAGCCATCCCTTGCACGACAGTACCGCCATCCGGGACGGCAATTTCTTTTCCCCGGGATCGGCCGGCCATTCCCCTTGGCTTAGTTTCGCCCGCCGGCTTCGAAAGGCGACCGGACTGCCGATAGGCCTGATTCCCGCCGCCCGGGAAGCTTCCCCCCTCGAGGTCTGGCATAATCGGAAAAAAACCGGGAATCCCCCCGCCCTAGCCAATCTTCTCCATCTGGTTCATCTTGCCTCCTCGCTGCATGATTTCAGCAAGTTCAGCCTCCATG
Organism: Planctomycetota bacterium; assembly: GCA_031269935.1. Lineage (GTDB taxonomy): Bacteria > Planctomycetota > SZUA-567 > SZUA-567 > SZUA-567 > JAJBSZ01. Next base: position 33,644 of record JAISYL010000177.1, read on the forward strand.
ACGGTGCCATTCAAAAATTGGAAAAACCGAAGGAACCCCCCGGTCCCGTCGCCGGTTGCGTTTGGTATCAGGGCGAAGCCGATTGTCGCCGCGAAGGCTGGGCGAGAAGCTACGGAACCGGGTTCCGGGAATTTGTCGAGCGGCTTCGGAATGGCTTGGCGGCCCCTTGCCTGCCCCTGGTGGTCTGCCAGCTTAACCGGGTTGTCGGAGTGGCGAGGGCGGGAGAAGCCAATCTTTGGGGACTGGTGCGCGAAGCCCAGAGGGCCGCCGGACACGACCTGGATTATCTTGCGGTTGTGCCCACCCTCGACGCCGCCCTCTCGGACGGCATTCACAATTCCGCCTCCGGCAATTTGCTGATTGGCGAAAGGGCGGCCAATTCCGCCTTGGGGCTGGTTTACGGAAAGGACGCGGCCTGGCGCTTTCCCGATTTTCACGACGCCTGGCTGGAGGAGGGAAGGCGGGATCGGGCGATAGTCGAATTTTCCCACATTTCCGGGGAATTGCGTCCGGTGGCGGGGGAAATGCCCGCCTTCGGCATCGCCGACGCCCAGGGCGGCGCTCCCATCCGCAAGATAAAACTGATCGGGAAAAACCGCATCTGGATTCAAGTCAACCGCGAACTCGGGGAAAAGCCGGTGATCAGCCTGTGCGCCGGCCATAACCCGGTTATCGCCCTGGTCGACGACAACAACTGCCCTCCCCTGGCCTTCTCCGGGATTGCTATCCGGGAGGACTGACGGTTGCGAAGACGGCGCTAATGCGGCAAGCTGTCCGCTGCGAAACGGCGATCCGTAAAGAGATATGGATAGTCCGTTCCTTTATTCCTGCGTTAATCCTCCCTTGACGGTTAAAACACCGTCAGCATATCCGGCGGTCAATATCCCCTTGTATTTACGGCTTGCACCGGCATCGGCGGTATCCGGCCTCCACTGGATTTTGTTCCAATCTAGGGAATTCCAATCCGTGGCCCTGCCGCCGGGCAATAGGTATTGGGACCGCAAAACGACGGGCGAGAGTGAATTGTCCACGGCTATTTCAGGTGCCTTGAAAAAGGCTTTTTTCAAGGCAATTTCTCTTCTGTCGTCACTCAGGATTTGATATGCCGTACCATTCAATATAAAACGGATGACAAGCCTTTGGCCTTCCTCAAGTACCGTTAAATGAAAAAGATTCGTGTACCTTTCCGGGCATATCGGGAACAACAACAACTGCCGAAGCGCAACCGGAATTGCATATTTTCTGGTCTCCGGCGAGTCGTACCGGAGATCGTCAAGTTCCCTGGTTGATCGCGCCTTGCTCGCGCCGGTTGTCGCGTCCAAAGAATCCTTTATATTTCGGCCGTCAATTGACCAATTGAGATAATTTCTTGCCGGATCCGGTCTAAGGACATTGTACCGCATGTCGATGGTGACTTCTTGCGCCATTGCTGAAAAACCGCCGACCAACATCAAACCAATACCGATGAAAAATGGTTTTTTCATTTTACCATCCTTCCTTGTCCGGGTACGTAACTTGCCTTGCGGACGTTTTTGAAAGCGTAAAAACAGCATGCAATCATCAAATATATGCTTTATGCGGTCGGCAACCGCGAAAACGAAAACCGCTCAATGGGATAGGCTCATAACACCCCATTTTTCTTTTCACCAAACCAATTTCTTTTCCGCCGATAAAACAACGGTGCCATAGTTCGCTATCTTGTAATCAAGCTTTTTCAGTATTTTTTGCAGCTTGGCTATCTGTTCCGCCAGTTGGTCCCGTTGTTCCTTAAGGAGTGATTTTCGGTCTTCCTGCGTACTTTTCCCTTCCTTAAAAAGGTTCACATACTTAACCAAAACTTCAATGGGAATGTTCGCTATCCGCATGCATTTGATGAATCCGACCCATTCTATATCCTTATCGCTATAATCCCTCATGCCGCCCTTGCCCCGCCTCACCGGCGGAATCAAGCCGGCACGCTCATAGTAACGCAAGGTATCTATCGATAATTCATAGTACTTGCTCACTTCGGCTATGGTCATTTTCTTCCTCGAAAAAATGTCTCATGCGAAATCCCAAGCATCATGATATCATCCAACGATGAACGGCATCGGGCGATATATAATAATTTAACGCTTCAAAGCGCTTACCCATGCTGTTACTTTTTCGCTTTTTTCCCTATCAGCGGCGACGTTATTAAAATTGAAGCCACATGTACAAATGCATCTCCTGTTATGGCGAAAGCGTTTTGGCTTTCGGACAACCGTCTATCCCAAGCCCCAAGCGCGCGCAAGGGTTGGGGAACAAGAACAACCGAAAACCATGCGCGCTTGAGTATATTCCGAATTGTACCGGCTGGAGTCAACTCCATGTCAAGTACTTTCTGCCGCAAATCCTTAAAAATTCATAGGTGTAATTTGCGAGCGGACTTATGCGAAAATTGATTTCGCCCCTTGAAATATGGATGTGGGTAATTCTTAATCGAACAATCGGGCGGATGACCGGCGGCTTCATGCCGAACAGATAATTTAACCGTCCCCGATTTTGCCGATGATTCCGCAAAATCGGGCAACCGTACCAAAAGTCATGGAAAATGCGGCAGATTGTTATCCAGGCGTTTACAGAACGGATCGGCGGGTAACCTTCGTCGGGCGGGAGGGGAATATCCGGGAGGCGGAAAGTGGGGAACGGGGAAAAGACTTTTCCCTGGCGCTGATTGGGTATAGCCTCATTGCCGCGGCTCGTTCTCTCCACCTTCCTCCGGATCCCGCTCTTCGCCCGCGAGAAGCAGAATCAACTTTTTCCTGGCCTTTTCCAATTCTTCCCGGTCCGCCTCGGGGACGCTCACCTCCAGGATTCGGCCGCCATTGCGGCGGTCCCTCAGCACCAGGCGTTCCTCCCCCGAATCGCGGTTCGAACCCGTGAGTCCTAGCCGTCTTCGCCGCACCAGAATCAGGGCCAGCAGGTAACGGAGCAGGCGGCTATCCGGATCGTCCGCCCCTTCCAGTCCCTCGAAAATATCCTGGAGGCGGCTAAAATCAATCGGCGCCGGCTTGGGAACACCCCCCCCGCCCTTGTTTTTCCAATAAGAATGAAAATCCTCCCTGGCCACCTCCAACCAAGCCTCGGAGGAAAAATCCATCCGTCTGAAGGAACCCTTGTCCTCCAGCAGGGCTGAAAAAAAAGGCCGGGAACCGTCCAGCGCCACCCCGGAACGGGCGCAAAGACGGGAACGCCTGGGTATGCGCCAGTTTTTCCCCATTTGGCTTTATCCATCCTCCCTTGCCGGCGGACAAATAGCCGGTTTAACCGGCCTGGAAGATCCGTTGGTCCGAACCGGTCCCGTCCCGGCTTATCTTAACTTCCACTTTGCCCAGACAACGGGGACAAAAACCGCTGTAAGCGGTACCGGCCCGGTTTCTATAAATATAGCCGTAGACGTGGCAACAACGGAAAAAAATGCCCAAATGACCGCGCCCCCCCGTCCGCCCCTCGACCTCGGCGCGTTCCCGGTTCATGGATATTCCCCCTCCCCTTCTCCGTTCCGGCGGCGCCAGACAATATGGGCGAAGGCATTGTGATCATGGATGCTTTCCATGGTTTCGGCCCGCACCCCCAGCCAGGCGACCCGGAAATCCCGGCGCAATTCCACCACCACCCGCCGGACCACATCCTCGACGAAAACCGGATTGTCGTAGGCGCGCATGGTCAAATGCCTCTCGTCCTCGCGCTTCAGCAACGGGAAAACCGGCGCCGAACCCGATTCCTCCCCCACGGCGGCCAACTCCTCAATCCAGATCATCCGGGGAAGTCCGCCGGATCCCCGTTCCGCCCTGACCTCAATGTCCACATACCCCCGCTGGTTATGGGCTCCATAATCGGAAATCGCCCGGGAACAGGGGCAAAGGGTGGAAACGGGTACCCGAACCCCGACCAGGAAATCATCCCCTCTCCCGTTCACCTCCGCCAGGAATCGGCAATCGTAGGACATGAGCGACACCGCCCCGGTAACCGGCGCCCGCCGCTCGATGAAATAGGGAAAGCGGACCTCTATCCTCGCCCGCTCGGCCTTGAGGCGTTCCCGCAGCCGCCGGATGATGGCCGGAAGCGTCTCCATGTCCACTTGATCCCGGTGTTCATGCACCACCTCGATGAACCGGCTCATGTGGGTTCCTTTGAAATGCTGGGGCAAACCCACCGACAGGGACATCTCCGCCACCGTCATCTGCCGGCGGCGGGCCTTATCCCGCACGGTTATCGGATACCTGAGACCGTTGACCCCCACCAAGTCTATCGGCAACTCCCGATCGTCCGGACCGGCCTGCACGTCTTCCAAGCATTCTCCCTGTCTTGCCGACTGTTAAAGGAAATCAAACCAACCGCCCTATTGGAGATCGGGAGGCGGCGGTTCCGGAATCGGAGCGGTCGGTGCGAGCCCCGGCACCCTTCCGGGAAGCCGGCCGCCCCGCAGTAAAAATCCGGGCGCCGGCGGGGCGGGTCCCTCATCCGCTCCGGTTGGCGCGGGGGCGGCGGAGAGATCGCCGAAACGAATAACGCCATACAGGCCGGGGCGGGAGTTGTCGCCGGCCGTGGCCACCCATTGGCCGATTTCCGGCGCCCCGGCGGCTCCGGCGGCCGGCCGGCGGCGTTGGGATTGTTCCCGGGAACGTGAATAATCCCGATGGACCAGTTGAAAGCCCCATTCGCTTCCGGGCGGCGGGGGGCCGGCAAGTTCCAGGGCCTCCCAAGGAATCAGGATTTCCGCGTCCCAAGTTTCGATTGCCTCCACTCGCCCGAAACGGACGGCATGCCGCCAAACCGGGTTGTAGGCGATCCCGATTCGGCTGGATTCGTCCAGGATCACGTTGCGGGGATTGATGGCGAAATGGTAATAGTCGCGGCCGCGGCGATTCGGATCGATGAAAATCTCCAGCGATTCGTCGGCCAGCACCGCCCCGTCGCGGTCGGCCTCCGGATCCCCCGCCGCCGGAGACGCCGCCGAGACCAGCTTGGCCGCCAGGGACGCCGCCAGGATCAGGCCGATCCGGTCCGCGGTTATCCTGACCTCCACGGGATTGGCGGCTGGGATCCCCTCCGGGGTGGAAAATTCGCTCAGGACCGGTAGCGTCCGCCAATATTGCTTGTCCCGGAACCGGGCGTCGAGTCGTATCGCCTCTGGAGCCGGATGGACCTCGTAGCGCTTTTCCGGAGTTAGGACAAGGCTGTCCGAGGCGGTGCCGACATCCTGGCCGGAGGCGGTCAGCCGGGGGGACGAAGAAGCGGCCCCGGGGGTGACGGCGAACCTGGCCGCCGCCCCCTGCCCCGGCAACAGATCGAAAGGCAGCTCCGGCGGCTCCAGCCTCCAGCCAGACCCCGGGGGGACGGACCAGGACAGTTCGCCGGCAAAACGCCGGGTGGTGGGATTGGCGAAATAGAGGGTGAGAAGCGGCGGATGCGAGGGATCCGGAACCGCCCGGGCCGCCTGGCGGACGATTCGCAAAATTTCCTTTTGCAGGGTGAGGGCCGCCTGGGCGTCGGCGTCCACCTCCATCCGGGACAAAATCGGTTCGGAGGGAGGCCGGCGGGCGTCAAGGGTAAGGACGTCAATTGGGTTGCCCGCCAGATCGAGAACCCTCCATTCTAGAGACCCCTCGTCCGCCCATAGCCGGGCGACCTGCGGTTCGTCACTGGCGACCGCCACATATTCCCGGGGGGTGGAGGCGGGAACGGGGGAGCGGCCGGAGGCAAGGGAAATGTATCTGGTCTGGCCCGCCCCGGCGATGGAAAATGGATGGGTCCGCAGGTACCTTTGCCCGGCCCCAATCACCAGGTCGACACCACCAAGTTCCAGGCGATCTCCCAGGGCGGTGAGGATACGGCCGTCGCCGACCCGGGAATCGAAGGCGGCGCGGGAAAGAACCACCACCGTCCAGGCGCGTCGGGCGTGTCCGGGATCGAGATCCCGATCCAGCCTGGCCAGAACCGCGTTCCGGGAACGGGGAAAGGAAAAAGCCCGGGCGTCCATCCCGATCAGGCGGAGGACCCCAAGATCGCGTTTCCAATATCCGCCCTCCCCGGCGTGTTCGGGGAAGAGTTCGGCCGGAAGATCTCCCCCCGGGACCAGCCACAATGGCCCCAAGGCCACCTTATCGCCCAAGGGGCCGAAAAATTCGTTTTCCCAGTCCGCGGGTTCGATTTCCCGGCCGGGGGGAAAGGGGGGGGAGGCGAATACCACCGCGTCCGGTTCCAGAGTACGCAAGCGATCGGCGGCAAGGGAAAGATCGGGCCCGGTGGCGGCGGCAAAGGCGACGATTGTGGTCTGTCCCAGCCGGGGCAATCCCCGGACGGCATAGGCTCCGCCGTCAAGATCGTCAAGGCGCAGGCGATAATTGCGGATCCGGGATGGCTCAAGTTCTGGAATGGCCAGGGAATGGAACAGGCTGAACGATCCCCGGCGATTGACGTGACTTCTTCCACCCGGCCGGTTGTCCGCCAATTGGATGCCGGCGACACAACGCCGGTTGGACACGAAACGAAGAAACGGCTGCATGCCATCGCCGCTGGTCAAGTAGGGTCCGAGGACAATGGAAGCTTGGCCAATGGGTTGCTCCTCCCCCGGGGGAGGTTGAATCACCGGCATGTCGGCGCAACCGTTTACGGCCAATATCGCCAGGATAATCGCCGCCGGCAACCGGATCCTCATGATTTGTCCATCTCCGCCGCCTCCCGTACATCCGTTCCGGCTGTCCCCCGGATCGTACCGAATCATTGGTTTTGCCTATTTCGTCGATAATTGCAAGTGTTATTTTCCCGAAAACCCTTGCTTTAATCAATGCCTCGGGTTATTTTATCAGCACCGGTCCAGGAGCGGGCGGCCATAAACCTGGCCGTAATGAAACCATCGGACGCCGAAGGAAAAGCATCCCGCGTACAAGGCGGAAAAGTCACTGTTCCCCGGCCGGCCTCGGGTGAAACGTATGGGCGGAGCCGGTCGCTTCCGGGAGAAAAGCATGCCAGATTCCCTACCCAGGATGTGGATATCTGCCTTGTCGATTCTATTGTTGTCGTCCCTGGCGCCGACGAGGCCGATCAGAGCCGGCGAATTGTCCCGGCCGGTCCCTCCCGACGCCCAGGTTACCCGGTTCACCCGCTTCAATTTGAGGTATTCCCTGCGCGAGGTTGGGGGTGACGACATTCAGTCGGTTGAATTTTACCTTACCGAAGACATGGGGAGGACTTGGCGTCTCTATGGCGCCGACCCGGATCGCATCCCTCCGATGACTGTGGAAGTTCCGGGAGAAGGGGTGTACGGTTTCGCCAGCGTGGCCACGGATCGCTTCGGCAACCGAGAGCGGGAGCCCGTTCCCAGGACCCGGCCGGAAACCGTAATCGTGGTTGATCGTACACCTCCCCAAGCCAAATGGCTGTCGCCATTGCAAAATATTCTTGGCCAAGGCGGCGGAATTGAATTGGCTTGGGAGTCAAGCGATCCCTACCTCCTTCCCCAGCCGGTGAAAATCCAGTTCTCGGCCGACGCCCGGAACAATCATGATCGCGACGCGTCCTGGACCAGTCTCCGGGAAGGGCTTCCGGCGTCGGGAAGAATCGACTGGCAACCGCCCGGAGGCGCCTCGGGGCGCTACAATTTCCGCCTGATCGCCGAGGATCGGGCCGGCAACTATACAGTCGCCTATTCTCCGGCCATAATCACCGTCGACAATACTCCCCCGGTCATTTCCTCGGTGGAGCCGCTCCGGTCCAACAAGTTGGAAGTGCCGATCCGGATTGAGGCCGACGATGGTCCGACCGGTTCCGGAGTCAGGGAAATTTCCCTTTACGTATCGGAAAACTCCGGCGTTTCCTGGAATCTGCTCAAGGAAGGCGGCCAAGCCGGCGAATCGGGACCGGTGAAAAGGAAATCGGGCGAGCCCATCGTCTTTACCGCCTCCCGCCCCGGCGATTATCCTCTCTGTCCGGTGGTTTTTGATCGGGTCGGCAACGCCACTCCCCTCCCGTCCGCGGGAGTTCCCGGTCCCTTCATCCTCACCATCGACAACGAGCCGCCGGTGGTCAGCCTGCAAAACTCCTTTCTCATGGGCAGATCGGTGATTCTAGCCAATGAATCGCGCAGCGTTTCCTGGACGGCCTACGATCCGCACATCCTTGACAACAGTGCCGTCATCGAGCTTTCCCTCGACAATGGAGGCCGGTGGCAGGAACTCCGCTCCGGCCTCCCGGCCACCGGATCCGAAACAGTTTATTTCCCCTTCGGGGCCATCAGCGAAGAGGCGAAACTTAGAGTTACCGTGGCCGACGAATTCGGGAATATTGGGGAAAGCCAGTCGGAAACCTTCAGGCTTTCCGGCGCAGAAACAATTATTGATTCCGTTACCCCGGTCCAAGCCAATTCCCCCGGGGCATTCGATGAATTGTTGGGAGGCGACCCCGGTCCGCCTCCCCGGGTGCCGCCTCCCGCGCCCGAACCGCCGATGCCGGGTTATCCCCAGCCTCCGCCCCCATTGCTGCCGCCCACCAATCCGTTCGATATGGGCTATCCCCCGACCCCGCCGCCGACGGGATCCTTCGGGGCCGGCTATCCGCCAATCCCCCCCCCGGCCGATTCTTCAGGCGCCGGCTACCCGCCGACTCCGATCTTGCCCAACGATTCTTTCAATTTAGTCTATCCTCCGGGGCAATCCGGCGATCCCGAAGCCATCCGGGTACCTCCAGACAGCTTTTACCCGCCGCCGGCCGCCGCCAGTCCCTATCCTCCGGACGGTGGTTATCCAAGCGGGGAATCCACCGCCCAATCTCTTCCGCTGGCCATGCTGGGGCTGGGCGCCCGGACTGATTCGCCCGGCCAGCCCGATCCCTATTCTCCATCCGCCCGTCTCCCGTCGCCTCCGAGTTCCTCCCTGGAGCCCCAGGCATCATCCTTCGACTGGACGCCGACCCCTGGTTCCAATTCCCCGGGCGCCCAACCGCCCGCGGCGGCAAATCCCGATCAACCACCCCCGTTTTCCGGTTCGGCGCCTTCGGAGGGGGGGACGGGGACCCTAAGACCGCCGCCGGCGAATTGGGAAACCCCGCCCGCTCCGGCCGATTCATTGGATTTCGGCAATCTTTGGCCGGATGCGGGAACCGGCCTCACCCCTCCACCTCTGCCCGGCCTCCCGACTCCCCCCGGGGAAGGCGGCCAGGAATCCCCTTGGGATAATTCTCTATTCAACAACCTTCCCGGCAATCCGATTCCGCCGGCCCTTCCGGCTGAACCCGCCGGTCCGATCGCGCCTCCATTCCCGGAGACCGCCGGTCCGGAACCGTCCCGGCCGGCAACACCCCTGGCAAATCCGCCCGCCGCCCTGCCGCCCTTGCCGGGTGTGACGGAAATCCCGCCAAACATCGCCCCGCCGCCCTTGTCCCCTCCCGCCATTCCCGTCCGGCCGGACAACCAGCGGCAATTGTCCGATCGCCACATCGCCGAATCCAAGCGCCTGCTTGAAGAGGGAAACCTTAATTTGGCCATGCAAGAGGCGACCGCGGCCCTGAACGCCGACGAGGGAAACTACCGCGCCTACATGGCGCTGTCCCAGATCTACGCCGAGCAGAATCCCGAAATCAACAATTTCGCCCGCGCCGCCACCTTGGCGAAGGAGGCCACCAACATCGGCCGGGGCGAGTGGGATGCCTGGTTGAATTGCGCCGATGTGTTCTATCGCTGGTCCCATCGGCGCAATCTTGACGCCCAGGCCCTGATCCGGGAAGGCCGGCGCCCCTCCGTGGACATAATCGACGAAAGGAACCAGGCGCTCAGCAATGCCGCCATCGCCATCGGCAATTCCGCCACCTTGGCGCAGGCGGCCGGCGAGCCGGAACGAAAAAAAGTGGCGGTGACCCAGGGGTTAATCGCCTATCTCAAGGCCCTGACCATTTCAGAACCCGCCGCTCCCCCGGCTGAGGCGGGCCGGGAAGCGCTCGACGCCCACAATAGGGAGTTGGCCGCCTATAAAACTGCGGTTTCGCCCCTCCTGGTCGAAGCCCTGCCCTATTTCCAAACCGCCATGGGGATGGGAGCGCCGGGATACAAGGAAACTTTCCATTTGGGCATCATCAATTTCCGGCTTGCCGGCTTGGAGAAGAGCGGCGGCAACCTTGCCCAAGCGACCGCCTACTACCAGCAGGCCGCCCGCTATCTGGACGAAGCCACCACGGTGGCCGACAGCCCGCCGGGGGGGCCGCGGGAAGCTTACTACATGCTGGCCTACTGTTACGATCTAATGGCCGAGCAACCCGGGCCCGGCCGGGCGCGTAACAAGGAATTGGCCTTGCGCTACTGGCGTCAGACCGCCGATTTCTATACCGCCGATTCGGCGTACCGCAATTACGCCATCCAGCGGATTGAAGCCCTGTCGGCGGAAATGGGACGATAACCGCCTCGAATGCTTATAGCCCACTTCAGCGACCTGCACCTGGCCCGAAGGCCGAAGGCGGGCGAGTTTAATCCCAAGCGACTGCTGGCTTGGCTCAACCACCGGCTTTTCCGGGGCTTCAGCCACCGAGAGGCCCGGGCGGCGGCGGCGGTGGCGGAACTGGCGGCGGCGGCCCCCGATTTGGCCATTTTCACCGGGGATTTCAGCCAGCATGGACTGGCCAGCGAATTCGCGGCGGCGGCCGAGCTTCTTTCGCCCCTGACCAGGAAAAAAATCCCTATTCTCGCGGTGGCGGGCAATCACGACTTTTACGCCGGCCCCTTCCCCGCCGGATTGGCCGGGCTAATCCGGCGGCTGGCCAGGGATGTCCGCGCCGATCCCGACGGCATCGTCCGGCTCTCCGGGGTGGAAATACTTCCGCTGGCGCAGGCCGGCCCCACTTGGCCGCTGTGCTCGGGCGGCCGGCAGGATGCCGCCGAATTGGCCCGGGCCGCCCCCGCCTGGGCGAGAGCTTCGTCCCGGGCCATGCGCCTGGTATGCGGGCATTATCCGATTCTAAGGGATTTTCCTGGCCGGCTTTTCCCTCCCCGGCGGTTGCGGGGAGCCGGAAATTTGGCTGAATTCTGCCGTCGGGTCGGAGCGGCGGGTTATTTCTGCGGACATGAGCATCGGCGCTTTGAGGCCGATATCGGGGGCGGTTGCCGGCAGTTCGCCGCCGCCGCCCTGTCCCGCGCCGGTTTCGGCGGAATCGGGATATACCGTTGCGGGCCGGGGCTGGCCCGGCCGATCGAAATCCCTCCGCCGCCCCGCCCCTCCTGAAAGGCCGCCGGCTGGTTCCCCTACCTTTTTTCGGTCCAGAACAGGACCCGCTTCTGGACACGGTCGAAAACCACCATGATCATGACCACCACTCCGGACAGCCAGAACATTCCGCCGATTACCCGATCATATTTGGCGAAGTCGGCGTAATATTGGACGAAATACCCCAGCCCCGACTCGGCGCCGAACATTTCCGCGACCGTCAGCAGCAAAAAGCTCCGGATCAGGCTGGTGTTGATGCCGGCCATGATATAGGGCATGGCGCCGGGCAGAACCACCTTGAGGATCAGCCGCCGGCCGCGGAGATTGAGGCAGAGGGCGTTTTCCAGCCAGCGCGGTTCGAGAAAAACCACCCCGTACAGGGTATTCATCAAAATCGGCCATACCACCCCGATGAAGATAAGCGAGGCCGAGGAAAGCCAAAAGCCCGGCATCACTGCAATCGAGTAGGGAATGAGCATGGTCGCTGGAACCGCGTTGAAAGCCCTCAGGAGCGGCATGAACAGCCGTTCCGTCCTTGGGGACAGGCCGATGAGGATACCGGCCGCCACTCCGACGACAATCGCGGCGGCCACCGCCGGGATCAGAAGCAGTAGGGAACTCAGGAGCCCGTTGAGAAATTGCGGAATCGACAGGTACATGGCCGGAAGAATCTTGCCCCAGCCGGGAAAAATCATCGGATTGGGAATGGCCAAAACATCGGTCAGCACCGCGTAGGCGGCCATGAGCCCGAGGAAAATAAGCAACGCCCCCGGTATGCGTTCAGGTTGCTGTTTTGCTTTCATATCCCGCCTCCGTCCCCGGTGACTTCCGGGGAAGCCAGTTGGCTGTCTATAACCCGGTTAAGTTCGACCAGCAGCGAATCCCGCAGCCGGGAAAAATTTTCATGGCGCAAGGCGGCGCTCCGGGAACGCGGCCGGGGCAAGTCGATCGCGACCTCGCGGACGATTCGGCCGGGCCTGGAGCCCATGACCGCGACCCGGTCGCCAAGAAGGATGGCCTCGTCCATGTCATGGGTGACGAAGAAGACGGTTTTGCCGGTTTTCTCGCTCCCGATGGGCGCTTGCCCCCCTTGCCAGAGTTCCAGGAGAAGATCTTGCTGACGGGCCCTGGTTATTTCGTCCAGGGCGCCGAACGGCTCGTCCATGAGAAGAATCTGGGCGTTGACGGCCAAGGCGCGGGCAATGGCGGTCCTCTGGCGCATGCCTCCGGAAAGTTGTCCGGGGAGTTTGTGCCCGTCCCGGCGCAGACCGACCAGATCCAGGTAACTGTCGGCGATCTCCTCGCGCTCTCGCCGATTGGCCCCCAATCCCGCCTGCTCCAAGGCAATCACTATATTTCCCCGGCAACTCATCCAGGGAAAAAGGCTGTAATCCTGGAACACCACCGCCCGATCCAGGCCTGGGCCGGAAATGGGGCGTCCCATGCTGGAAAGGGATCCCCGGTCCTGCCGAAGCAGGCCGGCGAACATTTTCAGCAAAGTGCTTTTTCCGCACCCCGAAGGTCCAATAACGGCGACGAACTCGCCCCGGGCCAGGGAAATATTCACTCCTTCGAGAATCCGGTGATCCGCGTCATAACCAAAGCTGACATCCTTGGCGCTCAAATAATCGGACATGTAATTTCCTTGCTGGATCATGGCATATATTACTTATCATATAGATTATATATGATAAGTAATCATAAAAAGTCAAACCTTTTCCCGGAAAATTGTTATTTTTTAAAAATTTCTTCCAGGCGGCCGGCAAGCCGTTTAGTCTGCCATTCGGGGAGGTGGAAGAACAAATAGGGGCGGGAAATCAAACGAGCCCAAAAGTCATCGCCGGCCTGAAACAAATCCATTTCCGTCCGTTCGCCGGAGGTGGTTTCCCAAGCGCAGGAAAACCTTGAGGCCGGATCGACGGGAATTCCGTAAGCCACCCCGTCCGAATGGATCTTGGATAAATCGGCCAACCAAGCGGCGAAAGCCTCCTCCCTCCATTCCCGGAAATCGCCGGCGAACCCTTCGATAGGCCGCCATTTTCCGGAGACATCCCTTTCAATACGGAAAAGATGTCCAGGCAATCCTTCTTCGGCGACAACTCCGTTCTCCCCGGCCAATGGGGCGGGCAGGGCCAATTCCAGGGAGGTCAAGCCCTCGGGATCCTGATCGAACAATCGGGTTTTTAGCCAGGGCCGGCCGTCCGGCCTAGCTTCGGAATGGTTGTCCCATAAGCCCAATTCTCCCCGGATATCGCAGTCCAGCCGAAAAACGGAAGAGGCCAAATCCCGCCGGGCGTAAACCGAACGGTAATCGCGGATCGGCCGCAACCCGAATTCCAGGCGAAAAACCCCGGCCCCGTCCTCCTGGAATAATTGGATGATCAGACCCTCACCGGACGTAAAGCCGGCGGTGGCCTCCTCTTCCGGGATCGGCCGCTGTTCGGCGGTCCGCAAACGGTTCAAAAAACGAAGAATTTTGGCGGAGTCGGCCGGAGCGTCAAGAAGGGAAGTCAATCGCCAATTCCCGTTTTCGCGACGAACATCCAGCCAGACTTTTCCAGCCGAATCGGACACCGTCAGCCTCCGGATTTCGTCGCCGCTCCAGGCGGGAGATTCCGGTTGCCCGATCCGGCTTTCCGGTTCCATTGGCCTTGTCTCCGAATCGCCGCCCATGGGAGCAACCCGTTCAACCGTACCGGCGTGGATTTCCGGCACCCTTCCGTCAACGTCGGGCGAATCCGGAATCTCTATCGTAACCGCGGGGATTGTGGCGTTTTTTTCCGATCTTCTTTTGACCTCATGGATAATCTGCGCCAGAATCAAGGCGAGGATGGCCAAACCGGCAATTGTTTTGATCCTCATCGCGACTCCTGTACCGGCAAGGTTGGCGACCCGGCGGCCGTCGCCATGAACGAACTCTTCCCGATAGCGATTGGCGGTTTATTCATACCGGCATTTCCCGCCAGCGGCGGACAAACCCGTCGTAATCCTCGCGGGTGTCGATTCCCTTGGGCGGCTGCTTTTCCAGGACAAGGGCGTAGATGCTCATGCCGTTTTCCAGGGCCCGCAATTGCTCAAGTTTCTCGGTTCTTTCCAGGTTGCCCGGAGGCAGGGAGACAAATAGTTTCAACGACTCGCGCCGATACAGGTAAATGCCGACATGGCCGTAAGCGGGCGGGGTCCAGGGACCTTCGCCGCGGCGAAAGGGAATGTCGGAGCGGGAAAAATAAAGGGTCCGGCCGCCCGCGCCCAACACCGCCTTGACCAGGGCGGGATTTCCGCGTTCAGCCTCGGAAGTAACGGGGTAGACCAGGGTGGCGATGTCGGCTCCGCTCCTGGCCATGAAGTCGACGAGGCCGATGACGTTTTCCGGCGGCAGTTCCGGTTCATCACCCTGGAGGTTGAGGACGGCATCAATGTCGGCGCCAAGCCGCTCCGCCGCTTCGGCGATGCGATCCGAACCCGACTGGTGGTCGCTCCGGGTAAGCATCGCCCGAACAGCCAGCCCCTTTTCCCTCGCCAATTTATCCACCGCCTCGACCAATTCGGGATGATCGGCCGCCACCATCACTTCGATGAAAATTCCGGGTGCGGCGGCCATGACGGACGCCGCCATGATCGCCGTGTGGCAGATTAGCGGCTGGCCGGTTTCGGCCAGAAGCAATTTGCCGGGCAACCGGCTCGATTCCAGCCTGGCCGGGATGATTATCGCCGCCCGCATTCCAACTCCTTTCCGGGATTGTGGAATGGCTCCTGTACATGAAAACCCGGACATTCAGGCTTGAATTGTCCGGGGTCGTTTCCTGGTCGTTTTCGTCCGCCGCCTCACCAGGCGAAATGGGCGAAAGCCTTGTTTGCCTCGGCCATGCGATGGGTGTTTTCCCGCACCGTCATGGCGGCGCCCTCGCGCTTGAAGGCGTCGATGAATTCGCCGGCCAAGCGCTCGCTCATGGGTTTGCCCTTTTTCTTGCGGCTGGCCTCCAAAACCCAGCGGATGGCCAGGCTTTGTTGCCGATTGGGGTTAACCTGAATGGGAACCTGGTAGTTGGCGCCGCCCACCCGGCGGGACTTGACCTCGACCAGCGGCTTGATATTATTGATGGCGGTCTCGAAAACCTTGACCGGAGTC
This sequence comes from Planctomycetota bacterium, assembly GCA_031269935.1. Classification (GTDB taxonomy): domain Bacteria; phylum Planctomycetota; class SZUA-567; order SZUA-567; family SZUA-567; genus JAJBSZ01. The sequence continues at coordinate 48,983 of JAISYL010000177.1, forward strand.
TCCTCGGGAAGCCGCTTGGCGATAATATCCATGGCTCGGTAAAAAATAGCCTCCGAAGTCGCTTTTTTGCCGTCGTACATCAGGCAATTGATGAATTTGGAGGCCAGAAGGGATCCGTATCTGGCGTCCGGCTTGATGCCGGGACCGGTGACGTTGGTGCTCTTGACCGACATGTCTTTTTCCCCGAATCAAAAGCGGCGCCGGCGGCGACCGCCAATCCGATCATTATTTTTTCGGTTGCTTGGAACCATATTTGGAGCGTTGCTGGCGGCGATTCTCGACCCCGGCGCAATCGAAAACGCCGCGGATCACATGGTAACGCACGCCGGGAAGATCGCGGACTCTGCCGCCGCGAATGAGGACGATGGAGTGCTCCTGGAGATTGTGGCCTTCCCCGGGAACATAGACCGTCACCTCCTTGCCGTTGGTAAGGCGTACGCGGGCAATCTTGCGCAAGGCGGAGTTGGGCTTCTTGGGCGTGGTGGTCTTGACCTGAACGCAGACTCCCTTTCGCTGCGGGCAGGATTCCAGCACCGGCGATTTCGATTTGTACCTGGGCTGTTTGCGCCCCTTGCGAATCAATTGATTGATTGTAGGCATATTTCCTCTTGCGTGAGCCTTACGAAAAAAACCCCGCCTCCCAAAGGCATCCTTCGGGCCAAATGTTCAGAAAATCCCACACTCCGGCCTCGCGGCGTTCATGACCACGAACTCCGGCGTCTATCGCAACCTTGATCGGCCCGCCATCGTCCACGGCGTCCGGGGAATAAAAATACCATGTTAAACTTCCGGGCCGGTCAAGGCAAGCGAAAAATCCCGGCCACCGATATTTTCATTTTTGCCAATCAAACAGTTTCAATACCGACTGTCTGCTATCCCGAAAAACAACCCGCCGGGAACGCCTCCCTATTTCGCCAGGATGTTGACCAGCCGCCCCGACACCGTCACCACCTTGGCCACGGTTTTGCCGGCGAGCCAGTCCCGGATCCGGGAATCGGACAGGGCCCGCCGCTCCAATTCCCCGGGCGGCAGATCGGGCGGGACGGTCAGCCGGGCCCGCAGCCTGCCGTTCACCTGGACCGGAATTTCCGTTTCCTCCTCCCGGGCCGCCGCCTCGTCGCATTCCGGCCAGGATTCCTCGAAGATGCTTCCGGAATGCCCCAAACGCGACCAGCATTCGTCGGCGAAATGGGGAATTATGGGGGACAGGGCGAGAATCACCACCTCCAGGGTTTCCCGCATCACCGCCGGATGCGCCTGATCGCGGACGCCTCGCAGAAGATTAAGAAGCTCGTTGGTCCGGGCGATGGCGGTGTTGAACTGGTAGCCGCCCTCAATTGATTCGGTGACCTTCCGGACGCACTGGTGGGTTTTCCGGCGGAGGCTCCGGTTGACCCCGTCAAGCGTGGCGGGAATGGGCGTCCCCGGAGGGGAGATCCTTTCCAGCCCCTCCATGACCAGCCGCCATAGCCGGGTGAGGGTGCGCCAAGCGCCGTTGATCCCGTCCTCGGTCCAAATCTGCATGCGGTCGGGGGGGGCGTCGGAAAGCATGTAAAGGCGCACCGTGTCCGCTCCGAACCGATCCATTATGGCGTCGGGATCGACGATGTTGAGTTTGGACTTGCTGATTTTGGTCATTTCGAAGCGTACCGGCCGTCCGCACCGGGCGCAAACCGCCCGGAAGCCCTCGGCCGCCAATCCGGCCTCGTCCAGGCCCTGGTTCTCCATTCGCTTGAAAAGCGTCCTGGCCTCCTCCTCCGGGACCGGGTCTCCGCCAGGCCCGACAATCCCGACCTCTTCCGCCGGCAGCCATTTGCAGTCGTCGCAGCGGTAGGCCAGCTTGCAAACCATGCCTTGGCAGAACAGGCGGGTAAAAGGCTCGGAAAAATCCACCAGTCCCAGGTCGCGCAGGGCCATGGCGAAGAACCGGGCGTACATCAGGTGCATGGTGGCGTGCTCGATGCCGCCGATGTATTGGTCCACCGGCAGCCACTTGGCCGCCTTGGCGGCATCCCAGCAGGCCCGGTCGTTCCGGGGGTCGGCGAAGCGGATATGGTACCAGGACGAATCGACGAAAGTGTCCATGGTGTCGGTTTCCCGCCGGCCCGGCCCGCCGCAGGCCGGACAGGCGGCGTCGACAAAGGATTTCGCCCGGGCCAGGGGGTTGCCCGAACCGCGGGCGAAATCAATGTCGGCGGGCAGGAGTACCGGCAGATCCTTTTCGGGCACCGGGACCAGGCCGCAACGATCGCAATAGATGATGGGTATGGGCGCCCCCCAATAGCGCTGCCGCGAGAGCAGCCAGTCCCGCAGGCGGTAGTTGGTTTTCCGCCGGCCACGGCCCTCGGCCTCCAGCCATTCGATAATCCGGGGGATGGCCTCGAAGTTGTCGGGTTCGCCACTGAAGGGTCCGGAGTTGACTATTTCCCCGGCCCCGGTGAACGCCTCCGGCCAGGCTTCCGGCCCGGAGGCGTTAGGGGCGCGGATCACCTGGCGGACGGCTAGCCCGTATTTTTCGGCGAATTCCCAGTCGCGCTGATCATGGGCCGGAACCCCCATCACCGCCCCGGTGCCATAGCTCATCAGGGCGAAATTGGCGATCCAGAGCGGCGCCACGCCGCCGTCGACGGGATTGATTACGTGGAAACCGGTGAAAATACCCTCCTTTTCCCGTTCCGCCTGTTCCCGGGCCGAGGTGCCGCCCGCGCGCATCCCCCGGATCGCCTCCCGGATCTCCGTTTCGCGGGGGGAACCCGGAAGAAGCTTCTCCAGCAACGGATGTTCCGGGGCAACCGACAGGAAGGTGACGCCCCAAAGAGTGTCCGGACGGGTGGTGAAAACCGGGATGGGCTCCCCCGTCTCCTTTATCCTGAACTCCACCTCCGCCCCCTCGGACTTCCCGATCCATTCCTCCTGCATGGCCAGGACCGCGTCCGGCCATTTGCCGCGCAGTTCGTCATGCCCGGCCAGCAACCTTTCGGCGTAGGCCGAGAGGCGGAAGAACCATTGGTTCATGTCCTTCTGCCCGACTTGGGAGCCGCAGCGCTCGCATTCGCCGTTCTTGACCTGCTCGTTGGCCAGCACCGTCTGGCAGGAGGAACACCAGTTGACCGGGGCGTTCTTCTTCACCACCAGGCCGCGCTCGTGGAACTTCAGGAAAAACCATTGGGTCCACCGGTAATAGTCGGGGTGCGAGGTCGCCAGTTCCCGGCCCCAGTCGAAACCCCAGCCGGCCCGCCGCATCTGCCCGCGCATCCTGGCGATGTTTCCCTCGGTGAATTCGTGGGGCGGAGTCCCGGTACGGATGGCGGCGTTTTCGGCCGGCAATCCGAAGGAATCCCAGCCTATGGGGGAAAGAACGTTGTAGCCCCGGAGCAATTTGTAGCGGACCATGACGTCGCCCAGGGTGTAGTTGAGGAAATGCCCCATGTGGAGCACCCCGGAGGGATAGGGATACATGTTGAGGACATAGAACGGCGGCCGATCCTCGCGCCGGTTGCGGAACAGTCCGTCCCTTTCCCAGCGTTTTTGCCACTTTTCCTCGATTTTCGCGAAATTGTATTCCACCTCTGCCATAAGGCCGTCCCTTTCCGGCGCGACCGGGTCCCCGACGCGGATTGCCCATGATATGACAACCGGGCGGCCGGCGCAAGAGGGTTGGAGAGGGGGCGGGGCGATCCGGCGATTTGGCGACACGCTATCATAGGCTGTTGTTAAATGCCGGATCGTCCGGGTTGGACAAGGAAAAAGGCGCCGGCGGGATGATTTTTGGCCGGAGGTCAAGGGCAGAAATCATCCGGGAAGCGACTTTTGACGCAGTACAACCCGATGAGACGGTATTTAACAACAGCATCTCAGGCGTCCGGGGCGATGTCGATCGCGACCTTCATCACGGTGGCCGGGTTGTCGTCCACGTATTGGTAGGCTTCCCCCATCCGGGACAGGGGAAAACGCCGGGAAATCACCCCGTCGAGGCGGACCTTCCCCTTCGCCAGGAGTTCGATGGCTTCGACGCTGCTTTCCTTCACCGTCCCCATGACGCTGAGAATCGCGATTTCCCGGCGTTGGAAGGAGGGGATTTCGAAAGTGACCGCCTCCTTGAAGTTCGCCACAATCACCACCCGGGAGGCGTTGGCGGCGACCTCCAGGGCGGAGTGGATGGAGGCGGGAACCCCGGCGCAGTCGAAGACGAGGTCGGGTGGATTGCCGGCGAAGGCTTGGCCAATCGCGTCCTTCAAGCCAAGTTCCCGGGTGTTAAGGCAATGCGGTATGCCGTCGCGTTCGGCGATTTCCAGTTTCTCCCCGGCGATGTCGGTCACCAGGACGTCGGCGGCGCCGAGCGCCAGGCAAACCTGGGCGGTAAGGTTGCCGATGATGCCGGCGCCGAGGATCACCGCCCGTTCGCCCGGCCGGATCCGGGCCACCCGGGCGGAGTTGACCCCGACCGAAGTCGGCTCCACCAGCATTCCCCGGTCGATCCCGAACCCCTCCGGAAGCTTGATGACGTTCCAGGCCGGGCTCAGGAAATATTCCGTGAACAGGCCGTCGGCCAGGATGCCGATTCCCTTGAGGGAGAGGCAAACGTTGTGGCGCCCCTTTTTACAGGCATAACAGGAGCCGCAGGCGAGTTGCTGCTGGATGTTGACGTAATCGCCCCTTTTCACGTGGGCGACCCCGGCTCCGGCCGCCTCGACCACCCCGATGCCCTCGTGGCCCTGGACAAGGGGGAATTTGGCGTATTTATGCTTGCCGTGGTAGACTTGCACGTCCGAGGCGCAGATGCCCACCGAAAGCATTTTCACCAACACCTGCCCGGGTCCGGCGGCGGGGATCGGCGATTCGTGGATTTCCACCTGGCCGGGAGCGATTGTTCTGGCCGATTTCATGTCTTGCCTTCCGTTGCCGGCGGGAGGAACCGTCCCCGGGAAACGACGCCGGGGGCGTGCCGCCCCCGGCGCCGTTTCCCGTTCAACCGCCGCAGGTTTATTCTGTCGCCGGGCGCCCGCCCGCAAACGGGGAGGTCCCGTCCTTCCGCCCGCCGTCCCCCGCCCCTACTTCATGGGCGCGGGATAAATCACCTTGTTATCGGTCTTTTCGAAGGGCCAAATCGTGACATATTTGCCGTTTTGAATCTGGGCCACCGTGGTGATGGCGTTGTAATTGAGGTTGGTGTGCTTGATGCCGTTGAGATCGATGTCGACGAAGGCGATCTCGTCATAGGGAAGAATTATCTCGGGGCCGTTGGGGAATTTCTTGATTATCCTGGTGTCCTTGAGGGCTTGGCGGATTTTGTCCCGATCCGGGGAACCGGCCTTCTCGATGGCGGTTTTCAGCACCCAGGTGGCGGTATAGGCGTTGGCCGAATGGCCGTTCATGTCGATATTGTAGACTTTCCTGAAAGCGGCGTTGGTTTCGGCCCCGTTGGACATGTCGGGCGCCCATTCCAGGGCGGTGGTGATGCCGTTCGAGAGGGCGCCGACATTCGGGATGTAGGTGGGATCGATGAAGCCGGTGGCCTTGCCGATGACGATGTTGGGGCGGAAATTTTGTTCCCCCATGGTTTTGGTGAGAAGAATGCAATCGGAAATGTAGTTGTCGGATATCAGGATGTCCGGTTTCGACGCCTTGAGCGACAGCACTTCGGAAGTGAGATCGGCGGCCCCCCGCATGTAGAGAACGACGTTGATGACCTCGAAGCCCAGTTCCTTGCACCAGTATTCGCCCCATTCCTTGGTTTCCTGCCCCAAGAGGGTATTGTCGGCGACGATGGCGGCGGTTTTCAGCCTTCCCCCCAGTTCCTTTTGGTTGTAGTCGCTGACGAACTGCATCATGCTCTTGAGAAAGGCCATGTTGGTGGGGGCAAGCCGGAAGAAGTATCGGTATCCCCGGGTGGTCAATACGTTGGCGGTGGAGATGGCGGTGAGGAAGGGAGTCTGGTAGCGCTCGGCTACCTGCGAGACCACTTCGGTCACGGCGGACTGGTAGGCGCCGAGGATGCTGGAAACGTTGCCGCGGGTGATCAGGCGCTCGGCCTCGGACATGCCTATTTTGGGGTCGCCCTGGGTATCGCCCCAAATCATTTCGATGGGACGGCCGAGGACGCCGCCCTGGGCGTTTATCTCGGCGACGGCGAAATCAATGCCCCGCTTGATGTTTTGTCCTATGGCGGCCACATCGCCGGTAAGCGGGTAAATGCCGCCGATGCGGACGGGTTCGGCGCCGGAAAGGGCCGAAGCCGCCAGGGCCAGGCAGAGAGACGCCGACAAACCGAGTTTCCCAATCATTTTCGTTCCTCCTCGCGGAAATAAAATAAAATCAAAATCCCAGATAAGCCTTTTTCACCTCCTCGTTGTTCATGAGCGCCCCGGCGGTCCCTTCCATCCGGACCGTCCCGTTCTCGATGACGTAGCCGCGATCGCTAATCCGGAGGGCCTTGCGCACATCCTGCTCGACCAGCATGACCGTCATTCCCCCGATCGCCAGTTCCTTCACCACCTTGAGGATATGATCGACCACGTTGGGGGCCAGGCCTAGCGAGGGTTCGTCCAGCAGCATCAATTTCGGCCGCGACATGTAGGCCCGGGCGATGGTCAGCATCTGCTGTTCGCCCCCGGAAAGGGTTCCGGCCGACTGGTCCCGGCGATCCCGCAACACCGGGAACCATCCGTAGACCCGCTCCAGCGATTCGGGCAGGCGCTTGCGCGCCTCCCCGCCATAGGCGCCCATTTCCAGGTTTTCATACACGGTCATGTCGCGGAAAAGCTGCCGCCCTTCCGGGGCGTGGGCGATTCCGGCCCCCAGGATTTGCCGGCAAGGCCGGTTGGTTATCTCCCGCCCGTCGAACCGGACGACCCCGCCGAGCGAGGGGACCAAGCCGGAAACCACCCGGATGATGGTGGTTTTTCCCATGCCGTTGGAACCGACAATGGCCACCACTTCGCCCCTGGCCACCTCCAGGCTCACTTCCCACAACACCCGGGTGTCGCCATAGGCGGCGCTAAGCCCTTCAATTTCGAGATATGCCATTCTCGTCGTCTTTCCCCAAGTAGACTTCGATAACCGTGGGATCGGTCATCACCTCTCCGGGGGTGCCGAAGCTTATTTTTTCCCCGTGATGGAGAACCACGATTTCCGCGCAGAGGTCCACCACCGCCCGCATGACGTGCTCGATCATGAGGATGGTGATGCCGGAACGGTTGATCGAACGGATCAAATCCATGGCCTCGTCGGTTTCGGTCGGGTTGAGACCGGCCATCACCTCGTCCAGGAGCAGGAGGTCCGGCCGGGTGATCAGGGCCCGGGCCAGTTCCAGGCGCTTTTTGTCGGGAGTTCCCAATTCCTTGGCCAGGAAGTCGCGGCGATCGGCCAGGCGGGTGAGCTCGAGTATTTCCAGCGCCTGTTCCCGGGCGCGGGCATAGCCCCGGTTGGGATTGCGCCCGAAGAAGGCGCCGGAAATCACGTTGTCGATGACGCTCATGTGGGCCAGCGGCTTCATGATCTGGAAGGTGCGGGCGATGCCCTCGTTGGTGTATTTGTGGGGCGGCAGATTCGTGATGTCCCGCCCCCGGTAGAGCACCCGGCCGGAAGTGGGCTTGAAGGAGCCGCTGATCATGTTGAAAATGGTGGTCTTGCCCGCCCCGTTGGGCCCAATCATGCCGGAAATCAGCCCTTCCCGGATTTCGAAGGAGACGTTGTTCACCGCCTTGAGGCCGCGGAAAATTTTGGTCAGGTTTTCAACCTTGAGCATGGGCTTCCCCCCCGGGGTCGGGCGCCGCCGGCTTTTTGCGCTTCCGGTTGGCGGACCACTCCTGGTGCCAACCCAACAGTCCCGACGGCTTCAGGAAGATGACCAGGATGAGAATCACCGCGTAGACGATGATGTTGATTCCCGAAACCGTGCCGGCGAAATGGGCGCGCAGGAATTCGGAAAGGGGGATAATCAGGATCGCTCCGATAAGCGGCCCGCCCACGAAGGACACCCCGCCGATGATGGCCGGAAGGACGAATTCGACCGAGAAGACGGTCATCATGATCTCCGGATCTATGAACCGGAGGTATTGGGAATAAAACGCCCCGGCCACCGCGCTCAGACCGGCCGAAAGGAAGGCGGCGTAGAGCTTGTAAAGAGTGGTGTTGATCCCGATGGCGTTGGCGGTGTCCTCGTCCTCGCGGATGGTCTTGAAGGCGTAACCCCATTTGGAGCGGTCCAGCCGCCAAATCGCCAGCGAAACCAGGACCAGCATGGCCAGCGACATGTAGTAATAGGGAATTTTCGACAGGAAGCGCATGGCCAGGAAGTCGTCGCCGCCGAAGGGCATTAGCAGCCCCTGGCCCTGCCCGACGTAGGGCCAGTTCATGAGCAGGTTGCGGAAGGTTTCGCCGAAGGCGATGGTGGCCAGGGTGAAATACGGCCCCCGGAGGATGAAGCAGGGATAGAAGATGATCGCCGCTATCAGCCCGACCCCGAAAAACGATATCGCCATGCCTATCCAAGGCGAAACATCGACCTTGATGAGGAGGACCGCGGTGGTGTAGGCGCCAAGCCCCATGAAGGTGGCGTGCCCCAGGGAGAGCTGGCCGGCCATGCCGCCCAGGATGTTCCAGGCCATGGAAACCGTGCCGATGTAGAAGGACATGATGAAAATGTGGATTATGTAGGGCTCGTTGCCGATTAACAGGGGCGGCAGGCAGGCCGCCAGAATGGCCGCGACGACCAGGACGGTTTTTTTGGACTTGGACATGGGGTCACCTGGCCCTTCTCAGGGCGAGCCTCTGCCTGGCGATCAGGATGAGAATGAAGGTTATGAAGACGATGGAGTCCTTGAAGGCCGGCCCCGCCGCCAACGCCCCCAGCGTTTCCATGAGCCCCAGGGCGAGGCCGGCGGCGAAGGCGCCCCGGATGCTCCCGAGCCCCCCCATCACCACCACGATGAAGGCCCTGAGTTGGAAGGTGGCCCCGACCATGGGATGGACAAAGTAAAACGGCATGAGCAAACACCCGGCGATTCCGGCAAGAGCGGCGCCAAGCCCGTAGATTACGATATAAATCCATTTTATGTTGACGCCGGTCAGCCGCGCCCCGATTTGGTTCTGGGCGGTGGCCCGAATCATCTTGCCCGGGCGGGAATACTTGAAAAACAGGAAAAGCAGGGCCGTGACGCAGAGGAGGGTGATCAGGCTCACCAGCTTTGGATAGCTGATCGACAGGTTCATAAGGTGGATGACGTCCTGGGCGTATGGGGTCCGGATGGAACGGTAATCGGCCCCGAAGCCGATAAGCGCCAGGTTTTGGAAGAGCATCCCCAGCCCGGCGGTGAGAAACAGGACATTGATGTCGGCGTCGTCGCGGTCAAGGAAGGGGGTGATGAGAAAGTTCTGAAGAACCCCGCCGAAAACGAACATGGCCGCCACCACCAGGGGAACCGCCAGGTAAGGATCCAGCCCAAAATAAACATAGAGGAAATAGGAGAGGTACATCCCCGCCATCAGCAATTCGCCCTGGCAGAAATTGACGATGTTCATGACCCCGAAAATGCAATTCAACCCCATTCCGATTAGGGCGTAGAATCCGCCGATGAGTATGCCGTTTATGACGGCCTGCATCACCGTATCCCAAAAAACGCCATTCACGGCAGCCTCCCCAAAATGATACGCCGTTCAAACGCGCCACCCGCGGGGGATGGCGGACGGATTGGGAAAACAAGAAAGCGGCAAGGGCGCGAGCCAAGGGATCGGGGGATCGAATCGACTTCCAACAAGCCCGATTAATGCCGTGTCCAGCCGAAATCGTGGATTTAGGCTGGACGGGGAGTCGCCCCGGTTCATCCAGCTTCCGCCGAGCGTTGGAAACGGCGTTTTGGCGAAACCGCGAAAAGTCCCGCCAAATGGCTTCTTTCGCTCGTGAATGAATATCGCGACCAATCATAGGGCAAGGCGCAATCCTGTCAACTAAAAAAGGCGCGGCGAATTTGTGGATAAACGGCTAACGCGCCCCGCGACGGTTGCGGAGGAAAATGTCCGATTATGGGGGGATCCACAAATTCGGAAGAACGGAATCGAATTGTTTTTGGGGGGCGGCTGCCGGAAGGTTGGGGAATGGAGGCGGCCGGGGTCAGGCAACCCCCAATCCGGGAATGTAAACTTCAAGTTTCCAGCCAAGTTTTTCCATCAGGGTGTAAACATCATCCCGGCCGATGTTGAAATGCTCGTGTTCGGCGTATTCCAACAAAGTCAGGAGAATCCCCTTTTCATCTCCGGAGTTGGAATTAAGGACATACCAATACCCCTTCTTGCGCATTATCATGGTTTTTTCAAGCATGGGCGATCCTCCCTGATTCGCTCCGGAAAAATCCCGGCCGCCAGCAATTGCCATCCGTGAAACTTTCCTTTCGGATCAATTTCGTTTATTCTTCAGGGAAAAACGCTTGCAATGCCCGGGGCGCCCGATATACTATGTTGTTTGCTTGATTGTCTCCAGGACCTAACGCGCTGGTAGCTCAATTGGATAGAGCGTCAGACTACGGATCTGAAGGTTAGGGGTTCGACTCCTCTCCGGCGCGCCAACCCTCCATCCACGCCAACCCCTTTTAATTCAATATGTTCTGGATTTTGCCGCCAACCTGGATGGGATGTTGATTTCCTGTCTGAAAAAAACACGCCGCCGCACCTTGTCCTTGCCGAGGGTTTTCGCGAATTTCAACAAAAGGAGGTTCTTCGGAAGAATTTGTGGATGATTTAAGACAAACCACTCCCTCTGCCTCCGGCTCCAGGGCTTCGAGGGATCGCCCTCTCCACACCCCGTCACCATCCCGGCCCAGCCTAAAGTGCGACCGACGCCGATGGTGACGGGAATCCGAGGGCTCTAACCCAAATCCCGCGTCTTTGACGCGAAAGGGAGCTGGCGGCAAAATAGGGTTGGACTGCCCTTGCAACAACATCGCGCAAAGTCAAAACTGCGCCGAAAATGCTCTGATGAAATCATAATGTTTTGCCGTTGAATAGATTATCGACAATAATGATCCGCCAAGGTTAAATTGGATCCACGAATTATTCCGAAGAAGCCAAAAAATAAATCGCAATTTCAAGACGCGACCAGTATATTATTAATCAATTAGAGCGTGTTGTTAAATACCGGATCGCCCGGGTTGGACAAGGAAAAAGTCGCTGGCAGGATGATTTTTGGCCGGCGGTCAGGGGTAAAAATCATCCGAGAAGCGGCTTTTGACGCAGTATAACCCGACGAGACGGTATTTAACAACACGCTCTTAAAAGTCGGCCAAGGGATGGGCGGTGACCCTATGCGGGTTTACAAAACCTTGAACGGTCACCCCCGACGGGGTTTTGCCTTCCCATTTATTGTACGGCAACATCGCCTTGCCCGGACCATCCCAGGCGGCCTGGACTTCGAGCTTGATCCTTTCCGCGGTCCAATCCTTGGGAAACATCGTCGTTATTCCATTATTGGAAACCTTCCGCACCCAGCGATCGGCGGCTTTGTCGTATATTTCTATCGCCGCCTCATAGACGCCGTTGGCGTCGGGGGCGCCCTCGGTTCCGGGAACAATCCTTACGCCGCCGGTGGTCAGCGAATGCCCGCCCGCGGCCTTGCCCGCCTTGTTGATTTCCCCCCCCGCCATATGGTTGAAATCCAAGGGGGAATTGGCCGGATTGGGCAGGGCCCGGATTGATCGCGGGCGGCGTTCGGAGCGGTTTTCGGCCGCGCTTACGCCGATGCCGCCCCCGGTTTGGGCCGGCCGCCCCCCGCTGGCGGAAGCGCCGTTCCCCGCCGTCGATTCCGCCCCCGCCGGCGTCCGGCTTCCCGAAGCCGCGGGATCCGCCGCGATTCGGAAATCGCCGACCCTGGCCAGGAACCATCCGGACAAGAGCAGGAAAACCAGCAACCGGATCCCGGCGGACATTTTTCCGGACATGGCGATACGCTTTCTAGCGGTCGGAAAAGGCGATAAGAGCGAGAAAATGAATAAAACTTACAACTTCGGCGTCGAAGCGCCATGCGGGCATTGAACCATCGCGCCTCAATGTAAACGTTGTTTTTTTATGCGATCCAGGTTGATTTTTAACCGGATCGCGTAGGCGCCGCAGTTATTCGCCCACCTCGGCCAAGACCGCTTGAATGATGCGTTTCGAATACCAAGCCCCTTCCGCGGTCAGCTTGTCGGTCATCGGCTTGAGGCGGGGAATAAGGCCGAGCGTCTTTGCCTTGCCCAATAACGCCAACAGCCCCATTACCTTCAAACCGACAGATTCAGCGATCTTTCGGCCGCGTAAATCGTCCAGACACACCCGGGCGATGCGGTTGTTAAGGGCAAGCTGGATGGCTTCGGCTTCGCCCGGATCGAGAAATTGGCGAATCATGGGAGAGACGGGGAACGACAATTCCTTGAGGATAAGCCGATTGGAAGCGATGATGCGGCGGCCCAAGCGTATTCCGGCATCCAATTCCATCCGCACCGCCGGCGGATAAATGAACCGGTACGGCAGCCGGTCAAGGATATTCAAGGAGTCGATGCGATCTAGTAGAATCAGTGGCCCGCTGTTGATGACAACGGGTTCATTTTCCACGGATGAACTCCAATTCGTTTTCGATGTCGTCAGGACCAAGATTGCTCATCGGGTATCCATGTCTGGGCAACTCGTGGAGAAATTGGATTTTTTCCATGCCGCAAAGCCTAGCCGCCTGGCCGGCGGTAATTTTACCGTCCATCCATAGTTTGGCCGCCACGGTGAATCTGGTGATGTCAATGAATTCCTGGGAAGTCAGGTTGGCCATCAACAGGACATTTTCATCAAAAGGCACGGTAAAATGCCGATCCATCGCTTCGTCTCCCCCGACTCCATGCCATTTCCCGAACAAACCATGGACTCCGGCATTATACCGCCGGTTTCGTTTCAATGGATCGTTTTTTCGTCAGCGCGACCCAAACCGGCGACATGGCAAAAAAAACGGCTGCTCTGGAATCGACCCCCATTGCCGAAGGGGAATCGCTTCCCCGGAGGCGGAATTGGATGAACCGGGGGCGTTACCCCTCCGCCAATTTTTCCGCTTCGTCCCGGTCCGGGGGGACCGGCGAGTGGCGCGAGAGGCACGGGGAGGCCTGGATCCGGAAGGGCTCCCCCGGGAATTCCCCCGACTTCAGGTAAAACTCGCCGACTCCGAGCCTGCCCACCACTCCCCGCCTTTGCAGGAGGCCCTCCGCCGCCTCGATGGCGGCGGGGGAATTCTGGAGGCCGAAAAATTGGCTGTGGCAGCTGTTTATCGCCCGGTTGTCCAAGCTTTTCGGCTCCCGGCCGGTCAGGACCAGCCCCATTCCGTACTTCCGCGCCCGGGAGGCGAACCGGATCGGCGCCTCCTCGCCGGGGGTAGATCCTCCGGAGGGGACGAAGTCCCTCGCCTCGTCGATCACCAACAGGCTCCCCAATCCCCGGGCGGGATGATCCCGGATCCAGCCGAACAGGGCCATGACCAACTGGCTGACGAAAATCCGCCGCGCCTCCTTCCCGTCCAGGGCGGAAAGGTTCACCACCGACACCCGGGTTTTCCCCCCGGCGCCCCGGAAGAGATCGTCGACGGGGTCCGGCCCGCCGGCCGAACGCAGCAGGGGATTGACGGCCAGGGCCCCCCTCAGCTTTCCGGCCAGATCGGCCCCCCAGCCCGCCGCCCGGGCGCGGTTGATTTCCAGCGCCCCGGAATCCCCGGGGAGGTCGGCCAATATTCCGGCCAGGGTCTCCAAATCCCCCCCTCCGCGCCTCGCCATCCATTCCAGGCATTTGGCGACCACCCCCGCCCGGGCCTGGTCGGTGTCGCGGAGGGACAGCGGTCCCCGGAGGGCGGCCAGGGCCAGGGTTGTCGCCTCGGCCAATTCATCCCCGTTTTCCGCCGCCGCCGCCAGGTCCGGAAGCGGGCGAAGGCGCAGGGGATTGCCGCCCGGGCGGCCGGGAGTCCATATTTTCACCTCGACCCGCCTGAAATAGCGTTCCGCCCGCTCCCGGTCGCCTTCCTCCCAGGCGGCGGGCGGCTCCGGCCAGGGCTGCCCCAGCCGGGAAAGATCGTTGGCGGAGTCCACCACCACCGAGGGGACTCCCCGGAGGGCGGCCTCCTCCACCAGGCGCCTCACCAGGACGGTCTTGCCCGAGCCGCCGCCGCCCAGGATGGCGACATGCCTTTTCAGGGCTTCCAGGGGCAAGGCCGCCGGCTCGCCCCGGACCCCGCCCGCCAGCCTTCTTCCCAGCGGGATCGCCGAAGGCGGCTCCTCCCCCCTCTCCGCCCTCCCCGGGCTTTCCGGAAGCGGGCCGTCCCCGGCCCCGAGGTCGATCAACTGGACCGCCACCTCCGGGACTTCGGGGGCATCCCCTTCCCCGGCCGGGGGGGGATTCCCGCCCAGGAGCCAGGACAACTCGTCCTTCAGAAAATCGATGCCGTCGAGGGGCCGGGTTTGCCGCAGCCATTGGCGCCAGTCGCGGGGGAAGCGGCGCTCGACCTCGGCCAGGGCGGCCAGGGAACGGACGGTTTCGTCCGAGGGGCCAATCCAGACCCCTCCGGAGCCGGCGAACTGGTCCAGCAATTCCCGGGTTTTGGGGCCGCCGGGAAAGGCCCCGAACCGGATCAAGGCCAATTTCCTGAAGGTAAGGCGGCTGTCTATCCCGGATTGGGTCATGGCCGCCTTCAGCCGGGTCTGGAAGGCCCGGAAATGGGGATGCAATATCGCCCTGAGCCCCAACTGCCGGTCGCGTCCGCCGGGCCCGATCGCCTCGAACCTTATCCGGGCGTGGAGAAGGGGGGACTTTCCCTCCCCCCGGCGGCCGTCGCCGTCGTCCACATAGAGGTTCGCCTCGGTTAGGGCGCCCCGCTGATGGCAAAAAGCCAGGGCGAAACAGGAGAGGGAGCGGCTCCAAAAAACCTCCTCCCGTCCCTTCTCCCGGAGTTTTTCCGGGTTCGCCGCCGCCTTCGCCTCCAGAAAGATCCGGCTTAGCGAATCCGGGCGGCCGGGCCGGGCCCCGTCCTTCCCGGTTCGGCCGCCCGGATCCGGAAGGCCGGCCTCCCGCGCCTCCCCGGCGGCCAGGCAACGCTTGACATGCCGGTCGCAAAGCTGCAACACGTCCCGGGGATACCTCCCCCCCAGTCCGTCCAGGAAGGCGGGCGGAAACGGCCAGGTGGGGTAGGGAGGAACCTTTCCGGTTTTTTCGAAGGCGGGGAGGACCCGCGCGGCCACCAGGCTCCGAATCTGGGTCCCATCCTCCAGGACAGACAATTTGAAGGGTTCCCGAAACCGGTCCCGGGCGGTCTTGAGCCCGTGGCCGGTCAGAATCCCCCACGAGTCGAAAAGGCAGGACAGCACCACCAGGCAATTGCGGGTAAGGTCGGGGAGGGAGACGAGGCCGGCGCAAATCCCGGCGACGATACCCCGGGCGGTTTGGGCCTCCCCGGCCCCGGAACCGCCTTCGGGAAGGAGGGGCGGCTTGACGATGCCGTCAAGCTGGTCCAGGGCGAACACGGAAAAGCCGCCGTCCAGGGACATGAGCCAGGACAGCCCGGCGATCACCGCCTTCGCCTCGCCGCCGGCCTGGCGGAAGCCGAGGGAGCTGGCCGTCTCCGCCTCCAGGGGCGGGCCCTGGAGCCATTGGCGCCCGCATTCGGAAATGTCCAGATCGCCGGAGGCCAGCAGAAACAGGGCCCGGATCACGTCCCGGTATTCCCGGGCCTGGTCCCGGTAAAGCCCGAACAGGCCCTTCACCGTCCGGTCGGCCGCCCCGGCCAAATCGTCCCGGAACAGGGTGGGGACGGCTTCGGGATCGACCCCGGCCCGGGAAGCGGCGGCGATTTTCGCGATCAGGCGCGGCAACTGTGGGTTTTCGACCGGCCGGGAAAGGGAGCGGACGGCGTGGAGGAGCAGGGTGTCCCAGAAATCCTTGACCCCGGTCATGTCGACCAGGACGAAGAAGCCCTTCCCGGCCAGGGTCTCCCGGCGAAACGACCCCAGGATATGGGTTTTCCCCGACCCGCCCAGGCCGGTCACCACCCAGCCGAGGGGGGAGGACGCCCTTCGGGGAAGCTCGGCCGCGGCCTTGGCGAAGTGGCCGCGGATATCCCGGTTGATTTCCGGGAGGTCGGCCGAATCGCCGCCCCAAACCTCGTCGAGGCGCCTTACCCAGTCGAAATCCATCGCCTCCAGGACATCCAGCATTCCCCGCCCCTTACTTGATTAGCGCGGTATAGACGTTCCTTCCCCCCACCTCCAGCGCCGCCGCCTCGTCCTCCGGGGTTGTCCGGGAGGGATCGTCGAACGAATAGAGGACGATTTTCCCCTCCCTTTGCCAGGAACGGAGCGTTTCGTCCAGGGCTTCCCGGGGAACGCCGGCCAATTCCTCCCGCAAGTCGCGGAGCCGGATTCCTCCGTCCGGAAGGCGCCGCCCCTCCCAGGCCCGGAAAAAGCGCCGCCATAATTCCCCCTCCCCGAGGGCGGGGGCGGGAAGGGGAAAAACCTCGGACAGCCGGATTCCCCGCGCCCGCATCAGCCGGTCCAGGGCTTTCAGGACCTCCCCCAGGATCGGCCCGGCGGCGTGGCCGCGCGTCTCCAGGGGATCGCCCAGGCGCTCGGACAGGAAGCGCCAAGCGTGATCGGTAAGTTCCAGGAGGATTTGCGGGCGGATGGCCTTGACCCGGATCAGGTCAAGCTCCAGGTAGGCCAGCCGGTGCCTTTTTTCCATGGCCGGGCGGATTTCCCCCTGCCGGGCCTCGCCCCCGTGGACGAGCAGGTACCAAAGGCGCAGCAAATCCGGCGGCTTCAATCCGGCTTCCTTCGCCAGTTCGCCTTCCATCTTTATTTTCCCGGTTCGTTCCTTTTTAAGTTATTTTTGGGCGGACCCTAAGCTGGATTCCAACCGCCGGAGAAATACGCCTTTTCCTCACCCGCCTTGGGGTCATTTTACCACAAAAGGAGATTGCGCCAATATCGAAATGGTTTTGATCGGGCTTTTCAATTAGACGGCAAGTATCCGCCGTCCCTTTCCCCGGATCATTTGAAAACACTATGGGATAACCATAATTGGGTTCTCTCGCCATTCTTGTGTCGCGTATGTATACCGAATTGCGAGCCGACCGCCAAGGCCGGGAAAAAAACCGCGAAATATGTCGCTCAATTCACGGACGCTTCGGGAATGGTCCGGCGGGTTCCCGCTTTCCCGAACCGGCAAGATGTTTGCCGGCATGTGGAAGGGCAAGGACGCGGAAATGATTCGGCGCGACATGAAAGCCGCCGGAATACCGGGAAGGGATGAAGCCGGGCAATCGCGGGACTTCGGATTTACCCGCGAATCAAAAGGATGGAGTGGTTCGAATACGGAGTGGGCGGAATTTTGACGAATCGAACAGGGAAAATTTGCCGCTCGGACAAGAGGAAAAGAATGCAAGAATTCTCGGGACGGCTCCGCTTCGGCCAGCATCTTCCTCAATTCTTCCGGCGAGAGCATGACGGTCTCGCCGTCCTTTCGGGAAACCATCGGCACGCCCGCCTGAATATGCCGCTTCATGGCCTCGTGCGCTCCGCGCCGCATGGCGTCCCTAACCGGCTCGCCCTGGGCAATCAGGGCATCAATATCGACGACTCTGTTTTCAGCCATTGGCGAAATCCGCTTTCAGTTTTTCAAAACGCTCCGCACCAGCCACGCAAATAGTATAGCCGTCGCTCTCCGCGATGCCCACTGGCTTGCCGGGAGTCGAGTTGTCGTATATTTTCCAGGACGACACAACCGGCATGTACAATTGGAAAAGATTCTTCAAACCAGCCGCAAACCGCCTTCGAATGACCGTCTCATCGATGGCATGGCCACCGAGCCCGACCCGGGTGGCAGCCCGGTTGATGGCGAAATCCGCATCCGGAAGGGTCAAAAACACCAGGTGCGCACGGTGCCCTGATTCCCGCAATCAAGCCGGCCAGGGCGCGAATGACCGCGATGCGAGCGTCGTCTCGAAGAAAATCAAACGGTGGTTCGTTTGATTTCCTTTAGATGCGACCTCAGGAAATTCACCGCTTCCACCGGAAAATGAGCGATGCCGAATTGAATGCCCTGATTGCCGAAGGGGAAAAGGAATCGGGCGATCCTGGAATCGAGGCGCAGTTGCGGGAAATGGATGATGATAAATTATGTATCCTTATTCTGGAAGGGGAACGGGCATGAATCTTGCGGCCAGGGTTGAACGATTGGAAGACTCGGCGGGGCATGACCGCGAAGGCATTCCTCCCATCATGCTTGATTTCATCGAGCCGGTCCTGGGCGAAGACGGGATGATGCGTCCGGGGAGATGCGCGGGCCATTTGCGGCTGGCTTTCGGCGAGCCGCCGCGATGGTTCGACGCAGACATGAATCCGATTCCCCGATGCCCGGCATAGCCGCATTACCCTTACGATTGATGAGGGTAATTCCGGCAATGGCTTCCCGCCCTTTCACCGGGGCGGGATTTTTTTTCGAGGAGCCAACGCGCAATCGGCGTGTTGTCATATAGATGCGTTTGAATGCGACGGGGCGGGGAGTTTTCGAAAGCAATAATTGACATATTTGCTAATAAGTATATAATCTTGTTATCAGGAGGCGGGATATGATCAAATCATTCGGTTGCTCCAGGACGGAAGCCATTTTCAATAATGAGCGCGTCAAAGAATTTCCGACAGGCATAATCAGGTCCGCCCATCGGAAACTGTTGCGATTGGAAGTCGCTCCTAGTCTTAACTATTTGAGTGTTCCCGCCGCGAACAGGCTGGAGAAATTGAAGGGCGATTTGGCCGGGTATTGGTCCATTCGCATCAATAGCCAATACAGAATAATTTTCCAGTGGGACGGCGATGCCCACGATGTCAAGATTGTCGATTACCATTGAGAGGATTGGCAATGATTCCAAAAAAGGGAGTCACCCCGCATCCCGGCGAAATGTTGTCCGAAGAATTTTTGAAGCCGATGGGGATTACACAGGCTGCGTTTGCCCATCATATCCGAGTTGATGTCGCCACTTTGTCGGCGGTGATAAATGGCCGACGGGACATGACGCCGGCCATGATCATGAAAATCAGCATGGCGCTTGGCGTCGAGCCTGAAACTTGGCTGCGGATCCAATCCATGCACGATTTCACCAGGACCCGCGAAGCGCTTCGGGCAAAACGTCAACTGCCGAAAATCAAGCAGATGAAGGAATCGCTGGAACTGGTCGAGGCATGATGCCCCCGCCAATGCCTCACAAGCGCCCCGGGAACGCAACGGATTCTCCGGGAAGGAAATCCTTGGCTTGTCGGCCGAACGGCCTTAGAACGTCTTTATTCGCCCCGTTTGGTCGCGGAATTACTCCCGACCCCGAAGGGAGGAGGCGACGGACGGCCCATTATGGTATCGGCCAAGACGGCCGGAGAATCGAAGGGAAGCGCCATGTTGAAAAAAGAATCGCCCGAATGCTTCGCCCATATCGCGAATGCCCGCCAGGATTGCCTGGCTTTGCCTTACGCGGCTTCGAACGAAGACAAGGCGGAATAATTCGCCCGATGAATCAACTAGACGGAAAATATACCGGCCATTCGATTCGCGATCTTTTTTTGAAGACACGTTCTTTTACGGCAACGCTGTCGTATCTCATCGAAATCGAGAAAATTGAATCCATCGAAACACGAAAATCGAAATTCCTTTATCTGTTGAAAGCATTCCTACACGACTTCAATCACGTCTATTCGCTGTCAAATATTGTTAACGAAAAAACGGAAATCGAGGCGTCCGCCTGGAAAACAATTAAACTTTTTACCGACCAGAATGATGTATTTTCCTTCAAGAATGCCGGCATGATTCTGGAACAGTATTTTTCAGCCAAGAAATTCAATGAGCTTGTGGCTTGGATCGATTCTGAATTATCGCGTCTCCCGCCATTACCAAAATTGAATGCCGCACCCATCGCCGATGGGGGCGCCAAGCCTGGGGCCGAGGCCGCGCCCGACAAGGAGGACACCGATTCGAAAGAAACAGAACTGGTGCCCGGCAACTTGGATGAAGACGGTTATTTCACTCCGGTCGCAATCGCAAAGAGATACGGCCTTGCGACGGATATGGTTCGGAAACGACTGGACAAGTATCGGAAGAACAACGATCTTGGATGGCAAGAGAACGCAAACAGGAGGCCGAGGGAATCAATGTTCCTATATCAATGGCGAGCAATCAAACACCTTTTCGAATAATTTTTTGGCTGGAAAAATTCCAGCTAAATTCCAGCGAACATTTTTTTGAAGTTTTTTTGCCCGTCAAACAAGGCTTGACGGGCTTTTCATTTTCCAGCCAAAATCTTCTGGCAACACCAAACACAAACTCTCCATAAACTTTCCATCGTCGGCGACCGGCAATCCCGATATGAACTTTAAAAGGCGCAAGCCTTTCCCTTCCCCCTCCCGCCGGTCGCCGGGAAGGGTTTCTATTTCAAATTGAAGTCGAAGATGGCGGCCATGGATGATATTCCCGAAATCCGCTACCGCCACCCCGCGATCGCGACCCGCCTGACCGCCCTGTTGCGGGACAAGCGCATAACTTGGCGTGATGCTTGGATCGGCCTTTGCCTCGCATCGTTTGCAAATTCTGACGGGGAGACGTGGCCTGGGCGGAAAACATTGGCCAAAATGACGGGAGTCGAGCCCAACCATATTTCCGAGGCGATCGCAAGTCTGGCTAAAGTGAGTTTCCTGACTATCAAGAGGACTTTTGGGAAAGGAAATCGTTATCGTTTGACCGATCCCAAAACAGGACCCGTCCTGAATCAGGATCCGTCCCAAAACAGGACGGGACCCGTCCTAAAAAAGGACCCGATACAATATATGAACAATATATTAACAAGCAATCGCCAAAATCATCGAAAACGCTAAGCATCGCTCAAGGCCCGGAAGGCTTCATCGTTCCCGAAGGCCTGCTCGCCGCTTGGGAGGCGGCGTTCCCCGCCGTGGATGTTGAGTCGGAAATTAAGAAAGCTTTTGCTTGGACCATTGCAAACCCCTCGAAATCTTCAAAAAATAATCACGCCCGTTTTTTGAACCGTCGGCTAGGCCGGGCGAGACCGGAAGCACCACCGCGATCCGCCTGGAGTGACGGTGGCTATACGCTCGACCCCGAACTTGTGAAGTGGTGCGAGGAGACGTTTCCGGAAAGCCGGTAAACCGTCGCGGCGAAGCCTGGGATCGTGAGGATTTGGTTAACGTTTTAAATGAGCGGGGGATTTACATTCCACCCGATTTAAACGAAATCTCAAGCGAACCTCGTTCGCGCCAGCGAATGGCCAAGGATGCCCGGCTGGCCGATGTGGTTTTTTGAGGGGGACGGCCATGAAGCAATGCCGCGATTGCCGCTGGCGGCCCCGCCGCTGGATTCGCCTGGAACCGGCCGGCGGGCCGCCGTGGCACGAGGGTTGTTGCCAGCGGGGAAGGCGGACCACCCGCCCGGAGGCGCCGGCTTGCCGGGACTGGCTGGCCGGACCGGGGAACTATTTCCATTCCGGAAACGGTTCGGGACAGGCCGGGCCGGGCCGGGAATGGCCGCCAGACGCGATACGGCGCCCGTGGCGGCGATTTGACGGGCGGGGATAGGGAAATATGCCGGCGGGGATCGGCAACTCGAAGAAATGGGGAATGGGGGGCGGAACATGGAAACGAAACCGAGTTGTCCCAATTACTGGCGGCGGCCGAAGCCGGTCCGATATTTCATGGGATGACCGGCCGGGTTAGAGGCCTGCTTTATCAAACGGCGCTTTATTCCGGATACCGGTGGAGCGAGCTTCGGAGCCTGGAGAAAACCAATTTCGATTTCGCGGCTTGCTCCGTATCCATCGGAGCCGAGCACGCCAAAAACGAAAAGAACGCCACCAACCCGCTCCCCCACGATTTGGCGGCCACCCTGGCTGAACATGCAAAACTGTTTATGCCTTCCGCCAAGATGTTTGCCGGCATGTGGAAGGGCAAGGGGGCGGAAATGATTCGGCGCGACATGAAAGCCGCCGGAATACCGGAAAGGGATGAAACCGGGCAATCGCGGGACTTCCATAGTCTGCGGCATTCCCTGGCCACCCTGCTCGCCCGGCATGGCGTTGCCCTGGCCATCGCCCAAAAAATCATGCGGCATTCCGATCCCAAGCCGACCATGAATGTTTACGGCCACCTTCGCATCGAGGACAAGGCGAAGGAATTGGCAAAATTGCCTTTCGTCTTCCCGACGGCCGGACCGGAAAACGAAGCGGCCAAGGCGACCGGAACGGACGGCAACCATTGGCAGTCCCATTGGCGGTAAATCCTGCGAAAACATACAAAAAGCAGCAACAACTGGCACTAATTTAGATAATAAAAACATGATATTCAATGTAGCGCATTCAAAAGATAACCCCTTGATTTCTCAAGGGGTTAAAGATGGTGGTCGCTACTGGACTCGAACCAGTGACCCCTACAATGTGAGTGTAGTGCGCTACCAACTGCGCCAAGCGACCCCGATTTTGCCGGCCGGCTTCCCGATTCGGCGGCGATCAGGC
>JAISYL010000246.1 GCA_031269935.1 Planctomycetota bacterium
GGGACTCCTTTCGTATCGGTGAATGGGGGCGGGTCACATCCGCCCCCAGATACGATAGGATAAGACCTGGACAGGGATTATTGGTAGAGGCAAGGCAAAAATAATTACGGCGATAGCCGTTTAGTCCAACTTCATTTTAACATAGTGTTAATGAATATGCATGTAAGTGAGATGAATCTTCCCGACGTTGATTTTCTTTTTGGCATGGACATAATTAGGCTTGGGGATTTTGCCATAACCCATTTCAATGATTCCACCAAGTATACCTTCCAGATACCATCCACACACGACATTGATTTTTCACGAGAAATCGAAGCATCAAGAGCCAAGAATTCTGACTCATAAAGACGCCGCGGCCCGTCATCTGATCGCCCTACCCCTTGTCAATGTCGTCGTCGTGGCGATCGCGGGGTTCGAACTGCGAATAGTGCCGGCGGCTGACTTCCGGCGTGTTCCCGGTCCATGACGTTATCTTGTCCAGGGGAACGCCGTCCTGGGCCTTCAGGCTGCAAAAGGTGTGGCGGAAGACGTTCCACCCGATCCTTTCCGCCAGAATCCATGGCAGGCCGTCAGCGGCCGTTTTCGAGCAATGTTCCGGGGCCGGTTCCGTCAAATCGTTTTCGGTTATGACAAACGTCTTCTTTCCTCTCGCGCCCGCCGGCGTCCCGTCCGGGTTGCATTTCGCCGGTCGGCAAAGCCGGCAGCGGATCGCCTCGATCAAATCGTCGGCCGCCGACGCCCAAGCCGTCTCGTGCTCTCGCGGATAGTCAACGATAAACCCCTTGCCGCCCTCTTCCGGCAGGAATGCCGTCAGTTCCTTGGCCAGGGGCAGGGTGCGCCGTTTTTTGGTCTTGGTCTTCGGGACGGAAATTCGGCCGGCGCCGGGCTGATTCGCCGGGTGGAAAATATCCTCGTGCCGCATCCGGGCTATTTCCTCCCGGCGCATGCCCGTGAAGAAGGCGATGGGAATGGCGACGGCGCAAGGCAGGCCGGAAGCGTAGGCGGCGGCCACAATCCGGCCGCGCTCCTGCTTGGTGCAGTAAACAATGTCCGCCTCCCCTCTGGCTTCCTTCAGCTGCTTGACGCCGGCGAAGGGATTGGCTTCGATGAATCCGCCCTCGACCAGCCATTTGTAAAAGCCGCGGCAGGCCATGAGCGCCCGGTTATACGTGCCCGGCGAATTCCCCTTGTCCAGGATGGAGGCCAGAAATTTCCTGGCCTCGCCCGTGGCGATCCGGTCGTAGCCGCCGACCTTGCGGAGTTCCCGTAGATGCCCCGACACGGCGACATACCACCCCCGGCTGAACACCAATTTGCTTTGCCGCAAATACTCGACGCAAAGGGAATCGAAATCATGGGTGACCCGCTCGGCCGCCGTTTGCCCGTATCGCTCCTCCAGGTATCGGACAACGGCCGGGGCGGCGGCGTATTTATTGGGGAAGGCGGGCAAGGGCATGGCCAGGGCGGCGGCAATCTGGCGCAAGTCGGCTTCGGCCAGCATATCATCCGCCTCGCCGTCATAGCCGGGGTAGACGATATACCGGCGATTATTCCAATTCCAGTATATCTCCCATGTCCGGCGATAGTATCTTTTTTGCGGGCGGGGATAATGCGTCTTCGGCATGGCCTTTCCTCTCGGTTCCCTTTGAAATCAGTGGGGCAAATCCGTGGGGCAAGGCTATTAAAAATCAGTTTTCCGGTCAATAAAAAAAGCCGCAATCGCTTAAGATTACGGCATTTCTATTTGGTACCGGCGGGTGGAATTGAACCACCGACCTATGGGTTATGAATCCATCGCTCTAGACCGCTGAGCTACGCCGGCGGGGATGTCGGACAAAACCGGAAATCCATCTCTCAACCCGAAAATTCCGAAAACAATTTTTGTCTTGAAGAAAAACAGTTCCTTAATTTTATTCGACAAAATAACCGGAGCGCAGGCGGACCGGCCCACGGAGAAATTCGAATTCAGCCGAAAACCTAGGTTAAACCGGCGAATCCCGTCATCGCTTGCTGAACTGGAAACTGCGGCGGGCGCCAGGCCGGCCGGGTTTCTTGCGTTCCACCATGCGACTGTCGCGACTGAGAAAACCCTCGGCCGATAAAATCGGCTTCAATTCCTCGGAGGTTTTGAGAAGGGCGCGCCCCAACCCCATCATAAGGGCGCCAGCCTGGCCGGTGGAACCGCCTCCGCGAATGGAGGCGATAACGTCATATTCGGAAGCCAGTTTCACCTGTTTCAACGGCCCTTCCACCAGTTTCCGCAAACGGGGATTGGGGAAATATTCCGCGTAATCGCGGCCATTGACCGTTATCCTGCCCTCCCCTTTTTTTAAGCGCACCCGAGCCACCGCGCATTTGCGCCGCCCGGTCCCCCATTCATATCCATGCTTATCGGCCACCTAGATCCTCCCCGGCAAAACTCTCCGCCACTTTGCGCAACGCCTAAATCATTAATTTATCGCCAATTTCACCGGACGCTGGGAGACATGCGGGTGCTCGGGCCCGGAATATATTTTCAACTTCCGGATCATTCTCTCGCCCAGCTTCCCCTTGGGGAGCATCCGCTTGACCGCCAGGTAAATGATGCGATCAGGATGACTAGCCAGTATTTTGCGGGCCGACAATTCCTTCAGCCCCCCAATATAGCCGGAATGGCGGCGATATACTTTTTTGTCCCACTTGGCGCCGGTGAACACCACCTTTTCGCAATTGGTGACCACCACCCCGTCCCCCAAGTCAATCGACGGAGTATAATCCGGACGGTGCTTGCCCATCAGGCGAACCGCAATGGCCACCGCCAAACGGCCAACGACCTGCCCGGCGGCGTCGAACAAAACCCAGGCGGGCGGTTGTACCTCGGCCTTGGCCAAGGTGGTTTTTTTCATGACCGACATGGAGATTCCTCAAGCCACAGCAAAGGTGAAATCGTACCCGCCCCGCCCGCCGACGATTTCCCGTCGGGAAAAATAACGGGAAAAATAAAAATAATAAAAATTCTCTTGTTCGGCGGCCGAACAAGAGGATATATAAATAGTATTGACCGGCCGGCCGGCTGTCAACAATAAAATTCGAAAATTATCGAAAAATTGATTGACAAAACCGATAATTTGCTTAAAGAAACCACCTGCGAACGCGAGGCGTTATCGTAACATCCGGACCAGGCTTAGGAGAAAACATGCACACGGCCACATCCACGGCCGGCGGGGAAACGGCCGGCGGAGAAAATAACGGAGAGATGGAAAGGGGCGACGCCAAACAGGACAAACCTCCATCTTTAACCGTAAGAATCTCTCCTGTTCCCAACTTGGAAACAACCCTTGCCGGCGGCTGCCTGACCGCCGTAATTGATTCCCCTCCCCCCGACGAAACCACCGGCGGTTCTTTAGGAAAATCCCCCCGCTTTCCCCAAAGCCCCCGGAGCCTGGCCTTCCGCAAGCGTTTCTTCCCCGCCGCCTCGCATTCCGACTGGAACAACTGGAACTGGCAACTCGCCAATTCACGGCAAACGGCGGCCAAGCTCGACTACATCTTCAAGCTCGATCCCAAGGAACGTCTGGCCATGACCGGGGCCGCCGGAGGATTGCCGACCGCCATCACCCCCTATTATTCTTCGCTCATTCCCCCCGAAATCCCGGATCATCCCCTGCGCCGATCCATGATCCCCACCTTGGCCGAATTATCGGCCGGCCCGGGGGAAAGGGAGGATCCGCTGGGGGAGGAGGCCCAAAGCCCGATACCCGGGTTGGTACACCGCTATCCGGACCGGGTTCTTTTCATGGCCACCGAGTATTGCGCCGCCTACTGCCGCTATTGCACCCGCTCCCGGCTGGTCGGCCAGCGTAAACGCCTGCGCTTTTGCCGGGGACACTGGGAACGAGCGCTGGAATACATCCGGACCAACCCGGCCATCCGGGACGTGATCGTCTCCGGAGGCGATCCCCTGACCCTTCCCGATGAACCGCTGGAATGGCTGCTCATGAACCTTCGGGCCATCCGCCATGTCGAAATCATCCGCCTGGGCAGCAAAACTCCGGCCGTCCTGCCCATGCGGATAACTCCCGCCCTGATCAAGCTGCTCCGCCGGATTAATCCCCTCTGGCTAAGCCTTCATTTCACCCATCCCGACGAATTGACCCCTGAAACCGCCGAAGCCTGCTCCCGCCTGGCCGACGCCGGCTTCCCCTTGGGGAGCCAAACGGTCCTGCTCAGGGGAGTCAACGATGAAATCCAGATCCTGCGCCGACTATTCACCGGATTGATGCGGCTCCGCGTCCGCCCCTATTACCTTTACCAATGCGATCCCATAATCGGCGGCGGCCATTTCCGCGCTCCGGTGGTCAAGGGCCTGGAAATTATCCAGGCGCTCCGGGGGCATATTTCCGGCTACGCCATCCCCCACTATGTCATCGACGCTCCCGGCGGCGGCGGCAAAATTCCCCTTTTGCCAAACTGCCTGGAAGGGAGGGACGGCGGGGAATTGCTGCTCCGCAACTATCGGGGTAACCTGTACCGCTATCCCGATCCGGAATGTAATTCCGGAACCGGCGAGGTTGAATCCCCTTCGCCCGGGGAATCATTTCCGGATATTACGGCCTGAGCGGGTGTTCTTAAATGTTTAATCGTCTTTCCGGGTCAATGCGGCGATCCGGCAATCGATCCGTCGGCTTCGAGTCCAAGAACCGGACATCCACCCAATCATTGTGCGCTCGTTGCGCCGACTTGGGATTGACCTGTTGCCAAAGGAGCCAGATTTTTCTAACCCTTGGCGACATCCGGCGAATCCGCAAGGCCACGGGACTGGATTCGGGTTTTTTCCGCCGGGCGACGCCGTCCCAACCGGAATACCTGGCCGATCCCGAAGTCGATCCCCTATGGAACCGAATTTTTGGGCTCGACGGCGACAGGCGCATTCTGGCCAGCCAATCCAGCGGCGACTGTTTTTTCCTCGGTTGCGCCGGCTGTCGATTGTCTCTTCCGATTCGCCCCCTGGTGTGCCGGCTATATCCCTATGAATACAACCCTTCGGGAATCACGGGGGTGAGCGGCCAATACTGCCCCTCTCCAGAACGCGATGCCCCCGCCCTGCTCCTGGCCCTCTTGGCCATGAATCGGGAAGCGGCCGAAACCTGGCGGCGGATCCTTTATCTGGAAATCCAGGAAGAGTTCCCCTAAAGATCTAAAGAAACCGGCCCTTTTTATTGATCCAACAAGACGATCCGGCAATCCGCCCGCCGAAATCCCGAATGAGGGGAAATAAATTTAAGCTTGTCCATCCCCAACCGCATATTATAATCAATGATACTGAACAAGGAGGAGATCGGACAAACCCGGGAGAGGGTTCCTCATGAGTCTGGCCGCCATTCAGGACAGCTTGGTCAAGACCAGCTTGGTACAACAAACGCAAACCCGGGAGGACGGAATCGGGCGGGGGCAGGAAATCGCCAGCGTCAACATCCAACGGGAGTTGAGCCGCCAAGAGGATCAGGTGGTGATTGGACTCCGGCAAAAAGAAGAACACGGCATCCGCCCCGACGAGGAACGGCAAAAGGAGGGAAAAAGCGGGCGGCGCGGGCGGAAGCGAGGCGACGATTCCGATTCGGAAAGGGAAGAGAAGGGGGAATTCTCCGGAGATTCCGATCCCGGCCTTCGGCCGGTCATGCGAAGCATAAACATAGTGGTATGATGGTATGGCGCGTCTTCTTCAGTCCAAGAAAACGATCCGGCGATTTGCCCGCCGGCCCAAAGATTCATAAACCTTCCGGCGTTTCCCGTTCCTCTCCGGATTCCCCGAAGAAGGTCAGTCTCCACAATAAATTCAATTCCTCCCCCAATCCGCCAAGCGCGGTCCGGCTTTCGCGGCTGGCCCGGAAATTGAGTCCGGAATCGAAATCAATCTCCAAAACGAACCGGGGATCCCGGGGGGGGATGAGCGAAAAGAAGCGCCAATCCCGCAAACTTACCCGTTCCCCATCCGAAGCAGCCTCGGATTCGGCGGTGAACATGCCCTGGGTGAACCAGGCGAAACGTTCGCCCTCCCGGGAGGCCAGGGCCGCCGCCACCGCCGGTCCGCTCCCCATTCGCCGGCGGATGAAGCGCATTCGCTTCCGGGCGAAACTGGAATAGACGGCATTGTAAATATTTCCCTGGCGATCACGGGCGGCGATCTCCCAGGCGAGTTGAGTGAAGAGCAACGGCAACGCCCGGGTTTCCACCACCTCGATTCCCGCCGCCGCCAGTTCCTTACGGGCGATTTCCGCCGCCTGCCTGCTTTGCAGCCAACCGACTAGAAGATAGCAGAGGATCAGGATGGCCGCCGGCCGGGCCAGCCGTCCAGCCCAACGGACTCTCCGGGGATGTCGGCGGACCATCGGCTTGGCCAGGGGATTCATGAAAGTTTCCACCCTTTCCCGGCGCAACCAGCGGTTGCCGATAAAGCTGGCCAAGGAAAGGGAGAAGACGAAAATATCCAGCATCGGCGCCGCATCCAGGGTCAACCGGCTCCGGGAAAACGGCAACAGGGCCATGGTGCCCCAACTGGTGACAATATCCAGAACTATATGGGAATAAAAACAGGACCAAGCCAAAAGCGTCCAGCTCTGGAACGAAGCCGGCCGGCCGGTCAATCGGGCGAGGGCGAGGCCGACCAGCGGCGCGGCCAGCAAGGTCGGGAGAAACCCGTGGCTGTAGCCCCGATGAACCAACCAGGGATTGTCCGGCGACCATAGCCAGGAAACCGGAATATCCAAATCAGGAAGGGCGGCCAGGACCAGGGCGGCGGGAGTGGCGAGCGGTCCCAGCCGGTTCCGGAACCAGCCGTCCGACACCGCGGCCCCGGCCAAGGCGTGGGTCAGCGTATCCATGAGCGATATTCCCTCCCAACCCCGTCCCCGCGGACCGCGAACCCGGAGTCACCGCGCCGACGTGATTCAGCGCGGCTTCAGTCTCCGTTCCGAGGTAATCCCGGAGAAGGCGCCGGCGAAAGCCGCCAGGGACTCCGGGGAAATGGCGATCCTTTGCCAGATCTTGATCCCGGATTCCCGGTAAATCGATTGCCAATGCCGATCCCGCCGGCGATCCGACGACTCGTAATCGTGCTCATAATAGACTTCCGCTATCCGCGCCGCCGCCAACAGCTTGGTGCAATTGTAACAGGGCGCCAGAGTGCAATAGATCGCCGCCCCCTCCACCGCCACGCCCAGCCGGGCCGCCTGGGCCACGGCATTGGCTTCGGCGTGACTGGAGCGGCAATAATCGTATTTGTTCCCCTCTCCCGCTCCGACATGGCGGCTGTAACAAAAGGGGGAGCCGTCCGGGTTGAAGTCGCCGAGGCAATGCGGAGCTCCGGGGGGGGAGCCATTGTAGCCGGTGGCGAGTATGTGGCGATCCCGGACCAGAATGGCGCCGGTGGGGCGGGAATTGCAGGTGGAGCGGGTGCTGATCAGCTTCGCCACCGCCATGAAATATTCGTGCCATTCCGGCCTGGGCGAGGGATTCACCGATCAGCTCCCGGAACTTCCAAACCCTCCCAGCCCGCGCTCGGTGTCGATCCGGAATTCTTCGCGGGCCACGGGCTCCAGGAGGTGGGGGGCGATGGCCCGGAAGGCGATTTGGGCGATTTTCATGCCGGCCCGCAATTCTAGTTCCTCCCTTCCGGCATTGAGGAGAACCACTCCGATTTCGTCGCGGTAGCCGGCGTCGATGGTGCCGGGCGAATTGAGAACCGTGAGCCCGAGCTTCAGGGCGTTTCCCGACCGGGGACGCACCAAGGCCTCCCAGCCCGGCGCCAGTTGCAGGAACACTCCGGTCCGGGCCAGGCAGCGGCGGCCGGGCGGCAACCGCAGGACCGGCGATTCCCCGGCCAGAGACTCGGGAAGGGAATAGGATCTGGCCAGGAGATCGTAGCAGGCGTCGTCCGCATGCGCCTTGGCCGGGGCGTAGCGGGAATCGTTTTCCCAAAGGGCGAATCTTATGGCGGTCAAGCATCCCCCTCCAGATCGGAAAAATACACGGGGCAGAGGGGAGAGAGTTCGGCCAGGATCATCCTGGCCAGGGCGCGGATTTTCGGATGCGCCTCCCGTCCCAGCCGCAATTTAAGGATATGCCGCCATTCCCGGAAGTTGGCGGTTACGAAAATGACGGCGGCTGTGCAGGTGGGCAGGACATCCCTGGCTTCCTGGGCGGGCGCCCCGGCGGCCAGGAGTTCCCGATAACCGGCCTCCGCCGCGAGCATCGCCCGGCGCCAGGCCGCCTCGCGATCCGGAGAGGCGAAGAACGGCCGCACCACCGGGATCCCGTCGGAATATTTGATGTAGCGGGTGGACGACTGGGTGTAGCTGGCCAAACGATGGCGCACCAGTTCGTGGGTCACCCCCCGGTCGGCCACCAGGCGGAAGGTGGCGTGGGCATGCTCGAAGATTGAATCATGCCGGCGATCCCGGAGGCCGGCGAGAAACTTGTCGCGCCGCTCGCGGCAACGGGAACAGCGACCGTCGGGGCAATCGCATTCCAGGCGATCCTCCGAATTGTAGCAGACCCGGGCGATGCGTTCCAGCAACCAGTCCGCCTCGGGCGTACAACGGACGAGTTCCGCGCTTTGTTCCGTTTCCCGCATGCGGGGATACCGCCTTTCCGTGGTTATTGCACCAGCGGCGCCTCGGGATCCATGTCGATGTTGGTGGAGGGCCCCAGTTCCAGATAGTCCTGGGGAATGACCTCGGGAAGCCAGCGGATGTCCAGGTAACCCCTATGCACCTTGTTGTAGGCGTCGTCTATCATGGGCTCCAGGCCTTTGGACATCAGTTGGACATAAATCAGGTTCTGTTCCGACTCCCGCCGGAAAGTGGCGCGGGTGTTGCCGGTGAAGTTGAGGAATTCGGCCAGCATGGTGCGACCGCTGTGTCCAAGCTTCTTGCAATTGTCGCAACCTTTCGATTGGTAGAAGCGCATGCCTTTCGGAATGCCCTGGTAGAGAATGCCGCTGAGTTCGGCCTCGGTCGGCTCGTAGGGCTCGCGGCACTTGGGGCAAAGCCGGCGGAGCAGGCGTTGGGAATTAACCGCCAGCATCTGTTCGATGAGAAGGGATTTGTCCAACCCGAAGCCGTACATGCGCTCCACCGTGGACACCGCCGAGGAGGTATGGAGGGTGGAAAAGGTGAGGTGGCCGGAATAGGCCAGCTTCAGGGCCTCGTTGGCCGTTTCCTCGTCGCGGATCTCGCCTATGAGAATCACGTCCGGGTCCATCCGCATGAACCCCCTGGCGGCGGCGGCGAAGTCAACCCCCTTGGAGTAGATGGTTTCCACCTGGGTGACGTTCGGGAGCTGGTATTCCACCGGATCCTCCACCGTCAGCACCTTGCAGGTGGGGTCCTGCGCCACGTGGGCCAGGGCGGAACAAAGGGTGGTGGTTTTGCCGGAGCCGGTGGGACCGGTGACCAGGATTAGCCCGGAAGGATTGTTGATCGCCCTCTCGAAACCGGCCAGGATGCGGGGCGGAAAACCGATTTGCGCCAGGGTGGGAATGCTTTTCTTGCCGGGCAGGAGCCGGATTACGGCGGTTTCCCCATTGACGGTGGGCATGATTTGCACCCGGAAGTCGTAGGGAGTGCCGTCCGGAATAATCTTGCGGAAGGACCCTCCCTGGGGCTGGCGGGTTTCGGCGATGTTCATGTTGCCTTCGATTTTCAGCACATTCATGACGCCCCGAAGCGTTTCCTTGTCGATGCCGCTGTCCGGCACGTTGTGAAGCACCCCGTCCACCCGCAGCCGGGTCTGGATGAAGCCGTCGAAATTCTCAATGTGGATGTCGGAGCATTTGAGCTGGATGGCCCGGAGGATGATGCGGTTGAGCAGATGTTCATACCGGGCACGGATGTCGGTCTCGGAAAAGTCGCCGCCTTCGCCGGCGTTCATGGCGATTCCAGGGCTCGCATCCTCCTCTTTCTTTGTCGCGGCGGCGAGCTTGTCCTCACCCCCGGTCATTGATTCGCCGTAGATTCGGAAATAAATCAAGGCGAAGGTGGATTCGGTGACCACCGACATTTCCATCCGGGTGCACGAATAGGAGGCGGGAAGTTCGTTCGCCTTGACGAAGGGGTTGGCGGTGATGGCGTAAAGAACCCGATTTTTCACGGCGTAGGGAAGGATGAGATTGAATTTGATGTATTCCTTCTTCAGCCTCTGTTTGAGATTGGAGTCGCGAGTCGACTGTACGGCCTCGGCCGACTCCATGAATTTAAGATTGGTTATCCCGGCCAGGGTACGGAACAGAACCTCCTCGTCCAACTGATTGGATTTGACGAGATAACGTCCAAGGGGCATCCGGGCGGCCTGGGCGGCGGCGATGGTGGCCTGGAGCTTGTCCTTGGGGATAAGCCCCTCGCGAACCAGAATCTCCCCCAGCCGCACCCCTTGCATGCCCCGTTGCTTCAGGACATCGAACACCTTGACGATCAGGCTGGACAATTCGCTCCGGCGAACCGGCAGATATTGCAATTCCTTGACGTTAAGGGTTTTCGTCAGGTGATTGGCGGCCTCGGCCGGCAATGGTCCGGAAACAGCGACCAGCACCCGGTCGGAACCGTCCTTGAGAAGGGGAAGAGCCAGGGTTTTGTCGATGAACCCCCGATCCACCGCCACCGGCAGGGCCGGATCCACCGGAAAGCCGTCGATTAGGATATAAGCGACGAATCCCATGGCCTTGGCCAAGGTCGTCGCCACATCCCCGGCCCCGACGAACCCGAGAAGAATGATGATCTTGTAGTCGGGGTCGCCGGGTTCGATGCCCCGGCGGAAATCCCCGACCTGGCTGGCTAGGGCAACCGCCTTCAATTGTTCCTCGGTGAGCAGCCTATTCTGGAGAAGATTGTTGCCTATTGCCGGTATCATGCGTCTTTCTCCGCTTGGCGTCCGCTTCCCTCGGCCAGCATTTCCAGCGCCTGGCGCCTGGCCGCCTCCCCGGCCGAGCCGCCGTGAATCATGCTTGCCACCTCCCGCACCCGCCCCTCGGCCGTCAGCCGTTCCGCCCAGGCGGTGGTTCGCCCGGCTCTCACCCGCTTGACCACCCGCAGATGAACATCGGCGTGGGCGGCTATTTGGGGAAGATGGGTTATCGCCACAACCTGCCGCGTCCGCGCCAATTCCTGGAGCTTGATGGCTATTTCCCGTCCCAATCTGGCGCCAATTCCGGCATCCACCTCGTCCAGAAACATCAAATCGGGACGATCCACTTCGCCCAGGGCCGCTTTCAGGGCCAGCAGGGCCCGGGAAATCTCCCCTCCGGACGCTCCCCCCGGGATGGCCGCCGCCGGTTCGCCCGGATTGGGCGCCAGGACAAACGTCGCTTCGTCCAAACCGGCCGGCCCGGCCTCCAAAACCCGTTCCGGCGGCATCCCCTTCTCCCACAGGGGTTCAAACACCACCTCGAAGCCCGCCTCCGGCATCCCCAAATCCCTCAGTTCGGCCGCCACCACCTTCGCCAGCCGCTTAGCCGTTTCCCGGCGTTTTCTCCCCAATTCCAGCCCGGCCCGAATCACTGCCGGCAGAAGATCGGCTAGTTTCTTCCCGAGATCCGCCTCGTCCAATTCCCAGACCGACAACTCCGCCACCTCGCGGAGCAACCTTTCCCTCGCCGTCGGCAATTCGTCCACCCGGCACCCCAGGCGGCGGGCCAAGGCCTTCAATTTCTCGGATCGGGCGATCAAATCGTCCAGGCGGACCGATTCCGCCGCCAACTCCTCGGCCAAGGCGGCCAATCCATGGCGCGCCGCCTCCGCAAATTCCAGGGCCGAAGCCAAACCCCGGCCAGCCTCGGCTAGGCGGGGGGAAAATTCCGCCCGCCGCCCCACCGCCCGCCAAGCTCGGGACAGGGCATCCAAGGCCGGAGCGTCGCCGCCTTCCAAGAAGGAGATCGCTTCGGCGGCGGACTCGGCCACCCCCGAAGCCTCGGCCAATTCGCGAATCCGCTCCTCCAAACCGGAATCGGAGGCGGGATCGAAGCCAATCCCCTCGATTTCCCCAAGCTCGCGTTCGACCAGTTCCCGTCGAAGGCGCGCCGACTTTCTTTCCTCCCTTCCGGCCCGCAAGCGTCGGGAAAGCGATTCGGCGGCCTGGAAAGCCTCGGCATAGGCCGCGCGTCCCGCGTTCAAGCCGCCGAAGGCGTCCAGCAATTCCAGTTGCCGCCGGGGATCGGCCAGACGGGCCTGTTCATTCTGCGCCGCGAAGTCCACCAGCGGCGCCAAGGCCAATCGAACCGATTGGGCGGTTTTTATCCCTCCGTTCACCGAAATGGTCCCGCCCTCAAGGCGAAGCGTCCGCTCCACCACCGCCTCCCTCCGGGGGCCGACCAGTTCGCTGGCCACCGCCGGCCAATCCGGGCCGGCTCGGAAAACCGCGCGGATGCGCGCCTCTTCCGCCCCCCGGCGGATGGCGTCATGCCCGCCCCTTCCCCCCAGGGCCAACCCAAGCGCCTTGGCCAGCAGACTTTTCCCCGCTCCGGTTTCTCCCGAAACCACGGTCAGTCCCGGGGAAAAGATAAACTCGGTTTTTTCAAAAAGAAGAAAATTCTCCAGTTCAAGGCTGCTTAACAAATCATCACCCCGTCCCGGATCCCCGGTTGCGATTAGTCGTATTAAAAGTATATGTTATTGATTCCCGGCCCGCAAGGGCCGAGCCGGATTGGGCGGGGATGTTTGTCTGGAAGTTGCCGCCTAATCGAATCGGGGTATAATACGGGTTTTCAAGGCCAGTCGCCCGCGATTTCCCTCGTCCGCGGCGACAATCCGGTTTCATTTAAGGATCGAAAGGAATCGGTCGGCATGGGAATCCGCCGGGAACTTAGGGGAAAACTGGACCGGGCGGGAATTCGTCCCTCGACCCGACGCGGCCAGAATTTTCTCATTGATTCCCGGTATCTGGATTTTATCTCCGGGGCGGCCGAGCTTTCGCCGGCCGACGTGGTTTTGGAGGTTGGTCCGGGGACGGGCCTGCTGACCCGGAGATTGGCCGCCTCCGGCTGCCGGCTGCTCGCCGTGGAATTGGACCGGGGCCTGTTCCGAATGGCCAGGGAGGAAACCGCGAGCTTTCCCAATGTCCGCCTGATTCAGGGCGACATCCTGGCGGGGAAGCGCCGGCTGAATCCGGAAATCGAAATTGAACTTGGGCGGTTACTGGCGGAAGCGGCCGGGGAAAGACAACCGGATTCCGCCTCCCTGAAATGCGTGTCCAACCTTCCCTATTCCTCCGGCGCCGCCTTCATCATGAATCTTTTGTCCTCCCCCCTGCCCTGGCGATCCGGAACCTTCCTGCTTCAAAGGGAAGCGGCCGAAAGATTGATCGCCCGGCCGGAGGAGGACAATTACGGCGCCCTTTCCGTCCGAACCGCCCTGGCCGCCCGGGCCCGGGTGGAACGACTGGTCCCGCCCGCCGCCTTCTGGCCGGTCCCGAAAGTGGAGTCGGCCATTCTCAGGCTTGAACCTTACCCCGCGCCGGAACGCCTGTCCCTTCCCCGGGAATGTCTGGACACCTTGTTGAAGGCGGTTTTCGGAGCCAGGCGGAAAACCCTTAAAAACGCCATTAAAAACCTGACGCCCCCGGGAGAGGAGGCGGAAAACCTAGAAAAAGCCGGATTCGATCCCCGGGCAAGGGGGGAACGCCTGACTCCGGAAGAATTTCTCGCCCTGGCCCGCAACTTGACGGCCAGGGGAAAAATCGGGCGGCATAACTAGCGCTCCGCCTCAGTGGACTTTTGAAGAAAATCAATCAAACCTCCGATTGATTTCCTTCAAAGTTTCAGGGCGTTCGTTTCAAAGCCGTTTTTTTGCCATGTCGCCGGCTTGAGTCGAGTTGACGAAAAAACAACCTATTGAAACGAAAGCGGTTGAATCTTTAAAGGAAATCGGGCGACGGTTGGCCCGATTTCCTTTAAGAGCGTGTTGTTAAATGCCGTCTCGTCGGGTTATACTGCGTCAAAAGCCGCTTTTCGGATGATTTTTACCCCTGACCGCCGGCCAAAAATCATCCTGCCAGCGACTTTTTCCTTATCTAACCCGGGCGATCCGGTATTTAACAACACGCTCTAAAAGCCCACCCTCAGTCATGCGCCTCCCGCTTCCGGGGATAGGCGTCGGAGTTTATCCAGGCATGATCCTTTTCCCAAGTGAATTTCCAGAGCTTGACCGGTCCGGCCATGACATTAAGGTAATAATTGTCGTAACCGGCGACCGGACAGACCGGATGGTAACCCTTGGGAACCAACACCACGTCATGATCGTAAACCGGCAGGCATTCGTCCAGTGAACGATCATCAACGTAAACCCGTTGCATTCCCCACCCCTGGGGAGGATCGAACCGGTGATAGTAAGTCTCCTCCAGGTAGGTTTCCCTCGGGGGATCGTCGGTGTCGTGCTTGTGGCTGGGGTAGGAACTGGTGTTGCCTTCGTCCGTGAACACTTCCACCACCAGCAAACTTTCCGCCTCGCTGTTGTCGGTCAGGATGTTGTGAACGCGGCGCCGGTTGAATCCCTTGCCCCGCTTCTGCAAATCCACCGATTCCGGCCCGATAAGCCGGGCGGGAAATTTGCCGGCGGCCGGGGCTAGGCAAACCGCCACTTCAAGATCCGTCTCCGCCTGGAGAGTGAAGCGATCCCCGGGCGGGACATACACCGACCACGGAAGTTCCCGGCTGAACAGGGACATCCTTCCCCCAATCCCGGGAAACGAGGCTTTGCCGGTGGTTACCGAAGCCCGGCCGGTGATAAGCACCAGGCAAACCTCGTTGTCCCCGGTATCCCGGGCCAAGCTTGCCCCCGACTTGATTTGATAGGCCTCGAATCCGACGTACTTCCAGCCCGCGCTCTCCGGAGTGACGCCCTGGATACGGCCGTCGGGACCGGGAGGCGAAACCTTGGACAACAGTCTGGAAACCATCTCAACCCTCCTGAATGAAAGTTCCGGATCCCCTGTCGCGCAATTCTAAATCAGATTGAAAAACCGCGGCAATACCTTCGAGAGCCAGGGTATGTAGGTTACCAGCATCAAGCCGGCAATCTGGGCCGCGTATAGCGGCAGCAGAGGCCGGAAAACCTCCTGTATTTTCACGCCGGATATGGAACAGCCGACAAAGAGGGCGGTTCCCACCGGGGGGGTGCACAACCCGATGCACAGGTTGTAAACCATGATGATGCCGAAATGCAGGTTGTCAATGCCCAAATCGTTGACGATGGGCAGGAAAATCGGGGTGAAAATCAGCACCGCCGGCGTCATATCCATGAACACGCCCACGATCAGCAGGATGATGTTGATGAGCAGCATGATCAGGGTGGGACTGTCGGTTATCCCAAGGATGAAATCGCTCACCACCAGGGGAATGTCGGCGTTGGTCATGGCCCAGGACATGCCGACCGAAATTCCCACCAGCAGCAGCACCACCGCCGTCATGACCGTTGATTCGAGAATCAGGCGGGGCAATTCGGCGAAACTTATGGTTCGATAAATGAAAACGGCCCAGATAAAGGTGTAAACCACCGCTACCGCCGAACCTTCGGTGGCGGTAAACACTCCGAAAACTATCCCGCCGATGACAATTACGATAAGAAGCAGGCTGGGCAATGCCTCCCAAAAAGTCCTCAAGCCTTCGGCCAGGGTCGCCCGCCGGCTGACCGGATATCCCCGCCTCTTGGCGATGATCCCGGTGACCATCATGAGAGCCATGCCCATTATGATCCCGGGGATATACCCGGCCAAGAACAGGGCGGCCACGGATATCCCGCCCGCGATCAGGGCATACACGATAAGCACATTGGAGGGAGGAATGAGGAGTCCGGTCACGCACGAGGCGATATTCACCGCCGCCGCGAAAGGAGCGTTATACCCCTCCTTCTTCTGGATGGGATCCAGCGTCCCGCCGATGGCGGCGGCGGCGGCGGTGGCGGAACCGGAAATCGCCCCGAACAGCATATTGGCCATGATGTTGACATGGCAAAGCGATCCCGGCATCCAGCCCACCATGGCTTTGGCGAAATTTATCAGGCGAATGGCGATGCCCCCGCGGTTCATCAGGGTGCCCGCCAAGATAAAGAAGGGAATGGCCAGAAGGGCGAAATTGTCCAGCCCGGCCGCCATTCTCTGCGCCACGATGGATATGGCCACCCAGGCCGGGAACATCAGAAACATCGACAGGATGGTCGCCACCCCGATGGCAAAGGCGATGGGAACGCCGATGAACACCAGGATAAAAAAAACCGAAAACATCACCAAGGCAACTTTGGCTTCCATTTCATTCCCCTCCCGCCCCGCCGCTTCCGGCCTTGGCTCCGGCAAGCCGCCAGGCCGCGAATCCGTCAACCATGAAATGCAGACTGTAAAAAACCATGACGATTCCGCTGAAGGGCAGGATCAGGTAGATGTAGCCGATGGGGAATTGCATGGCCGAGGCCAATTGCCCGCTGGCCAGAACATTTTTCACCAGCCAGATGCCGCCCCCGGCAATCACCACCAGCGAAAAAACGGCTATGACCGCGTTGATGAACACCTCGATCAGCAGCCGCGGACGCGGGGGGAGATAGACCAGCAGCAGATCGATGTTGAGGTGCTTCTGCAATCCCACCGCGTAGGCCGAGCCCAGCAAGGCCACCCAAATCAGGAGAAAGCGGGCTATTTCGTCGGTCAGGACGCTGGGAATCCGCAGCACATAGCGGCTGCACACTTGCCACACCACGCACAACGTGAGGAATGACATCATCACGGTCAGGATGAAGCCGATTGCCTTGTCGACGCCTTTTTTTATGGCCAGCATAGTTTTGCAGCCCTTTCCAGGATTGTCCTCCCCCCCCGGGGAAACCGCCGCCGTCCGTATTCGGGCGGCGGCGGCGAATGGAGTCTGTTTGTCCATTATTTATCGGCGGCCCAAATTCTATCCACCACCGCCTTGTGGGCGGGATCCTTCAGATAGTCGTCCCATATGGGTTGAATCCTGGCGCGGAATGGAGCCTTGTCCACCTGGACGATGGTGCCGCCCTGTTCGGCCGCCCGTCGGCGGGCATCGATCATTTCCTCGGCCCAGATCTTGCGCTGGTAGTCCTCGGCGCTGGCGGCGGCCTTGAGAAGGATCTCCTGGTGGGACCGGGAAAGCTTGTCCCAGGACTTAGTGGAAACGGCCAGGAAGTCCGGAACCATGGTATGTTCGTTTTCCGTATAGACTTTGGCTACTTCGATGTTCCGGGTGTGGACCCAGGTCGGAATGTTGTTTTCCGCCCCGTCAACCACCCCTTGCTGAAGGGCGGTATACACTTCGCTGAACGCCACCGGGGTGGGGAGCCCCCCGGTCAGTTCCACCATCCTGAGGCCGGTGGGGGAAGCCTGAACCCGGATTTTCAACCCGGCGAGATCCTCCGGCTTCAAAATGGGCTTCTTGGCGTAATAGCTGCGGGTGCCGCAATCAAAGGCGGCGATGACGAAAAAGCCCTTGTCCTTGGTGGAAGCGAAAATCTCGCGTCCGACCGGACCATACACCACCTTGTCATGGTGTTCCTTGCTGTTGAACAAATAGGGCATGCTGAAGACCGAGTAGATTTCGGCGAAGGTTTCCAGGTTGGCCGAACCCTTGGTCATGTCCAGGCCGCCGTTTTGCAGCAACTCCATGGTGTCGCGGGCATTGCCCATTTGGCTGTTGGGATAGACTCGAAGTGTTATTTCCCCGTTCGATAAAGTTTTTACCTCCTCGGCCATGCGATCAAACGTTACCGCGACGATGTGCTGGCGCTCCAAATCGTGGGCAAGCTTGAGGGTAATCCTCTCGCCGGCCGTTGCGGCGAAAGCCGCGGATAATCCGATCAAAACCAGTACCGCGAAAGAC
>JAISYL010000045.1 GCA_031269935.1 Planctomycetota bacterium
TCGGCTTTCCCCGCTTCGTATTGGCGCTTCCACTCGGCCAACGCCCAATTGTATGCGTAACGCGCCACTCCGGAGGCGCGGGCAAAGTACGTCCGCTGCTTGTTGTTGGGGTCGAGCGCTATTTTGTGGGAGATCAGCACCGGGACGCCTCCGCGGCCTTTTTGACCCCATCCAGCAGCTTCTGATTTTTATGGGAGCGGGAACCGTAAAGCCTGGCGGAAAATACGGTGATGATTTCCAAAACGTCCTTAGCCAGATCTTCCTCGAATGTGGTGTCCTCGCCTTGATTGAGGATGACCACTTCAACCTGTTTCACTTCGCAAATCGCAAAGACCAACTCCGCGCCAAAACGCAGCAGACGGTCGCGGTGGGTGATTACCAAGCGGACAACGCGCCCGTCAATTACGGCATTAAGCAGTCTCCTGAGTCCTTTTTTGTGATAGTTCCTGCCAGAACCGAGATCGGAGACGACTTCGAACGTCCAGCCCTGACGGGCGCAGTACAACTCAAGAACCTGTTTCTGACGCTCCAGGTCGGCTTTTTGGTCATGACTGGACACCCGGGCATAGGCGATGGTGCGTCCGATACCGCCGTTTTGACGATAGCGCTCCGGCGCTATCTTCGCCAAATCATAACGGCGATGCCCGGAGGCGATGCGCGTCGGCGTCAGTTTACCCGCCGCCTCCCAACGGCGCAGTGTCACGACAGATACACCTAATACCTTTGCCGCTTCACTTATGGCCACCAATCTTCTAGTCATTTTGACTATTATTGCACAGAAATGATCAAATGTCAAGCGAACTGTATCGACCCCTCCCCCTTTCCCTCCATTGGGGCGCGGAAATAAATGACATTTAGTCGATTTTTAAAGGAAATCGGGCCAACCGCCGCCCGATTTCCTTTAAAGATTCAACCGTTTTCGTTTCAACTGATTGTTTTTTCGTCAACTCGACCCGAGCCGGCGATCTGGCCAAAAAAACGGCTCTGAAACGAACGCCCCGAAACTTTGAAGGAAATCAATCGGCGGTTCGATTGATTCCCTTCAAAAGTCCACATTTATGAACGGATCCTTACAACTTCGACACGAAAGCGCTCCGCGGGCGTTGAGTCGCCGCGCCCCAATGTGAACGTTATTTCTTTACGCGCTCCTCTCTCTACTGGTCGCCGGTCAGGGCCTTTTCGTATTTCCGGTACAGTTTGTCCTGGCTGTTGATGTAGCGCACGGCTTCCTCCGGCGCCATGTAGGTGGCGTTCACAAAATTCCTTTTGCAGTCGGCGATGTAGTCCGGGTTCTCCGCCACCTTCTTCGAGACGGCGTTGAAGCGATCAATTATCGCCCTCGGGGTGCCCTTCGGGAAGGCCAGGTAGAAGAATTTGTCGAACACCAGGTCATAGCCGGAATCGGCGAAGGTGGTGACGTTCTCGGCGCCGGCCAGGCGCTGATCGGAAAGGATGCCGACGCACTTGACCTCCCCCTTGTCGATATACTGCTTCATCAGGGCGTACTGGGTGCCAATGACGTCGATCCGGCCGCCCAGGAGGGCGGTGGTTTTCTCGGAGGCGGTTCCGGCGTCGACGATGTTGAAGTCGGCCCCCGAGGCTTCGGCCAGCGCCAGAATGTGCAGATGCGTGAAGGAGCCGCTCTCGGTGCCGAAACTCACCTCGCCCGGATGGGCCTTGGCGTAGGCGACCAATTCCTTGATGTCGTCATAGGGCTTTTTGACGTTGGCGGCGAAGCAGTTGGACTTGTCGATGACCGGTATGCCCGCCACCTCGAAGGCCTCGGTGACGGAATAGTCCGTGAAGCCCATGATGTTGCCGATCAGCGCCCCGCTGTGGAAGAACAGGGCGCGGTAGCCGTCCGGCCTGGCCTGCTTGACATTGTTCATGGCGACGCTGCCCGCGGCCCCCGCCATGTTCACCACCGGCATGGTCTGGCCGAGTTCCTTCTCGACATATTTGAGAAAGATCCGGCAGTTGATGTCGGTGTCGCCGCCGGGATTGGCCGGGATCACGACTTCGACCGGCCTTTCCGGCCAGGTTCCCGCCGGGGCGGCGGTTCCCGCCAGGGCGGCGATTGCCAGGATCGACGCGAATTTTCCGATTGTCCTCATGCCTTTCTCCTGCTTGAAAAGTTCCCCGAACAAAATCGTCCGGACTCCGGCCGGACGGTGAAGAAAATCCACGTTTAAATCAGCTTCCGGAGCCGGCGCCGCCTTTCCGGATATATTGCCGGTATACCGTGAACGCCAGGGAGAGAAACGCCAGGGCGAGGAAAAAAATGCAGATGCCGGAGGAAAAGACGGCGAGGAAGTCGTTCCGGGAAAGCATCAGTCCGCGGCGCAGGTTGGTCTCGGCCATGGGGCCGAGGATGAAGCCGAGGATGAAGGGCGGCAAGGGTACCCGGAAGACGCTGAAGCCGAAGCCGATGATGCCGAAGAGGATGATGGCCCAGATGTCGAACGCCCGGTTGTTCAGGCCGAAGGCGCCCACCGCGCAGAGGCAGAAGATGACGGGAAGAAGGATGTTCTTGGGAATGGCCAGCAGTTTGACGAAAATCCGGAGGCCGTAGAATTCCATGAACAGCATGATGATCGCCGAGACGGTGAGGGCGGCGAAGATGCC
This sequence comes from Planctomycetota bacterium, assembly GCA_031269935.1. Classification (GTDB taxonomy): domain Bacteria; phylum Planctomycetota; class SZUA-567; order SZUA-567; family SZUA-567; genus JAJBSZ01. The sequence continues at coordinate 2,626 of JAISYL010000045.1, forward strand.
GTACACCAGGTCCGGCCTTTCGTCGAAAAGCATGGGCCCGGGAGTGATGCCGTGAATCATGAGCCCGCCCAGGAGCATGGCGGTGACCGTGTCGCCCGGGATGCCGAGGGTGAGGAGCGGAACGAGGGCCCCGCCGATGGTGGCGTTGTTGGCGGTTTCGGGCGCCACCACGCCGTCTATTATTCCGGTTCCGAAAAGCTCCGGATGTTTCGATTGGTTCTTGGCCACCGAATAGGCGAGGAAGTTCGAGGTGCCGCCGCCGATTCCGGGCAGGATGCCGATGCCGATGCCGATCAGGGCGGAACGGAACATGTTCCATTGCTGGCCGACGAATTCGGCCAGGGAAAAGCCGAATCCCCGGACATTGCGCATGTCCGGCGCCAGGATCTCCGCCGCGGCGGTTTCCAGCCTGGCCGTCCGGGCGGCGACGATAAACTCGCCCACGGCGAAGAGGCCGATCATGACCGGAAGGACGTCGAAACCGGACATCAACTCCTGGGAGCCGAAGGTGAACCGCCGGGAACTGTCGATGGGGGCCATGCCGATGGTGGCGAACATGAACCCGAGGGCGCCGGAAAAAACGCCCTTGATCACCGAATCGCCGGAAAGGCTGGCAATCATGGTGAGCGAGAAGACGGCTATGGAAAAATACTCGAAAAAACCGAAGCGGATGGCGAAGCGGGCGAGGTTGGGGGCGATGAACATGAGGGCGAGGATGGAAAGGATCGTGCCGATGAAGGAAAAGACGATGCCGACGCCCAGCGCCTTGGCGGCCTCCCCCTTGGCCGCCAGCGGATACCCGTCGAAACAGGTGGCGACCGAGGACGGCGTGCCGGGAATGCGGAGAAGAATGGCGGAAATGAGGCCGCCCGAAACGCCGCCGATATACAGGGCCATGAGAGTGGTCATGGCGTTTCCCGGGGTCATCCCGTAGGTGACGGGGATGAAGAGGGCGACCGCCATGGTGGCGGAAAGCCCGGGGATGGCGCCGAAAACTATGCCTATGGCCACGCCGGCGACTATCAGCAGGAGACTGAAAGGGGCGCAGACACCGACAAAGCCGTTGAGGATCAGTTCGGATACCGACATGCCGGGTTCCTTTGCCGTCAATTGAGGAACGATATCCCCGTCAAAATCCCCTGCGGAAGCACAAGGTTCAAACCCCGCCGAAAGACCAGGTAAATCACCAGGGCCGAAACAATCGACACGATGGCGAAGAGGGCCGGCCTCGCCCTTCCCTTCGGGGTAAGCACAAGCATCTGCAGGAACATGCAGGCGGCCGAAGCGATCACGAAGCCGAGATGATTGAACGCGAAGGCATAGGCGATGATGGTGACGAAGGTCAGGGCGACCGGCCAGAGGCCGAGCATCTCCTCCCGGCCGACAAAGACGGCGGGGGTGTGGTTCGCCGCGTTCCCGCGGCGGGTTTTGAGAAGCGCCGCCACCCCCCGGGCGATTTGAATGACGGCGAGGAAGGCCACCAGCGCGCCCAGTATTTCCGGAACCAGCCTGGCGCTGACCCTGACCTGGCTCCGGATGCGGATGAACTGGATGTTGTAGAGATAGACGCCGGCGATGACAAGCATGATCGCGCCGACGACAATCTCCCGGTTGCGCTGAAAAAATGTACTATGTTTCATTTCCCTTCCTTCCCCTCGCGCGCCGCCCGGAAGAACGGCGATCCTTGCCGGCAAACGAGTTGACGAATCGCGGAACGGCGTATCGCCAATGAACAAGAGCGACTTGACGCGGGCCGAAACGGCCTTTATTTCTTTTTGTCGAGTCTGTTGACCGGCCAGGCCGGCTCGCGGCCGTTCAGGACATCGTCGATGCCCATCGCGGCGTGAACGCCCATGCGGGCGAGCGACTCCTTGGTCTGCCCGGCCATATGGGGCGTGGCCGCCACGTTTCTCATGGACAGGAGCGGATTGTCGGCCGCGGGCGGTTCCCGCTCGAACACGTCGATGCCGGCCCCCGCGATAACCCCCCGCCGCAGCGCCTCGATCAAATCCCGCTCCACCACCAGGCCGCCGCGCGCGCAGTTGATTAGGTGGGCGGTCGGCTTCATCTTCTTAAGCATGGATAGATCAAAGAGGCGGTTCGTTTCCGGGGTGGAGGGGAGGTGCAGGGAAACGAAGTCCGCCTCCCGCAGCAAGTCCTCGATGGCGGGGAGCATGGCCACCCCGTCGGGGGCGTTGTCCCGGGCGACGTAGGGATCGAACCCGATCACCTTCATGGACAGCCCCCTGGCCATGACCGCCAGCTTGCGGCCTATTTTTCCGAGGCCGACGATGCCCAGGGTCTTGTTTTCCAACTCGACCCCGCAATGGGTGTCGCGCACCTTGAAATTCGAGTCGCCGCACCGGAACAATTGTTCTATTTCATAGGCGTTTTTCGCGCAGGCGAGGATGAAATGGAGCGCATGCTCCGCCACCGCCACCATGTTGGCCAGCAAGGCGCTGGTGACCTGGATCCCCCTTTCGGTGCAATACTCGAGATCGATGTTGTCCGTCCCCACTCCATATCGGCCAATCACCCGCAGTTTGGGCGCCTTGTCCAATAGCGCCCGGTCGTAGCGGGTGGCGGCCCGCGCCAGGACGGCGTCGCAACGCGCCAATTCGTCCTCGTCCAGCCTGGGCCAGTCGCCGACCACGACGGTGTACCCCTTGTCCCGCAGGTAGGCCTTGCCTTCCTCGCGAATGTCCTGGGGAATGTAGACTCGATAGCCGGTCGCCATTCTTTCTCCTGTCAAGGCATGTTGGGGAAGCTTCGCCTCCATCCCTAAGGATCCGTCAAAAAACAAATACCGCCTGTTTAGACAAGGGACCGAGTCGAGGCGGTGAATTTTTGCCCGTGGTTTGGCAAAAATTCACGGGAGCGGCGCGGGTGGCGCGGTATAAACTTAATCGTAGATTCGCCTGGCCGTCACCGTCTTAATCCTGTGACCACCCATCTCTCGGGGTCTCCCGTTCTCCCGGCGAGGGCCGGTCCCAACCGAAAATGTCCGCCGGACGCGGAACCGTCAAAACTCCTTGACATCGCGGCCCTTCGCCGGGAGGCGAAGACTCCTGTTGATCAGCCGGTCGGCCAGCCTGGCGCTGGCCGAGGAGTCAATCCCCTGGGCGGAAAGGAAATAGATCGCGTCCATGATGCAGAGGAGCGCTATCCTGGCGGTCAGGGAGGAACTGATTTCCCCCACCCTGGGGAAGGAGGTGCAAAAATAGATGTCCGACACCCTCTCCAGGGGCGTTTCCTTGTAGTTGGCGATGCCGATGGTTATGGCCTTGTTCTTTTTCGCCGTCGCCAGGGCGCCCACGGCGGCCCGGCTTCTTCCCGAATTGGAAAAGCCGAAGCATACCTGGTCCTTCCGGATCCGCGAGGCCTGGAGAATCATCTGGTACTCGTCGGAATAGGCCTCGGCCGAAATGTCCAGGCCGGCGAACCTGAGCGACTCCTCCATGGCGAAGCATCCCGAGCGGCCGGTTCCGAAGAAAACCAGCCGGTCGGTTTTTTTTATCGCCGCCACAACCTTCAGGATATCCCCGGCCTCCACCTGATCGAAGGTGTCGCGAAGGCTGAGGATGCTGCAATCGAAGATTTTCTTGATGACCGCCTCGCCGGAGTCGTCCCGGCTGACGTCGGCGAACACCGTCTCCGGGGCGCCGGCCAGGTCCTTGACCAGGTTGTGGCGCATCTCCTTCCAATCGCGATAGCCAAGGGTCGCGGCCAGCCTGCTGGCCGAGGCGATCGACACCCCGGCCAGCGCCGCCGCCGCCTTGATGGAATTGTCCACCACCTCCTCCGGCCGGCGCCGGATGAATTCCGCCACCTTCACCTCGCTCGGGGTCAGGACCTTGTCGAAATTCTGCAGGCGGCCAAGTACGGATGTCATGCGGACTCCAGGCAAGGGAATGGCGCCGGCTCAAGCGCGGGGACAAGGCAAGAGGAAATCGGTGGCGTCTCGGGAGCGGCGGGGACATGATAGCAAATTAATTTACAGTGTCAATAAAATAGCGCGGGGACAAGGCAAGAGGAAATCGGTGGCGTCTCGGGAGCGGCGGGGACATGACAGCAAATTAATTTACAGTGTCAATAAAATTCTGAAAATAATTTACAGACATGCCCAAGCGCGTACGCCTTTCGGCCGGTTTTCACCACCGGCGTCTCAACTCGTCTCCCGAAGAGGCTATCCTCAAAGAGAATTAAATGACCCCGCCAATCCGCCGGCTTTTGAAGAAAATCAATCGAACCTCCGCTTGCTTTCCTCGTCAAGGTTTCAGGGCGTTCGTTTCGGAGCCGTTTTTTGCCAGGCCGCCGGCCGGGGCCGAGTTGACGAAAAAACAACCCGTTGAAACGAAAGCGGTTGAATCTTTAAAGGAAATCGGGCGGCGGTTGGCCCGATTTCCTTTAAAAGCGTGTTGTTAAATGCCGTCTCGTCGGGTTATACTGCGTCAAAAGCCGCTTCCCGGATGATTTTTACCCCTGACCGCCGGCCAAAAAACATCCCGCCAGCGACTTTTTCCTTGTCTAACCCGGGCGATCCGGTATTTAACAACACGCTCTAAAAGTCAACTTAGAGGAGATGCGAATACTGGACCCCCCTGGCGGCGAGGCGGATTCGATAGAGGGAAGTGGTGGCCGTGATGTAAAGCGTATCCTCGTTCCGGCCGGCGAAAGTGCAGTTGCTGACCCGTTCCGGAACCTTGATCTTCCCGAGCAGCCGCCCCGCCGGGGAGACCACCTGGATGCCGTCGTCGGAACTGGTGAAAATCCTGCCTTCGCGGTCCACCCGGAAGCCGTCGGGGATGCCCGGCTCAATGTCGGCGAGTTTCCGGCCGTTGACGGGATTCCCCCCCTCCGGCAGGTCGTAGGCGGTGATTTGCCGCCGGCCCAGCCGGGGAAAGTCCACCAGGGACATGTCGGCGACGTAAAGGATGCTTTCGTCGGGGGAGAAGGCCAGGCCGTTCGGGCGCTGTACATCCACGACGGCGGCTTCCAGGCGGCCGCCGTCGGGTTCCAGCCGGTACACCCAGCAACCGACGATCTGGCTCTCCGACTTGTAGCCCTCGTCGTCCCCGGCGATGCCGTAGGGGGGATCGGTGAACCAGACGCTTCCGTCGGACTTCACCACCACGTCATTGGGGGAGTTGAACCGCCGGCCGTCGAATTTCTCCGCCAGGACGGTGATTCGGCCGTCGGGTTCGGTCCGGGAAACGCAACGCCTCCCGTGTTCGCAACTCACCAGCCGGCCCTGGCGATCCAGGGTGTTGCCGTTGTTGTAATTCGAGGGTTGGCGAAAGATTTCGAGGCCCTTCCTTTCCGACCAGGCGAACATGCGGTTGCCCTTGACGTCGGAAAACACCACCACGTCGCGGTCGGGAAGCCACACCGGCCCCTCGGCCCAAATGGCGGGCGACGCCAAGCGCTCCAGCCGGCTGTCGGGGCGGACGGCGTCCGCGAAGGAAGGATCGATGATTTCAATTTCGGCTGACATTCGGCGGTTCCCTCCCGGGTCAAAAAGTCATTTCACCCCCCAAATTTTCTTGTATTCCAGCTTGTAGTTGTTTTGCGGGTCGTACATGTTGCCGGGACCTCCGTCGAAGGCGATGTTTTCCGGGGTGACCAGGTGGACCGGGGTGACGTAGCCGCTGGGCTTTTCCCCGGCCAGGGCCCGGTTGGTCTCGTCCAGGAGCTGCCAGCCGTGGAGGTTGAGCGGCTCCGGAACCGTGGCGGCCTGGTAGTCGCCCCGGCGGATCCTCTGGTAGGCGGTGATGGAGCCGTCCCCGGCGGAAATGTTGTAGGGTTCGCCGTCGCCCTTGCGGCCGGCGGTCTTGAGCGAGGCGGCCATGAAGTCGAAGTAAATGTCGTTGATCGCCAGCCCGTACCGCAAATTGTCGCCGTATTTCTGGAGCAGGGTGAAGGTCATGGAGGGCATCCGGTTGGCGGTGTCGGAAATCGGGGTGTCGATGAATTCCAGCACTTCGCAGCCGGGGAACCTCTCCAGGGTCCTCCGCATGGCGTTGGCCTTGTCCAGGGCTATCTGGTAGAGGGAGTCGGTGAAAATGACCGCCTTGGCGGCGCCCCCGGATTTCACCACCGCGTACAGGGCGGCGACGGAGGCGACGTCGTTGGAGTCGGTGGTGACGTTGTAGAAGACGTCGTATTCGGGAAGCGGCCCCGGGTTGGGCATGGCGTGCCAGGCCACCAGCTGGATGCCTTCGTCCCGGGCCTTTTTCAGGGGGATCCTGGCCACGTTGGGGTTCCAGCCCCCGATGATGATGGCGTCCGGCTTTTTGGCTATGGCCTGGTTAAGCGAGCCCAACTGATCCTTGACCGAACCGGCCCCGTCCAGCGCGTCCATTTTCCAGCCCACCGCCTCCACCGCCTCCTTGAAGCCGTCCAGGACGCCCAGGATTCCCCCGTTTTTCATGTCTCCGGCCAGGAAGATGACGGACTTGCCCGGCAGCAGCCGGGGACCGCTGGTCGGCCCGTCCCAGACGGTCTTTTGCCGGGTGGCGGCTTCCACCACCCGCCTGGCCTCGTCCAGGGAGTCCGCCGCCCGGGCCGGGGAGAGCGGGAGAACGGCCAGCAGGGCCGCCAGGGTAATCACGCGATGGTTTCTCATGCCGATTTCCTTTCCTGTCAAGAACCGGAGGGCGGGGCGGCTTCCCGGCCGCCATCCTTCCGGCAAGCTTCGCTTTCCGGCCGCCAGGCGCCGCGGTGCACCGTCTTCAACCCCGCGATCCGGCGGCGCTGGGCGTAACCGGCCAGGGTGATGGACAGGAGCAGGGTGGAGCCGTTGAAGAGGGGTTCCACCCAAAAGGCGCCCCCGAATTGCTGGATTCCGGCGATGCCGATGGCCAGGACGGCGACCCCGGCGACGGTGCCCCAGACGTTGACCCGGCCTGGCCGGATGGTGGTGCTCCCCAGGAAGGCCCCGACCAGGGCCGGCAGCATGAAATCCATCCCCACGCTGGCCTGGCCCACCCCCTGTTCCGCCGCGATCAGGATGCCGACGAAGCCGGTCAAGAGGCTGGAGGCCACGAAGGAGGCGATGACATAGCGGTTGACCCGGATGCCGTTCAGGCCGGCGGCCTCCGGGTTGCCGCCCACCGCGTACATGCAACGGCCGACGGGGGTGTTTTCGGTCACCACCCAGATCGCCGCCGCCGCGATCAGCGCATAGAAGGCGGCGATCGGAATTCCCCGGACCTCGGTGTGGTGGAGCCGGAGGAACGCCTCCGGGATGTCGCCGACTATTTGCCGGCCGCCGGAATGCCAAAGGGCCAGGGCGTAAACCACGGTTCCCGAGCCCAGGGTGGCCACGAAGCTGTCGATGTCGGCCAGGGAAACCAGGATGCCGTTGACCAGGCCGTAGGCGGCGGCGATAAGAAGGACCAGGAGGCAGGCGGGGAACCAGGGAATCTTGTACCACACTTGGAAGGTCACGGCCAGGATGTGCCAGAGGACCACCCCGAAACCGACATTCAGGTCGATTTTGCCCACGATCATCACAATCGTGGCCGCCAGCGCCAGGAGCGCTATCTTCGACTTGCTCGCCAATATGGCCTGGAGGGTCAGCATGCTGGCGAAGGAGGGGGTGAGGAGCGAGAAGACGATCAGCAGCAGCAGGGAAAGGAAGACCAGGCTGTAGCGGGCGAGCATCTGGATTAGCCAGGGCGCCCACCCGTCCCGGGAAAGGCTCACCCTTTCCTCCAGGGCGGTGGAACGAACGGAATTCTTGGCCATGGCCGAATCGCCCTTTCCTTCATCCCTGGCGGGGGAGGTCGTCCGCCGACCCCCGATCGGGAATCGCGCGGTCGGATGACGAATATTCCACCAGGTTGGCGAAGCTGATGGCCGTTCCCCGGAGTTCGATCGCCACCCGGCCCCGGTTGAACACCAGGGCCCGGGAGCAGATTTTCGCCACCTCCTCGAAGTCCGAGGACACCAGGACAACCCCGAGCCCCCGCTTGAGCGCCTCGCCCAGTATCCGGTAAATGTCGGTCCGCGCCCCGACGTCGACTCCGGCGGTGGGATCTTCCAGGACGAGGACCCGCCCGGGTACGTTAAGCCACCTGGCCATGGTCACTTTCTGCTGGTTTCCCCCGGACAGGGCGGCGATGTCGATTTCGACCAGGGGCGGCCGGATGTCGAAATCCCTGACCAGGGCCTCTCCCCGGCGAGCTTCCCGGCCGGGGGGATAAAACCGGTAGGGGGACGTTCCCTGGGCCGCCGGATTGAGAAACAGGTTTTCCCGGACCGTGAGGGTCATGGCCAGGCTTTCGCCGGCCCGCTCGCCCGGCAGCATTCCGACTCCGGCCTGGATGGCCTCGGCCGGCGTCCGGGGACGGTAATCCCCGCCCCGGAGCTTCAAGCCGCCGCCGTCAATCCGCTTGCGGCCGAACAGGGCGCGGCCGGTTTCCTCCTGGCCGGCGCCCCGCAGGCCGGCCAGGGCCAGCACCTCCCCCCGCCGCAAAGTGAAATCGACCGGTCCGATATCGCCGATTCTCAACCCTTCCGCCGCCAGGATCGCCTCCCCCCCTTCGGGCCGGGAAAAGGAGGCTTCGGGGTTTCCGCAGCCGTCCCCCACGATCAGGTTCACCAGGTCGCGCACCCGATATCTCGTCCGTTCGGCGTCGGCCACCTTGCGGCCGTCGCGCATCACCACCACGTCGTCGGCGATTTCCATGACCTCGTCCAGGCGGTGGGTGACGTAGATCATCCCCACCCCCCCGGCCTTCAGCCCGGCGATGACCCGGAACAGGCGCTGGACGTCGGCGGCGGGAAGCGAGGCGGTGGGTTCGTCGAGGACCAGTATCCTGGTCCTGACGCTGACCGCCCGGGCGATGGCCAAAAGGGATTTCTCGGTCCGGGAAAGCTCGAAAACCCGCGCCTCGGGATCGATGTCCAAACCCACTTCCGCCAGGGCGCGCCCGGCGGCCAGGTTCATCCGCTTCCAGCGGATTATCCCCAGGGTTTTGGGAAAGCCCATGGTGAAGGCCATGTTTTCCGCCACCGTCATCCATTCCACCAACCCCAGGTCCTGGTGGATGAAGGTGACGGGGGTATCCCCGTCCCGGGAAAGCTTCCCGACCGCCTCCAGGGGCCGGCCCTCGAAGAGGATGCGCCCGGCGTCCCGGGGGTAAACCCCCGCCAACACCTTGATGAGGGTGGATTTCCCCGCTCCGTTCTCCCCCAGGAGGGCCGTCACCCGTCCCGCCCCGACCGCGAGGTCGACGTGGTTTACGGCCAGGGTGCCGCCGAACCGCTTGACTATGTTCTCCATGACCAGCAGGGGTTGAGTGGCTTCCCGGGGGGGGATCATGGTTTTTCCGTTCCTTGATACGCTTCCCGTTTTGGCTTTTGGGGACTGCGCAAACCCCGGGCGGAGGAGCGGATTCGAGGAGACGCCCCGGCGCGGCAAAAGCCAGGATGCCCGCGGCCAACTTCGCCGGATCGGGACGCAAGAGCCCTGGCCGGTATCGACGCCCCGATTTTTCCCGGAAACCGGAGGGATTGTCAAGACATATTTCACCCGGTTAGGACAAACGGGCTTTTAAGCTTTTATAACCCGGTTCACCTCGGCCGCCAGCGGGTTGGCGAATTTGAAGCCGGATCGAACGGCCTGTCCACCCCGCCGCGAATTGGCGGGATTTTATTCCTCGCGGTGAGTGGAGGTTTAAAGGAAATCGGACAAACCGCCGTTTGGTTTTCTTTAAAACTCCACCTATCAACTCCAAATAAAAGAATCGCCATGTCATTTGTCGGCTTATACCGAATGAACCGGGCCAAAACCTTTAAGAGCGTGTTTTTAAATACCGGATCGCCCGGGTTAGACAAGGAAAAAGTCGCCGGCGGGATGATTTTTGGCCGGCGGTCAGGGGTAAAAATCACCCGAGAAGCGGCTTTTGACGCAGTATAACCCGACGAGACGGCATTTAAAAACACGCTCTAAAAGTCCACTGCTACAAACATTCATAAAAGTCACATCATCAACACCCCCCCGCGAGTTCCGGTTTTTATATTTGATCACGCACTTCGGTTCGTGTATATTTAATGCGACATCAGACAATATTAAAGGGGGAACAATGAAACCCGTCACCAGAGTCTCGCAAACCGACGTTGCGGTCGATCAAATAAAATATTTTTTGCTTTCCGATCGGATCGAGGTTGGCGACAAACTGCCTACGGAAAAGGAATTCTGCGAAACCCTCTGTGTGGGCCGATCCACCGTTCGCGAAGCGATTCGCGCCCTGCAGGTCATGGGTTATGTTAAAATATACCCCGGCCGGGGAGCTTTTCTGGAAACTAAGAATCTCGACGACGCCACTCCCCCCATAGTTTCCTGGCTAGAATCGAACAAGGTGCAGGTCGAAGATATCGTCGAGGTTCGCATAGGCTTGGAGACGCTTGCCGCGAAGCTGGCCAGCGAACGGGCGACCGCCGAGGATTTCATCGCTCTGGACAAGGTCCGGCTCGCCTTCGAAGAGGCCCTGGTCAATTCCGAATACGACAGGCTGGGCGAATTGGACGAAAAGTACCACCAGACCCTAGTGGACGCGTCCAAGAACAACCTTCTCGCCGTACTCAACAAGGTCGTATCCGTGGCTTTCCTCGAATTCAGGAAGAATTCCTTCCGCATCAAGGAGCATGGCGCCAACGCGGTCATTCCCCACCGCGACATTCTGAACGCGCTTCGGCTTCGGGATGCCGATCTTGCGCAGGTGTTCGTGCGCCGCCATCTCGAAAAGATCCGCGAAGATCGGGAAAACACGGTCAAACGGCGGGAAAGCGCGCGCATTCTCCCTCGGGAATAGCGCCGGCCATCTCCTTGTTCCGTAAAGTCCAAATCCTTGATTTGGACTTTACGGGGCGTGACCCCGGTTCAGCCGAATCCCGCCTCCGGGGAAGTGAATTCCCCTCCGGCACGGGAGGTTGATTCCGGAGCGAACGGACTTCGGCATTCGTAAAATCAGTCTTTACGGACCACTCTTGCGGATCTTTAAAAGTCTACTATTTTGGCCACGCCGTATTTGACCGCGACATCGTTGTTTCGCGTAATCACTTCCATCGGGTAGGCAATGCCTTCCTTGAGTTGCCGCGCCCGCGCCCGCGCCTCCGGCTCGCCCGGAACCATGATTTCCTCGAAGCCATCGGCCTTCCTTCCGCCCTGAATATACTCGACCACCTTGTCCATGCGCTTTTTGAACGACTCGACATCGGTAAACTCGGCGATGTTTATCGCTTGGAAAAGATGGGCCACGCCCTGCGGCTCCCCCAACGGATCCCGAAGATCCGGCATGGAGCGCCCGAAACGCGAATCAATCAGTATGGCGGTGATGACGGAATTCATCAGCGCCAGACCCGAGCCTTTGTAACCGCCGAACGGGAGCAGCGCTCCGGCCATCGCGTACTTCGAGTCGGTGGTGGGGTTGCCATCCGCGTCGAGCGCCCAGCCTTCGGGGATATCCACGCCGGTCATGGCGGCCACGGCGATCTTGCCCCGGGCGACCACGCTGGTGGCCATGTCCAACACCATGGCGGGCTTGGAGAAACATGGCGCGCCGATGGCGAATGGATTGCTCCCGAGTTGCCGTTCTCCGCCGCCGTGGGGCGCCATGAGGTTACAGCCGCCGTTGCTCCAACAAAAGCCGATCATGTCGGCGGTTGTGGCTATCTCGACATAACCGGCGCAGGCGCCGAGATGCGCGCCGCGGGTAACCGAAACCGCCGAAGTTCCGAATTCACGGGCGATCTCCACCGCCAATTTGGCGGCAAAGGTCGCCACCACGATGCCGCTGGCGTTATTGCCATCCACCACCGCCACCGCTCCCTCGCGCTTGATCACCCCGGGCTTGGCCTTGGCCTCAAGTTCCCTCTCCACGAACTGGCGCACATAGTTCGGTGTTCGTTGGATGCCGTGGGAGTAGACGCCGCGCAAATCGGCGGTGACCAGATTTTCCGCCAAGACCCGGGCATCCTGGGCATCGAGACCAACACAACGATATATGGCGGCCTGCCAGTCCGACACTTTTTGGTGGGGCAGCACCACCCTTTCCTTGAAATCGTACACATTGCCCGCCATTTTCAATCCCCTCGATTTCTTGGCCAAGCATAAACGCAAACCACCAGCCGGCGATCCGGTTACCGGACACCCATAAGCACCTTGGGCAGCCAGATGGTCAAGGGAGGATAGATGGTAACCAGGGCAAGAACGAGAATAAGCGGGAACAGGAAGGGAACAATGGCCCGGGACATTCGTTCGAAGGTGATATTGGCCACATTGGCGGTAACGAACAGGACCACCCCGATCGGCGGCGTGATGGTGCCGATCATCAGGTTCAGGACCACCATGACCCCGAATTGGATGGACGACATGCCAAGGCTGGTTTCCGCCACGGGGGCGAGGATTGGAACCAGAATCATCATGGCGGCGGCGGCTTCCATGAAGCAACCGACAAACAGCAAAAAAACGTTGATGATGAAAAGGAGCACGTATTTACTGCCGCTTATGCTAAGCAGGTAGTTTCCAATCAGTTGCGGAACCTGGGCGGTGGCCATTTGCCAGCCGAACAGTACCGCGGTGACTACCAAGGCTTGGATGACGCCATTGGTCTGAGTGGTGATGAGAACCGCCTTGGGAATGTCGCGGAACCGAAGCTCGTGGTAGACGAACAGGCCGAGAAACAAGGCGTAGGCGGTGGCGAAAACCGCCGCCTCGGTGGGCGTGAATACGCCGGAGAAGATACCGAATAGGAGAATGCCCGGCGCGAGAAGAGCCCAAAAGGCGCTGTAAAAACTCCGCCAGACCTGTTTCGGGGCCGGTATGGGTTCGTGAGGATAATTCCTCTTGATGGCGTAGTGGCGCACCATGAGCATGAGGAAGATCGCCATCAGCAGACCCGGGAATACTCCGCCAAGGAACATGCCGCCGATGGAGGCTTCCGACATGACCACGTAGATGATCATCGGGATGCTGGGCGGGATTATGGGACCGATGGTGGCGCTGGCGGCGGTGATGCCGACGGTGAAGTCGTCATCGTAGCCGGCCTTGCGCATGGCCGCTATCTCGATGGTGCCAAGACCTCCGGCGTCGGCCACGGCCGCTCCGCTCATGCCCGCGAAGATAACCGAGGCCACGATGTTGGCGTGGCCGAGACCGCCGCGCATCCAGCCGACGGCGACATTGGCGAAGTTGAAGATGCGATTGGTCACGCCCGAAGAATTCATCAGATTGCCCATCATGATGAAAAAAGGCGCCGCCAGAAGCGGGAACGAGTTAATCGCCATGGTCGTCTTCTGGGGTATGATCATCACGTTTTGCCCATTGGTGAAAATATGCAGCGCGCTCGCGATGCCGAGGCTGGAGAATACGGGCATGCCGAGAAGCAGGAGAATCAGCCAAATCGCGAATACCGCTTCCATACTCATAATCGTCCCCTCCGGGGTGGGATGCCGGCCCTGGATCCGATTCGCTCAATCCATTATCTCCGGCTTCTCGCGGCGGACCGGGAACAAAATGTCGAGCGAGGTGTAAAAAAGGCAAAAAGTCGCGCCTATCGGCAACGCGAGATACACCAAACCGGCGGTGAACCAGGGAACGGCCACCGAAGGCCGCGTCCAATAACGCTGCGCCATCAGCGCGCCCAGGTAAATCAGCAGGCAGAGATAGGCCGCGGTCATCAGTTTGAAGAGAATGTTCAGCGGCAGTCTCAACACGGGGGGAAGTTTTTCCTCGATTATGGTGATCCTAATATTATGCCCGCCGCGGGTCGCCTGCGACCACCCGATTAGGCTAATCCAGATAAACAGATAGCGCGACAATTCCTCGCTCCAGGAAATCGGGTTGTCTAGGCCGTATCGCCAAATGATTTGCGCCATAACCACGGTGAAAATGATCAAAAACATGACAACCTGCATGAAATTCACGGTCTTGTCGACATAGGTTTTCGCGACCAAAAAATGGGAACGCATATTTTCGCCTTTTTTCAAATGCATCGGATCCGCGGAAGGCTGGAGGAGCGGACGGCCAGCCGCTCTCCAAAGGAGTTCGATAACCGCGCGGCGGAACCGGGTACCGGGAAGCGGCCACCAATATCCTTGGGGTCGACCCAAAAATGACTTATGCGTGCTTAGACAAGGAACCGAGTCGCGGCGGCGAATTTTCGCCGGTGGTTGGGCGAAAATTCACGGGAACGGCGAAGGTGGCGCGGTATAAACTTGCATAAGTCATTTTTGGGCGAGCCCTTAACGTCTTCCCCTCCCGTCCCGGCAATGGGGGACGCCGGGAAAAAATCCTCGCGCCGCCGCCGACCGCCGGCGTGGGCGGCGGCGGCGCGTTTCCGCCCCTGTCGCTACCTCACCGCCTGAATCCTCTCCCACATGCCCTTGCCCCACTGCTCTTCGAACCGCCCGACGATTTTGTCGAGAACCGGCTTCTTGAATTCCTCGGTATCGACCGTGATAGCGATCATACCGTAATCGGTGAACACCTTTTGCAGTTCAGCCTCGCGATTCAGCATCCGGTCGTTGTTCCAGGCAATTCCCTCCGCCACGCATTCGGCGAGAATTTTTTGATCTTCGGGGGGGAGCCTTCGCCAAGTGGGTTCGTTGATCATGATGAGACGGGGATTGATCATATGGCCGGTGAGAATGAGATACTTTTCCACCTCGAACAACTTGGACGCCTCGATGTTGGGAAGCGGAGCCTCCATGCCATCGACCACGTTCTGCTTGAGACCGAGATATACTTCGGACATGTTCATGGGCGTCGGCTTGGTTTCCCAGGCCTCGGCCATGGCCATGTACAATGCGTTTTCCGGGACCCGGAGTTTCAAGCCGACCATGTCCTTGACGCGCCGGATTTCCTTGGAGGTGGTAATAACGTGACGCAGGCCGAAATAAGAGGTGCCAATGATGCGAATATCCTGCTTGAGGGTCAGTTCGTTCATTTCATCAACGATACTGCCGCTCATGACCTTCATGAGATGATCGACGTCACGAAAAACATAGGGCGCCTCAAGGATATTGATCGCGGGGACGAACTGGCCCACCACCGAAGGGCCGGTGCCCATGATTTCCAGCGTGCCCATGCTAAGGCCCTCGACCATCTCCACCTCGCTGCCCATCTGGCTGCCGGGGTAGGCCTGGATTTCGATGCGGCCGTTGGTATTCTCCGCGACGCTCTTCGCGATTCGGTGAATCATCTGGACGGCGATATGGGTCGGTCCCTGGCTGTCGCCCCATTTCAGAACGATCTGCCCGGAATAACCGCATGTCGCCATGGCGAACAAAGCCGCCGCGAGAATGAATCCGCGCTGCATGTCTTTCCTCCTTATTCCAATCGAATACCGCCATCCCTACGCCGGATGGCACCGGAAGCGGGAATGTCCCGTCGCAATCCGAAAACGGGCCTGGCCGAGCCGAGCGGCAACCGGGCGGATCAAGCCATCCGCCGGGCGGCGATTGGGCACGCCGCCCGGCGGGGCTCACGCGGCCCGAAGAGCGGAGCCCATCGGAAGCGGATGTGAACGGTTCTTTCCTCTTGCGCCGAACAACCCGCCTCCGCCTTCGTTTTCATCGTTCGACTCGCCTACGGCTTTCCCGTCCTGTGTTTTCCCAATTCCGCGACATAGCCGTCGACCAGCTTGCTGTCAATCCGGGTGCGGAGGAAAGCTTCGCAGGGCGGGCGGATGGTGTCATGCCACAGCTTTTTTTCCTCGGGCGTGGGAACATAAACGGTCATGCCGCTCTCGGCCAAGCGCTTGGTGAGTTCCGATTCGATCCGCAGAACCACCTTGTGGGACTCGGCCATGGCTGCCTTGTTGGCTTCGTCCACCGCCTTTCGCAGATCGGCGGGCAGACCGTTGTAGAACTTTGCGCTTATGACGAAGGTGAGGATGCCGGGGACGTGCTCGTCCAGAATCAGATTGTCCTGCACCTCGTAGGTCTTGTCCTGCCAGATGCTGAGGACGGCGTTCTCATGGCCGTCGACCACGCCGTTCTTCATGGCGGTGTACATCTCCGAACCGGCCAGGATGATGGGGTTGGCGGACAGGGCTTCGATCATCTTCACGTACATGGGACTGTCCATGACGCGGATGGAAAGTCCCTTTATGTCGGCCGGCGTCTTGAGGGGCCTGCCCTTGGTGGTGAAGTCGCGGAAACCCTTGCACAGACCGCCCAGGATCTTGAAGTTGGCCTTCAATTCGAGTTCGTTGAACACGTTTTCGTAGGCCCAGTCGCTGTTGAACATGGCGACCGTCTCGTCCTTGTCCCGGAGCATGCCCGGAAGCGAGAAAATCATGGTGTTGCGGTTGTACGGGGCCCACAGGGCGATTTCGTACTGGCCCATTTCCACCGAGTTGGCCGAAATGGCGCCGACCGTGTCTCCGGCGCTGCCGAGCGCGTCGGACTGGTAGATTTCGACCTCGATGCGGCCGCCGGATTTTTCTTCGACCACCTTCTTGAAGATGTGGCCGTACATGATTTCCATCGAATCCTCGGGCGGCAGGTTGCCGGGCGAATAACCCATCTTGATCTTGTATTCGGCCCCGGCTTGAACGGTGAAGGCAACGAGGCACAGGGCGAACAAAACGGCGGCGAATCGTTTTCCCATCATGTTGCTGTCTCCTTTTCCCACTGGAAAAATCCGGCGCCCGACTGTCGCCGGAACTCGATTGCGATTTTTGGCGTCACCAATTCATGTTTGGTATGAACGTAACAATTTGCGGAGTAAGCGTTCAGTACTCATTTTTTTGCAAG
>JAISYL010000079.1 GCA_031269935.1 Planctomycetota bacterium
GCCGGGGGCGCGGCCGAACGGGAATACAAATTCGCCATCACCACGGCCGACGCCCACCATTCCACCAAGGGGCTGGCTTATTTCGCCCGGGTTCTCGGTGAGAAAACCGGTAAAAAACTGATCGCCAACGTTTATCCCGGCGGGCAGTTGGCGACCGGCGAGCGGGAATCGGTGGACGGCCTCCAGTTCGGCACCATGGACGTCACCGTGGTCTCGACCGGGATGATGTCGGCTTATGACGAGCGCTTCGGCCTGTTCAGCCTTCCCTTCCTGTTCCGGGACGAAAACAATGTTTTCAAGACCGTGGACGGGCCGATTGGAGAGGCGTTCAAAAAAATCCTCGTCGACAAGACCAATATCGTCATTCTCGGCTGGTTCATGAGCGGGGTGCACACCATGACCTCCAACCGCCCAATCAAGGCCATGGCCGATCTCAAGGGCCTGAAAATCCGCTGCATGGAGAATCCGACCATCATCGCCGCCTGGCGGGCCTATGGCGCCACCCCCACCCCGATGTCAATCGGCGAGGTATTCACCGCCCTCCAGCAGGGGACGGTGGACGCCCAGGACAACGGAACCGCCAACTCCTTCGCCAACAAGTATTACGAAGTGCAGAAATATCTCGCCATGACCGAGCACATGGTCGTCCCGCAAATCCTCATCATGGCGAAGCCCCAATACGACAACATCCCCCCGGCCCTCCTTCCCGCCTTTCTCGACGCCGCCAAGGAGGCGGTGGCTTTTCAAAGGGCCGAATACACCCGGCAGAACGCCGCCGCCATCGACAACATGAAGGCGAGGGGAATGGAGGTCACCTATCCGGACAAGGCCGATTTTGTCGCCGCCTCGGAACCGATTCGCCAGGAATACATAAAAAAAGTCGGGGGCGAGATGGCCGCCTGGGTGAACGACATCGGGACCAAGTATTGATCGGCCGGAGGGAATGACGCATGACGGCGGCGGTGCTGTTCGGAAGTCTCGCGGTTTTGTTCGTCCTGGGCACTCCCATCGGCTTCGCCCTGGGGTTGGCCAGCCTCGCCGCCATCTACTACGCCGGGGGGGTGACCCCCATTCTGATGGTGCAAAAGCTCTTCGCCGCCAACGACTCGTTCCCCCTCATGGCCATTCCCTTCTTCGTGCTGGCCGGCGGGATCATGACCCGGGGGGGCATTTCCCGCCGGCTGGTCAACCTGGCCAATCTCCTGGTCGGCTGGCTTCCGGGGGGCTTGGCGGTGGTGGCCGTCCTGGGAAGCGTCTTCTTCGGCGCCATCTCGGGCTCCCCCGTCGCCACCGTGGCCGCGGTCGGCGGCATCGTCATCCCGGAAATGGTGAAAACCGGCTATTCGCGCCAGTTCTGCGGCGCCATCCAAGCCGCCGCCGGCCCGCTCGGCGCCCTGATTCCCCCCAGCATCGGCCTTATCATTTACGGCGTTTCCGCCAACCAATCCATCAGCGATCTCTTCGTGGCCACCATCCTGCCGGGACTCCTCATGGGATTCGCCCTGATGATCGTCGGCGGCTTCCTCGCCTGGCGCAAGGGATTCGGGCTGTCCGGGCGGAACGGCCCGAAAATCCCGGCTTGGCGAACGGTCGGGGAAAGCCTTTTCGCGGTCCTGATGCCGATCATCATCATCGGCGGAATCTACGGGGGAATCTGCACTCCCACCGAGGCGGCGGTGCTGTCGGTGGCCTACGGCCTCCTGGTGGGCGCGCTTATTTACCGGGAACTCCGATTCGGGATGCTTTACGGCATTCTCGTCGACGCCGGAATCGGGACGGCCCTAATCATGATCATCATCGACTTTTCGGCCGTTTTCAGCTCCTTCCTCATTTCCAACCAAATTCCCCAGCTGGTGGCCGCCACGCTTCTTGGCCTGACTTCCAACCCCTTCGCCATCATGCTCTCCATCAACGTCTTGCTGCTGGCGATAGGCACCTTCATGGACATGGCCCCGGCCGTGGTCATCCTGGTCCCCATCCTGGTTCCCCTGGGGGAGAAGCTGGGCTACCATCCCATCCATTTCGGCATCATAGTCTGCACCAATCTTCTCATCGGCCTGGTGACCCCGCCGGTGGGATTGAGCCTGTTCATGGCCAGCCGCATTTCCGGCGCCAAGATCGACGCCATCATCGGCGAATTATGGCCGCTTCTCGCCGCCATGCTGGCCGTCCTGGCGATTGTGAATGTTTGGCCGGGGTTGTCGCTGTTTCTCTTGTCGCTGGCCGGAAGCCGCTAAGAGTCGGTTGACAAATCGCCCTGTCGTCCGGGAAGCGATTTTTGACGAGCCCCGAACCCGGGCAAGGCGGCGATTCGTCAACGGTCTTGAAGGCGCCGAGCCGCGTTTTCCAGGAGCCGCGGACATGTTGTCGTTCATGAAGACGGCGATGAAGTGGGTGAACCGCCTCTGCGAACTCGTCCTCGCCGTCCTGCTGGCGGTCATGACGGCGGTGGTTTTCGTCCAGGTGGCCTGCCGGGCGGTGGGAACGGGGTTCGACTTCACCGAGGAATTGGCCCGCTATCTGATGGTGGCGTCGGTGCTGGTCGGGGCCGCGGTCGGGGTGTACCGGGGCGGCAACATCGGCATCGAGGCGGTGGTCAAGCGCCTGCCGCCCAAAGCCAGGAAAGCCGCCGCCGTGGCGGTGGACGCGCTTTGCCTGGTCCTGTTCGGGGAGATTGTCCGCTATTCCCTCCGGGTCATCCCCATAGTCAGCCGGCAAAAATGGGCGAGCCTCGATCTTTCCATGGGGATACCGTACTGGTTCATTTTAATCGCCTCCGCCGTCATCTTTCTTCATATCCTCGTCCATCTCCTGGAAACAATTCTCGAAAAAGCGGATGGGTGAGGTTGGGACCCGTCCAAGGGAGCCAGTCGCCATGAAAGAATCCTCGCTTCTTTTCAAAATCGAATTGCTGGGCGTCAGCCCCCCGGTATGGCGGCGCTTTTTCGTGCCGCCGGACCTCGTCCTGGGGCATTTCCACGAGGCGATTCAAATCGTGATGGGATGGGACAACGGCCACTTATACGAATTCACCATCGGCAAGGAACGCTTCATGCCCGAGCCGGACGACGACGACACCCTCGACGCGTGGGAATATCAACTCCACCAGGTCGTCAAGCGCAAGGGCCAGGCCATGGGCTACCTGTACGACTTCGGCGACAGTTGGGAACACAAGCTCAAGCTCGAAAATTTAAAGTACTCGCCGCCGGTCGGGGACGGGCGGATCATCGGCTGCCTCGACGGCGGGCGCGCCTGCCCGCCCGAGGACGTCGGCGGCGTATGGGGGTATGAGGAATTCCTCAAGGCCCTGGCCAAGCCGCACCTCAAGAAAAACAAGGAATTGGTGGAATGGTACGAAGCGGACGAGCCGTTCGACAGCGAACGCTTCGACCTCGCCAAGGTGAACGACCGGCTGGCGAAGGAGTTCTCCCGCGTTCCCTAAAGTCCAAATCGAAGATTTGAACCTTAGGGAACGCCAAGTTTCGTCAGCCTATCGCCTCGAAGGCCTGTTTCAGATCGCCGACGATGTCGTCGATATGTTCGGTCCCCACCGAAAGGCGGATGGTGTTGGGCTTGATCCCGGATTCCAGCAATTCGCTCTCGCTCATTTGGGAATGGGTGGTGGAGGCCGGGTGGATGACCAGCGACTTGACGTCGGCGACGTTGGCCAGGAGGGAGAAAAGCTTGAGGTTGTCGATGAAGCGGCGGGCCTTGGCGGCGTCCCCCCTTATCTCGAAGGTGAAGATGGAGCTTCCCCCCCGGGGGAAGTATCTTTTGTACAGCTTGTGGTCGCGGTGCCCGGGGAGGGAGGGGTGGTTGACCGTCTCCACCTGCTTGTGGCCGGTCAGGAACTTCACCGTCTTCAGGGCGTTTTCCACGTGCCGCTCGACCCGGAGCGACAGGGTCTCCAGCCCCTGGAGGAAGAGGAAGGAATTGAAGGGGCCGAGCACGGCCCCGGTGTCGCGCATCAGGGTGGTGCGGGCCTTTATGATGTAGGCCAGGTTCCCCGCCACCTTGGTGAAGACGGCGCCGTGATAGCTGGGGTTGGGCCGGGAAAGCCCGGGGAACTTGTCGTTTTGGGCCCAGTCGAAGCGGCCGCCGTCCACGATGACCCCGCCGATGGAGGTGCCGTGGCCGCCGATGAACTTGGTGGCCGAATGGACCACCACGTCGGCCCCGTAGTCGATGGGGCGGAGAAGGTAGGGGGTGGCGAAGGTGTTGTCGGCGATGAGGGGAATGCCGTGCCGGTGGGCGATGTCCGCCACCGCCTCGATGTCGACGATGGTGGAATTGGGGTTCCCCAGGGTTTCGATGAAAAGGGCCCGGGTGTTGTCGCGGATGGCCTTCTTGAAATTCCCGGGATCGCCCCCGTCCACGAAGGTGACGGCGATGCCGGAATCGGACAGGGTGTTGGCGAAATAGTTGTAGGTGCCGCCGTAGATGGCGTTGTCCGACACCAGGTGGTCGCCGGCCCGGGCGATGTTCTGGACGGCGTAGGCGGTGGCGGCGGCGCCGGAGGCGGTGGCGAGGGCGGCGGCGCCCCCCTCCAGGGCGGCGATCCGCCTCTCGAAAACATCGGAGGTCGGGTTCATCAGCCGGGTGTAGATGTTGCCGGGTTCGCTGAGGGCGAAGCGGCCGGCCGCCTGGGCCGAATCCTTGAACACGTAGGAAGTGGTCTGGTAAATGGGCACCGCCCGGGCGTCGGTGGCCGGATCCGGGCTTTCCTGCCCCGCGTGAACCTGCAGGGTCTCGAATTTGTATGCCTTGCCGCTCATGGTGAACCTCCTTTTTTCCCGTAGGAATTTTTCCCGGCTCCAGGAGCCGTAGCTCTGACAATGCCGCACCCCGATTTCCGACACCGGGGCCGGCCCGTAAAGTTCGCGATCCTCCCCCACCGGACAGACCAGGGCGCAGACCCCGCAGGGGTAGCGCAACTCGTCCCTCAGCAGGCTGTGGTAACGGGCGCATTTGCGCCGGTCCATGTCGGCGATGAGCGAGTCCGGCCGGGGGGTGAAGGCCTTGGCCGGACAGTTCCGGAGGCATTGGCCGCAGCCGGTGCAAAGGTTCCGGGCGGCCGGGGGATCGGGCGGAAGGACGGCGTCGGTAATGACCGAGACCAGCCGGACCCGGGGACCGAAGCGGGGGGTGAGCAGGGTGTGGCTGGCCCCGATGGTTCCCAAGCCGGCGTAATGGCCGGCGATGACGTGGGAGAAGGCGGCGGCGGGCTCCCGCACCAGGGCCTCGATGTGGCCATAACCGTCCCGGGGAAAGAAAAAGGCCCGGTGGCCCCGGTCGTTCAAGAACAGGGAGAGGCGGTGGGAAGCTTCGTCCAGCAGGCGGTTGACCACGTTGTAATGTTCCGTGTAGAGGATGGAGGGGGTGGTCGCCAAGGCCGGCAGCGCCACCCGGCCGCCCAGGACGATGACGCTTCTGGCCCAGGGCCAAATGACGGCGGGATAAAAGGATCGCTCGAAGTCGGAGGCGCCCGGAACCTCCCAGCGGCCGACGTCGGCGAAGCCGGCCAGGTCGAGTCCCAGGCGCACGGCCTCGCGCCGGACGGCGGTTTTCAGGACCGGGGCTTTCATATGCGGCCCAAGCCCTCCTCCAGGACGGCGATGATGTCCCCGGCGTCCTCCAGCCCGACCGAAAGGCGGAGTTGGCCGGCGGTGACCCCGGCCGCCGCCAGTTCCTCCGGGGAGTAGAAGCGGTGCGAGGCCTTGATCGAATAGGACAGGGTGGTGGCGGCACCGGCCAGGCTGGGGACGAAGGGAATGCCGGCCAGGGCCCGGATCAGGCCCCTCGCCTCCTTTTCTCCGCCCCGCAGGTTGAAGCTCAGCATCCCCCCGAAGCGCCCGCCCAGGAACTGCCGGGCGGCGACGGGGTGCGAGGGGGAGGAGGCGAGGCCGGGATAGAACACCTTTTCCACCTTGGGATGGCTTTCCAGGAAAAGGGCGATCTTCAACCCGTTTTCCGAATGGCGCCCCACCCGGAGGTCCAGGGTGCGCAGGCTTCGGGCCAGCAGCCAACTGTCCACCGCCCCCAGCCCGTTTCCGTAAAGTTTGCCCAGCCGGCGGACGCCGTCAAGCTTTTCCCGGCTTCCGGTCACGGCGCCGGCCAGGATGTCGCTGTGGCCGCCCAGGTACTTGGTGGCGCTGTAAACGGCGAGGTCCGCCCCCAGGTCCAGCGCCCGCGCCACCGCCGGGGTGGCGAAGGTGTTGTCCACCACCAGGGGAATCCCCAGCCGCCGGGCCTCGCCCGCCAGCCGGCCGAGATCCGGAACCTCCATCAGGGGGTTGCTGATCATTTCCGTGTAGATCAGGCGGGTGGACGGCCGGGCCAGGCCGGCGACCTCCTCCCGGCCGGGCCCGGTGAAGGACACCTCCACTCCGAATCGCTTCAATTCGTTGACGAAGAAGTCATGGACGCCGCCGTAGAGCACCGGGGAGGAAACGAGGTGATCCCCCGCCCGGACCAGGGAGAGGATGGCGGTGGTGATGGCGGCCATCCCGGAGGAGAAGACCAGGGCGTCCTCGCTTCCCTCCGCGGCCGCCAGGATGGCGGCCGCCGCGTCGGCGTTGGGGGACCCGAGCCGGGAATAGAGGTAGCCGCCGGCCCGTTTTTCGTAAATGTCGTCCACCGCCTCGGCATCCTCGAAGGCGAAGACGGAGGTGAGATAGACGGGGAAGGTTTCCGGAAGGGAGGCCGAGGCGGAAAGCTTGAGTTGAAAGCGGCCGTCGCCGTTGTGGATGAGCCGGCTGGCGAATTTGTCCCAGGTCATGCGTTCATTCTCCCGTTCGAATGTCCCGCCGCCAGGAGGTGAAGCGGCTTTCGCAGGCGTGGAGGGCGGAGTTCAACCCCAGCCCGAGTACCGCCAGGCTGACGATGCCGGCGTACATTTCCGCCACGTTGAAGGTCTCCTGCGAATACAGGACCAGGTAGCCCAGGCCGGAGGTGGCGCCGATCATTTCCGCCGCCACCACCGCCATGACGCAATAGGAGCCGCCGAGGCGGATGCCGGTGAATATTTCCGGGGCCGCCGCCGGCAGGATGATTTTCCGGAAGATGAAGGAGCGGGAAGCCCCCATGGAGCGGGCCGATCGAATCAGCACCGGATCCGCGTTTTTCACCCCGGAACAGGTGTTGAGAAGAATGGGCCAGAGCGAGGCCCAGAAAATGATGATGGTTTTCGAAAGCTCCCCCAGCCCGAAAAGGAGGATGAAAACGGGGAAGTGGGCGAAGGCCGACATCTGCCGGAACGACTGGAAAAGCAGATCCAGATACAGTTCCAGGCGGCGGAAATAGCCGATGAAGATCCCGAAAAACACTCCCGCCAAGGTGGAAACGAGGAGCCCCGCCGCCACCCGCTGGAGGCTGATCAGGAAGTGCGGCCCCAGTTCGCCCCGCCGGGAAAGGAGGTATAGCGCCCGCGCCACCGCGGTGGGCGGGCTCATATAGGTGGAGTTGACCCAGCCCAGCCGGGGCGCCGCCTCCCAGAGGGCGAGAAAAAGAAGCAGGCCGACGCCGCGGACGCCCAGGCCGGCCAGGCGCCTCCCCCATCTTCCCCGCCAATTCATGTCAGGCCCGGATCCTCAGGCTTTGCCGGGTTTTGCCCACCTCGTCCCGGATAAGGAGCCAGACCGCCTGGCGGACGCGGGCGAATTCCAGCGAGTTGCGGATATCCTCCGAACGCGGGCGGGGGAGGTTGATTTCCATTATCTCCTTCACCCGCCCGGGGCGGGCGGTCATGACGGCCACCCGATCCGAAAGGATGATGGCCTCGTCGATGCTGTGGGTGACGAAGACGATGGTCTTCCTGTCGGCTTCCCAGATGCGGAGGAGTTCGATCTGGAGCGACTCCCGGGTCTGGGCGTCCAGGGCGGCGAAAGGCTCGTCCATCAGGAGCAGGTTGGGCCGGTACGCCAGCACCCGGGCGATGGCCACCCGTTGCCGCATGCCTCCGGAAAGCTGGTGGGGATACTGGTGGGCGAAGGCGGAAAGCCCGACCAATCGCAGATAGCGCCGGGCCGTCTCCCTCCTTTCCCGTCTGGGCACCCGGCGTATCTCCAGGCCGATTTCCAGATTTTCCAGCACGGTCCGCCAAGGCAGCAGGGCATAGCTCTGGAAGACCATCCCCCGGTCGAAGCTGTGCTTTTTCAACTCCTCCGAATCCACCAGGATGCTGCCTTGATCAAGATCGTCAAGCCCGGCCAGGATGTTGAGGAAGGTCGACTTGCCGCAGCCGCTGGGGCCAAGGAGGGAGAGGAATTCCCCCTCCCGGATGTCCAGGTTGAATTCCTCCAGGACCCTCAGGATATCCCGATTGCCCTCTTGGCCGCGGATTGGAAAACAGCGGCCGACCCGATCCGCCCTTACTTTGAACATGGCGCCTGCCCCTCGGCCGGAGGCGGGGAAAAACGCCTCCCGCGCGGTTCCGGCAATCGCGCGGGAGGCCAGCCGGATTGCGGGGATCAATTCTTCCGGAACGCCGGATTGTATTCGTTGGTGTAGACTTGGTCCGGGATTATCTGGCCCGGGCTCAGCTTCTTTTCCGCCACCAGGCGGTCGATCCAATATTGGATATAGGGTTCGGGGGTGAGCTGATCCGGGAAGAACTCGAACCTTTCCGTCTCCTCCAACTTGAAGTTGAAGCGCTTGGCCATAAGCCGGCGGGCCTCCTCCGGATGTTCGTTGTTCCAGACCGCGGCCCGGGAAAGGATGCCGATCAGTTCCCGGACCGCCTCCGGGTTTTCCCGGGCGAAGGCGCCGCGTACGCTGTAGGGGCACATCCCGCTCACCCCCCCGTCAATGTCCCAGTCGCTGAAAAGGAGCCGGAAGTCGCGCTGGTTGGCGCTGGCCCGGCCCGAGGCCAGGGGATGGATTATGGCGACCTGGGTGTCGCCCCGGAGAAGGGGCGTCTCCTGCTGGCTGTCGGGGGCGGTGATCATCTTGATCGAGGCCGGGTCCAGCCCGTTGTCCAGCAGGTATTTCTTGGTGACGTACTCCGAGCAGGCTCCGAAACTGTTGATGCCCAGGGTTTTCCCGGGAAAATCCTTGATCCCCTTGATCTCGGAGTCGGTCCGCACGAAATACTTCATGTGGGGGAAATCCTTGGTGGATTCGCTTCCGGCGGCGAAAATCTTGATGTCGGCCCCGCTGGCCACGGCCGCCACCACCAGGGGGGTGTGCCGATTGGCCACGTCCAGATCCCCGCTGATAAGCGAGGGAATCATCTGCCCGGCCGGAATCTGCCCGGCGTAGCGGGGCCTCACCCCCGCGTCCTTGAAATAGCCGAGATCCTCGGCCAAGTAGATGAGATCGTAATAAACCCATTCCGGATAATTGAACTCGACCACTTGTTTCTGGGCGGCGGCGGCGTCCGGAATTCCGTAAACCCCGGACCAGCCGAGCAACGCCGCCAACAGAATCGACGAGACCGTTTTCCCCCCGCGCATGCGCATCTCCTTTCCCAAGAGCTGGCCGACAGTGGACTTTTGAAGGAAATCAAACAAACCGCCGTTTGATTTTCTTCAAAGTTTCAGGGCTTTCGTTTCAGAGCCGTTTTTTTGCCGTGTCGCCGGCTTGAATCGAGTTGACGAAAAAACAACCCGGTGAAACGAAAGCGGTTGAATCTTTAAGAGCGTGTTGTTAAATGCCGAATCGTTCGGGTTAGACAAGGAAAAAGGCGCTGGCAGGATGTTTTTTGACCGGCGGTCAAGGGCAAAAAACATCCGGGAAGCGGCTTTTGACGCCGTA
>JAISYL010000085.1 GCA_031269935.1 Planctomycetota bacterium
TTCCTTCAATCTGGGCTATTCCCTCGATGTCAATTCCGGAGGCGACGTCAAGAACCTCCTGGACGTTTCGGCCCAATGGTGAAGGGGAGGGGGGAGATTCCGGCGTCCCGGAACGGGGCTGGGATTTTCTCCCGTTCCTTTTTTCCTCCAGGGACCGGACGTCGACTTTTAGAGCGTGTTGTTAAATGCCGAATCGTTCGGGTTAGACAAGGAAAAAGGCGCCGGCGGGATGTTTTTTGACCGGCGGTCAGGGGCAAAAAACATCCGGGAAGCGGCTTTTGACGCGGTATAACCCGACGAAACGGCAATTAACAACACGCTCTAAGAGCGTGTTGTTAATTGCTTCCCCGGCTTGGCCGCATCATAGCAACCGCCGGCCGGGAAGTCAACCGGGGTCGAACAGGTCCGCCGGAACCGCGGCTCCCAAAAAAATGCGGCGCGCCGGGGAAATTCGGGGAGTCGGCGCGCCGCGGGGAGGAAGGCAAGGGTCGGTCCATAAATAACTTATGCATGCTTAGACAAGGAACCGAGTCGCGGCGGTAAATTTTCGCCCGTGGTTGGGCAAAAATTTACGGAAAGGACGTTGGCGACGCGGTATAAACTTGTATAAGCCCTAAGCCGGAAGGCGGGATCAGGCCACGGTTTCCAGGCCCTGATCCGAGGGGGAGGCCGCCCCCGCCGGAGCCGGCTCGATCGGGATAATGCCGCTTTGCAGCTTGGCCATCAGCTTGTCGGTGATTTCGCCGGCGATATCGGGATGGGCCTCCAGGAAGGCGACGGCGTTTTCGCCGCCCTGGCCGATGCGGTTGTCGCCGTAGGAAAGCCAACTGCCGGTCTTGTTGACGATGCCCTCCCGGACGCCCAGATCCACGATTTCGGCCGTCCGGTTGACCCCGCGATTGAACAGAATCTGGAACTCGGCCACCTTGAAGGGCGGGGCCATCTTGTTTTTCACCACCTTGACCCTGGTGTCGCTGCCCAGGATCTCGTCCCCCTTCTTGACCGGGGCTCCCCGGCGGATGTCCAGCCGGAGGGAGGCGTAGAACTTGAGGGCGTTGCCGCCGGTGGTGGTTTCGGGACTGCCGTAGACGATCCCGATTTTCATGCGGATTTGATTGATGAAGATTATGCAGGAATTGGATTTTTTCACGATGCCGGTAAGCTTGCGCAGCCCCTGGCTCATCAGCCGGGCCTGGAGCCCGACATGGGCGTCGCCCATCGCGCCCTCCAGTTCCGCCCGGGGGGTGAGGGCGGCCACGGAATCCACCACGATGATGTCGACCGCGTTTGATTTCACCAGCATCTCGCAGATGTCCAGGGCCTGTTCGCCGCAGTCCGGCTGGCTGACCAGGAGGTTGTCCAGGTTGACCCCGAGCTTCCGGGCGTAAACCGGATCCAGGGCGTGCTCGGCGTCGATGAAGGCGGCGATGCCGTCGTCCTTCTGGGCATTGGCGACGCATTGGAGGGCGAGGGTGGTTTTGCCCGAGGATTCGGGGCCGTAAAACTCGACAATGCGCCCCTTGGGGACCCCGCCCACCCCGATGGCGGCGTCGAGGCCCAGGGACCCGGTGGAAATGGTGTCGCACTTGACTATCCGGTCGGCGCCCAGCCGCATGATGGCTTCCGGGCCGAAGCGCTTGCCGATATCGGCCATGATCGCGGCCAACGAATCGGTCTTGGAGGGGGAGGAGTCGATTTTCCCGGGAACCCTCTCGCTTTTTTCCTGCTTGATCCTGGCCATCCGTCTTCCTTTCCATGAATTAAGGGTTTGTTGACAAATCGCCGCGTCAACCCGCGAACGGCGGGTCACGCCAGCAGCCGGTGCAGCCCGACCACTTTCCCCTCGATCCGGAAGTCGGCTTCCGGATCCACCGGGATGGGCCGGTGGAGGGGATTGGCCGGAAGCAGCTCCAGCCCCCCGTCCGGCCGCCAATGGAAACGCTTCACCGTGGCCTGGCCGGCCAGGACCGCCACCCCTATTTCGCCGTTTTCCACCCGGGGCTGGCGCCTGACGATGAGGTAGTCGCCGTCCCGCAAGCCGGCCTCGAGCATGGAATCGCCGACCAGGCGCAGGGCGAAATGCCGGCCCGGCTCATAGACGGCGTCCAGATCCAGATACCCCTCCAGGTTCTCGATCGCGTCGATGGGGGCGCCGCCCGCCGCCCGCCCGACTATGGGGACGCCCCGCTCCGGGAACAGGTAATCCGGGGCGATCTCGATATTCCTGGCGGTCCCGGCCCGCCGGTTGATGTAACCCTTGCGGACCAGGGCGTCGAGATGGGAATTGGCCGCGTTGGTGGAGGCGAAGGTGAATTCCCGGCAGATTTCCCGCACCGAGGGAATGTACCCGTCCTCCCGGAGAGTGCGGAGGATGAAGGAAAAAATCCGCCTCTGCCGCTCGGTCAAATCATCCATGGCGTCTTTTCCATGCTGAACAAACGTTCATCGTTGCGGATGAATTTATACTGAACATACAATCACTTGTCAAGCGATTTTTTCCGAATAAACCGTTTTTTTATAATTTTTCCGTGGATTTTTGAAGTAAATCAAATAAACCGCCGTTTGATTTCCTTCAAAGTTTCAGGGAGTTCGTTTCAGAGCCGTTTTTTTTGCCAGGTCGCCGGCGTGGGCCGGGTTGACGAAAAAACAAACCATTGAAAAGAAAAGGGTTGAATCTTTAAAGGAAATCGGGCGGCGGTTGGCCCGATTTCCTTTAATAAAAGTCGACTCTCATAATTGGGGATTTGGATGCCGCCGATCCCCGGGCGAGGGGGACGGGAGTCCATAATTTAAGGGCGAATCGGGTGCTTTTTCCGCCCGGACATAATTTCGCGAATTCTTTATCCTTTGCCTGAAGCGGGTTAGAAAAATTTAAAAGCCCGCCTTGTAGCGAGGCTAATTTTTCCCCGGAAGCGGTTGGCGTCAAGCCGGCCGGATTTTCCGTCGATATAAACCAAGGGAGGAATTGATTCCGGACAATTCGGAGAAAAGGCATGTCGATGAAGTCGGAGCAGGCGAATTCAAGGGGGGAACCCAACTTTGGCAGCAACTGGCCCGACAAGATCAGGCTGCTGGAGGCCATCGACGCCATGCGGGAAGAAGTAAGAAGAATAAGGGCGGCGGAATTGTCCCTGGCGGGCCGGGGAGCGGGCGACAGCCTGGAGACCCTGCGGCAAAAGCTGCGGGTTTACGAAAACACCTGCGCCCTGCTGGAGCGGGAAATTCAGGAAATGGAGCAGCAGACCCTGGCGGCCCTGGCCGAGGCCCGGCGCCTGCGGCGCGAATTGGATCGGCGGGAGACGGGACGCCGGGAGGCCGGGAGCGAAGTCGAGGAGCGGGTGCGGCAGGCGGTGGCGGAGGCGGAAAACGAGCGCCGGCTGCTGCTGGACGCCCTGGAAAACAGCGAAGCCGAACTGGCCCGGATGGTGCGGACCCTGGACCAGGTGGCGAGAAGGCTGCAGGTGGCCTGAAAACGCCGGCCGTCATTACCTCTCCCCGCCTCCGGCGGGGAGAGGGGTCAACTTGCCCCCGGCCATGCGGAAAAGGCGATCGGCCCGGGCCGACGCCCAGGTCTCGTGGGTGCTGAAGACCACGGTCGTTCCCGCCTCCCTGGCCTCCTCGAAAATTTCCATGACGGCGGCGGAGTTGGCGGAGTCGAGGTCGCCGGTGGGTTCGTCGGCAAGAACCAGCGCCGGCCGGTTGATCAGGGATCTGGCCAGGGAAACCCGGCGCATCTCGCCCCCGGAAAGCTCGGCCGGAAAGCGATCCCGCAATTCCGCCAAGCCCAGCCGCTCCAGCAGTTCGTCGGCCCGGCCGGAAACCTCCTCCCCGGGGCGGGGGGAAAGAAAATGCGGCAAGCGGACGTTGTCGCGGACCGAAAGCGCGGCTATGAGGCTCGGGCCTTGGGGAACGAAGCCGAGGTTCCGGTTGCGGAATTCGGCCATTTCCCCTTCCTCCAGGCCGTGAACGTCCACCCCCGCGACCAGCGCCCGCCCGGAAGTGGGGCGGAGCAGGCCGGCGAAGAGGGCGAGCAGGGTGGTCTTCCCGCTCCCCGACCGCCCGACAATCCCGATCATCTCCCCCTTTCCCGCCTTCAAATCGACTCCGTCCACCGCGATTATCCGTCCGCCCCGGACTCCGGGGTAGGATTTCCCGAGCCCTTCCGCCTCCAGCAGGCTCATTCCCCGCTCCTCAGGCCGGCGTAGATTTCCCGCCGGCCGTTCCGGAGCAGGGCGTGGAGGCTGGCCAGGGGCCCGATCGCCAGGGAGGCCAGGGCCGCGAACAGGGCCAGGCCGGCGATTCCCGCGAAGCCCGGGGCCAGATACGGCAATCCCGCCGATTCCAGGATGAGGCTCTGGAACGGCAGGACCGAGACGGCGGCGGCGGCCAGGCCGAGAAACGCCCCCGATCCGCTCAGAATCAGCGCCTCCCAAAGAATCATCCGGTTCACCCGGCTCCGGCCGGCGCCCAGGATCCGGAAGAGCGCCAGTTCGCGCTTCCGTTCGTTCGCCAGCACCGAAAAAAAGAGGAACAGGATCCCGACCGCTCCCAGCCAGACGAAAATCGTGGTCAGGATCAGGGGGATCGAAAAGAGTTCGAGGCGGTTGGCCAGATCGGTCACCAGGTCCCTGGCGACGACGAACTCGAACTGGAATTCGCGCCCCAGCTCCCGGCGGGCGTCGCCCATGAACTTGAGGGGCGTGGTTCCAGGCTCCAACGAAACGAGGATGGAGGAGACCGAGGCTTCCGGCACCTCCGCCAGCGGACTCGACCGCCCCCCTTTCCGGAGGAGGCCGCGGGCGGTGTCGATGGGCATGAAAATCGAGGTGTCGAATCCCATGCCGGTGCGGTCCAGCCTGGCCGCGACCCGGAACAGATCCCCGAAGAAAGAGGACTTGGTTCCGACCGGACTGGTGATTAGGCTCCCCACGACTATTTCGTCGGGATTCGGCCTCGTTTTCCGGTTCGCCGTCATCCAGGGGGGAACGACGAAATCGGTTTCGGGATCGTAACCGATTATCTGGATGGGATAGGCGCAACAGGCGTCGTCCAGGCTGGCGAGGTACAATTGCGGGGCGAGCCGGGCGGCGCCGGGGACGCTTCGCAACCTTTCCAGCAAATCGGCCCCAAGGTAGAAGGAACTGGGCTCCCCCCGCAGGAGAACGGCCTGCATCCGGTCGGCGTAACCCCTGGGGACCACCATCAAATCGGCCCCCAGCCGTTCCGCCAGGCTGTCCAGCCCGGTTTTGACGCCGCCGGAAAGTAGGGAGCCCCCGAACAGGACGAAGGCCGACAGCGCCACCACCAGCGCCAGCCCGGCGGAACGGTAGGGCTTGGCCCGGAGGTTGGCGAGGGCCAGCCGGGGGGGGTCGAGGCGTTCAGGCCCGGGCATGGGAGAACTCCAGCACCCTTCCCGCCCCGACCGCGATCGGGGTCTTGGCCGGGAGCTTGCCGCCGGCGCCCGTCCGGGACAGCCAGAAGATGTTGACCAGCGCCGCCAGGATGGAAAGGGCGGCAAGTACGTTTATGGCCGGGGCCAGCCCCTGGCGGCAGACCATGGCCGGCATGGCGCAGACCCCGATCAGCCAGTGGAGGAAGGCCAGGGCCAGGGCCGCCGCCGGAATCGCCAGGATGGAGACGCCCCGCCAGAGGGCGGCCAGGGGACTGGCGAGGATCGCCAGCCCGGCGATGACGACGACCGCGCCCAGGCCGGAGGCGGAACGGGCGGTGAAAAAGCAGGGCATGCGGTTGGGATTGGCCGGAGCCGCCACCGGGACGGCGCCGTGCCCACCGGTCGACACCCCGGAATGCATGGCCGCCATTTCCGGGCCATTGGCTCCATGAAGCGGGCAGGCCGGAAACAGGGTCTGCGGCAAAACCGCCAAGGCCGAACCCAAAATCAGGAAGGGAAGCCCTCCCGCCAAATGTCTTGCGTCCATCGCCATTCTCTTTTATTCATATAACACCAATATGAATTATAATGTATTGTCCACGCCAGTCAACTTTTTTTAATTTTTTCGCGTCCGCCCAGTGGACTTTTAAACGTTTTTGTTTCAATTGGTTGATTTTCGCCAAGCCGGATTGAAACGTCAGTGATTCGGGCGTGAAATTTACCGTTTGATTTTTACGCGCCCCCAAACTATACTTGGTCCCCTCTTGTGGGCTTTTGGAGGAAATCAATCGAACCTCCGATTGATTTTCTCCAAAGCTTCAGGGCGTTCGTTTCAGAGCCGTTTTTTGCCAGGTCGCCGGCCCGGGTCGAGTTGACGAAAAAACAACCTATTGAAACGAAAGCGGTTGAATCTTTAAAATCAACGCGGGGGGGAACGGAAATGTTGAAATTCCTCTCTTTATTCAATCTTGGCGGGAATGGCGCTTCCCGGTCCGGCGACCTGAAGGCCGCCCGCGATCTCGTCGCCCGGCTACCCGAATGCAATCGGGGCGACATCATCGCCCTGGCGCGGAAGGCCTTGAGGAAATACCCGGATCTCGCCGGCAAGGTTGCCTGGTTGTACGCGCACGAGCGGACCCGGGAGGACGACAACGGCGCCTTGGCCCTGCTGGCCGCGCTTCTGGACGAGCCGGAGTTCGATCCGGCCCAGCGCCGGCGTTCGGCCGAGGCCGCCGCGGCCGAATTGGAAAAAGCGCTGCGGGACAAGGACATTCCGGACGAGGTCAAGATCACCCTGCTGCCGCCCCTGCTTCTGGCCGGCCGGCCGGTCGACGAGAATTCGGTGCGCGGGTTTTTCCGGGATTACGAGGCGGCGGCGCGGCGGCACAGCCTGAAATTCGCCGAAAGTGTCTCCGACTCGCCGAATTCCCTCACCAAGCTGCTCCTGGCCAAGGGATTCGTCTTCGGGGAGGAGGATACCCTCGCCGCCTTCGTGCCCGTCGAGTCGGCGAGCGAACTCCTGGCCATCGGCCGCGGGGTGGCGGAAGTCAATCCGGCCGGAGCCACGCTCATGGCCGCCGCCCTGACGTTCCGGGTGGGGGCGCCCGACTTCTCGCACGAGCGCTCGCCGGGGCAGCTTGACGGCATCCACGCCCTGGCCACCCCCCGCGCCCGCTGGTGCCTGGAGATCCTGGCGAATTGGCCCGGCTTCGCCATCCCGTTCCGGGACAAGGCGGCGCGGCTGGCGGCGGAACTGGCTTCCCGGGGAATCGAACGCCGGGCGCCGCCCGCCCCGGGCGAATTCTCCCACGGCATCGTCTCCATGATCGACGGCATGGGATCGCGGACGGCGACCCTGTTCCATCGCGATCCCCGGGGCGGCCTCGACGCCCTCAACCTGATGCTGAACGACGAGGTCGGCGTCAAGGACGCCTTCGCCATATTCGGGAGCGCCGGCGGAATGGAGAAGCTGCTCCGCCATAATCCCGATCATATGCCGGTGGCCGACGCCACCCTGCCGATGATTCGGGAAATCCTGGCCGATTCGCTCGCCCTCCACGAGGAATTGTGGACGGCCCCGCCGGGACGTCTCTTTCCGCTGCTGGCCTATCTCGGCGACGAGCCGGTTCCGCCCCGGAAACGGGAGCCGGATCTTGGCGCCTATGGGCTGGAGGCGGTGCGCCCGACCCCGAAATTCATGGCCGAGGCCGTCAAGCTGTCCGACAACCCGCTGTTCGGCTGCCTTTTCCCCGCTTCCGAGGCGGCCTACGCCTTCTGCGAGAAACACCTGGACTGGAAGGGGAGGGCTTTCGACCTTGACAAGCTTTCCGGCTTCATGAAGGAAATCATGCCGCTCGAACGGGAACGCCTGCTCCGCCGCCTGGCGATCAACCTCGAGGTGGAGGCCTTGGCCGGCCGCGCCGGGCGCAAGGACAACCAGACGGCGGCGCGCCTCTGGCTTGGCATGAGGGAAGAAGTCATGCCCTTCGCGTCGGTGCCGTTCATCCGGGAATTGGCGGGCCTGGCCGCCAGCCAAATCGCCGGCGATTTGCGCCGCGGCCACAGGAGCCAGCGGGAAGCCTTCGAGGCCGAGGAAGCGGGAACGTACGGCGGGGCCCCGGATTTTAAAAAACCGCCCAAGGGGAAGCGGGAGGCGGCGCCCGCCGGCCTGGCGCGGAGGTTTTTCGGCGAGGCGGAACCGTCCGGCGGTCCGCCGCCGGAATTCCCCGCGGCCGCCCCGGGCCGCGCCCCCAAACCGCGGGGAAGGGCGAAGGCCGGGAAAAAAGCCGCCAAGCGGGCTTGGGTGTATGTCGGGCCTCCCGCCGCGAAGAGCAAACCCCCGAATCCGAAAAGGGCCGGCCCCGGGCGAAATCGGAACATCTATCGCCTGGCGGTGGAGTTGACGGACTTCCCGCCCCCGGCGGACGGCTTTATGCGAGCCAATCCCGGCATTGTCCGGGAGATCGAAATCGCCGGCGACCAGACGCTGGACAAACTGCATCTCGCCATTTTCAAGGCCTTCGACCGGGAGGAGACGCACGCGTACGAATTCCAGTTCTCGGACAAGCGGATGGATCCCGGGGCGCCCCGCTACGGCCGCCCGCCGGTTCCGGCCGGCGACGCGGACGCCGAGCCCGGGCTCGACGCCGCCGCGATCACGCTTGACGAACTTGGTTTGGCGGTTGGGCAAAAATTCCTGTACTGGTTCGACTTCGGCGACAATTGGTGGCACCGCCTCACGGTGAGGGAAGTCGGCCCGCCCGTCCCGCGCCGGAAATATCCCCGGCTGGCGGCGAGCCGCGGCCCCAGCCCGCCCCAATATCCCGAAAAATAGACGCTCGGCGACGGGCGCACGCTTGCCGATGAACGCCGCCCGCGGCAAATCCGCGTTTTCCCTCCCGGCCGCCTGCCTCGCCGCCGGAACCGCCACCCCCCGGGCGAACCGCCGGGAACGCCAAGCCCATCTCGCCCGGATTCCCTTCGTCCTGGCGGCGGCGGCGCTGGCCTTCCTTATGGGCGGCGCGCCGGCGGGCGCGGCGGCCTTCGCGATCGGCGCCGCCGCCTGGCGGGCGTTCCGGCCAAGGAAGGGCGCCCGCCGGCGGGCGTTGTGGAAGGCGCCGCTTCCGCCGGGACACGAGAAGTTTCTTCTCCGCGCCATACCGCATTATCGCAGCCTGGACGAGCCCGGCCGGGAATTGTTCCGCCAGAGGGTCAAGCTTTTCCTGGACGAGGTCGCCTTCCACGGCGCCGGCGCGAAAGTCACGGACGGCCTGCGGCTGCGCGCCGCCGCCGCCGCCGTGATACCCACCCTGGGTTTGGGGGAATGGGAATGGCCTTCCCTGGGGGAAATCGTTTTTCGCCCGGAAGGATATGAGCGGGGCGCCTACCAAAACGAGGACGGCGTGGTCACCGAATGCGTGGAAAGCGGCCTGATCGGCGTTCCCGGCTGCCTGTCGGGCGTCATGATGCTCTCGTCCAGGGATTTGATATGGGAATTCGCCCATCCCGAGGGGGGCGCCAACGTGGGAATCCACGAATTCGCCCATTTGATGGCGGCGCAGGGGCTTGACCTCGCCGGGAGGGATCGCGGAAAATGGCGGGGACTGGTGAAGGCGGAGGCGGCCCGAATCCGCCGGAACGAATCCCTGCTGGATGAATACGCGCTTCTGAACGACGACGAATTTTTCGCCGTGGCGAGCGAACTGTTTTTCACCGTCCCGCTTCGCTTCCGCCGCCGGCATCGCCAACTTTATGGCGTCCTGGCCCGCTGCTACCGCAGCGATCCCGCCCTTTGGCTGAAAGGGAGGCGGGGGTAGGGGTCGACCCTAAGGATTCAACCGCTTTCATTTCAATGGGTGGTTTTTTCGTCAACTCGGGGCCCGAGCCGGCGGCCCGGCAAAAAAACGGCCCTGAAACGAACGCCCTGAAACTTCAAAAGTCCACTCAGGCGGGAATTCCCTTGTCCTCCCCCGGCTCGATTCGGCGCTTGCGCCCCCGGCTCCCGGCCGATTCGCCCTCCGGCTGGAGGTAGCCGCGCTTGCCGCCCCAAATTTCCCAGCCCTCGTCGATAAGCTCCTCGTCGATGACGTATTTGTGGGGATGGGGAAGATCGGGAAGCTCGTACATGAGGCCGAGCAGGATGTCCTCGACAATGCTTCTCAGCGCCCGGGCGCCGGTGCCTTTTTTCAAGGCCTTGCCGGCTATGGCCCGCAGGGATCCCGGGGTGAATTCGATTTCCGCGTTCTCCAGGGCGAACAGGTGCTGGTATTGCTTGAGCAGCGCGTTTTTGGGTTCCTGGAGGATGCGGATCAGGGCATCCATGTCCATGGGGCGGATGGGGGCGATGACCGGAAGCCGGCCCAGAAGTTCGGGAATGATGCCGAATTCCAGGAGATCGTCGGTGTCCACCTGCTCCAGGAGGTCGCCGAGTTCCTGGTCCGCCGTCTTTTCCTCCTCGCGGTGGAAGCCGATCGATTTCTGGCCGATCCGGCGGCCGATGATTTCGTCCAGGCCGTCGAAGGTGCCGCCGCAGATGAAGAGGATGTTGGAGGTGTTGATGGGAATGTAGCGCTGCTCGGGGTGCTTGCGCCCGCCCTGGGGGGGGACGTTGCAGACCGTTCCCTCCAGCATCTTGAGCAGGGCCTGCTGCACGCCTTCCCCGGAAACGTCGCGGGTGATGGAGACGCCCTGGGTCTTCTTGCCGATCTTGTCGATTTCGTCGATATAGACGATGCCCCTTTCCGCCCTGGCCACGTCGCCGTCCGCGGCCTGGATCAGCCGGAGCAGGATGTTTTCCACGTCCTCGCCGACATAGCCGGCCTCGGTCAGGGTGGTGGCGTCGGCGATGGCGAAGGGAACGTCCACCACTCCGGCCATGATCCTGGCCATGAGCGTTTTTCCGCAGCCGGAGGGGCCGACCACCAGGACGTTGGATTTTTCCACCTCCACCTCGTCCCCTTTTCCCGCCACCAGACGCTTGTAATGGTTGTGAACCGAGACGGAGAGCACCTTCTTGGCGTTTTCCTGGCCGATGACGTATTCGTCCAGGGCCGACTTGAATTCCCGGGGCGAGGGAACCCGGGAAATCTTCACGTGCTCGTCCCCCCGGCGGCCGAACTCGTTCTCGTCCATCAGGGTTATGCACATTTTGACGCAGTCGGAACAGATGCAGGCGTCCCGGTAGCCCTGGATTATCTTGCGGCGGTTGTCGGCGGGGCGGCCGCAAAAGGCGCAACGCTGCTCCCCCCGCTTGACGCCTCCGGAATCGCCTCCGCCCGCCTGATTGTGCTTGGACATGGGTATCCCTCAAAGTCGATTTTTGAAGGAAACCGGGCGGCGGCCGGCCCGATTCCCTTCAAAAGCCGATTCAAGCCGGCTTCTTCTCCCCCGGAGCCTTGGCGCCGGGTTTCAGCACCTCGTCAATCAGGCCGTAATCCACCGCCTCCTGGCCGGACATGAAAA
This sequence comes from Planctomycetota bacterium, assembly GCA_031269935.1. Classification (GTDB taxonomy): domain Bacteria; phylum Planctomycetota; class SZUA-567; order SZUA-567; family SZUA-567; genus JAJBSZ01. The sequence goes on from JAISYL010000085.1 coordinate 11,354, forward strand.
AGTCGCGGTCCGTGTCCTTCTCGACAATGGCCAGTTCCTTGCCGCAATGCCTGGAAAGGATTCCATTTATCAAGCCTTTCAGGCGGTTGATCTCCGCCGCCTGGATGTTGATGTCGGTGGCCGTGCCCTGGGCTCCGCCCCAGGGCTGGTGAATCATTATCCGGCTGTGGGGAAGGCTGAAGCGCTTGCCCTTGGATCCGGCCGCCAGGAGCACGGCGCCCATGCTGGCCGCCTGCCCGACGCAGTAGGTGGCGACATGGCAGGAAAGATGCTGCATGGTGTCGTAGATGGCGAGCCCGGCGGTAACGCTCCCCCCGGGCGAGTTTATGTATACCTGGATGTCGGACTCGCGGTTGACCAGGTCCAGGTAAAGCATCTGGGCTATGTAAAGGCTGGCGTTATGGTCATGGATTTCCGAGCCGATTATGATTATCCGGTCGGAGAGGAGGCGGGAGAAGATGTCGTAGCTCCGTTCGCCCCGGCCGGTCCGCTCGATGACGAACGGCACCAAATCGGCCATGGCCTCCCGGGGGATCCCGCCGGTCGACTCACAGGGATTCATGCTGGCTTACTCCTTCCTCCGTTTTCACAATCTCCACAATCTCCCCTTCCGTCCTTCCCTCCACCCCCTCGGCCGCCGGCTCCGGCGGCTTGTCCTCCTCCGCCCCGCCGCTTTCCGGCAAGCCCGCCGGCAAGCCCGGAAGATCGGCTCTCTTGTCCTCCTCCGCCCCGCCTTCCGACGAGGCCGGAAGAGGATGATCGCCGCCCTTGTCCTCCGTCGCCCCGCCTTCCGACGAGACCGGAAGAGGAAGATCGCCGTCCTTGTCCTCCGCCGCCCCGCCTTCCGACGAGGCCGGACGGCCGACGCCGCCGGCCGCCTCCGAATTAAATCTCGCGGTTTCCCTTTTCGTCGTCAGGGTTTTCAACAATCCGTTCCGGGCGGCCCTCGAAATAAACTGAATCACCTTGAGGGAACACAACTCCTCCTGCATGGCGTCCATCCCGTTGTTTTCGCGGATGCGCCGGGCGATCAAGGCCGGGGTGGTCCGATAAGCCTTGGCCAGGTTTTCAATTTGCCCCGCCAAATCCTCCCGGGTCACCCGGATCCCCTCCCTGCGGGCGATATGCTTGCTGAGGATCGACCATTTGACCCGCCGGTTCGCCAGCCTCGCCGCCTCGGGGCGAAATTTTTCCATCATCGTCTCCAGCGGCTCCAGGGATTCCGGAACTTCCGGCGGTTCCGGCTGTTCGGCGATTTTTTCCCGCAAATTCTCCTGTTCCCGGCGGAAATTTTCGATTAAGGACGCGGTTTCCCGCTCCAGCAACTCCGGAGGCAGCCGGAAATCGGCCGCCGCCACCAGCTTGTCGATGATCTCATCTTCCTGTTCGGCGAATTGCCGGCTGAATTCCCGGTCGAAAATCTTCCGGCGGATATGGTTCCGCACCTCCGCCAAGTTTTTGACGCCCACCCGGGCGGCCAATTGATCGTCGTCGGGGGCTTCCAGGTAAGTCACCGACTTCACCTTGATCTCCACCTCCGCCTTCCGGCCCCGCAATTCCGGATTGGGGTGATCGGCCGGAAGGACAAGTTCCAGCCTCGCGGTCTCGCCGGCCCTGACGCCCACCAATTTTTCCACCAGATCCGGGCAGGGCAAATCAAAAAGGATGTCCCCCGACACCTGGAGAAGCTTGTCCTCGAGTTTTTTCAGTTCCGCTCCCTCGCAGGTCACCCGGGCGTCGGTCAGCAGGAAGTGGCCGGCCTGGGCCGGTTCCCCGTCGACCGGCACCACCTTCGAATAAAGCCGGCGGAGACCGGCCAAATCGTGTTCAACCTCCTCCTCCTCCACCAGGATGGGGCGGTACGGGAGTGTCAGGTTCAGGTATTCGGGCAGTTCGAAGGCCGGTTCCAGGGTTATTTCCAGATCCAAATTGAAAGGCTGGCCGGGCCGGATCGCCCCGGTGGCGCCGCTTTCGCTGATGGGTCCGAGGGGGGTGAGTTTATGATCTTGCAGGATGTTGACGAGATTCCGGGACATCAGGATCTGCCGGGCCTCTCCCGCCACGTCCTTGGCGAACATTTTCTCCAGCGTCCGTCGGGGGGCCTTGCCCCGGCGGAATCCCTTGACCAGGACGGACCGGTTTATTTTCCGGTAGCCGTCCTCGAAGGCGGCGTCCACTTCCTCCGAGTCGAAGCTAAGCCGCATTTTTTTCCGGCAGTACCCGATGTCGGTCAGTTCAACCTTCATGCTGGTTCATCCAAATTAAAATTAAACAAAAAATCCCTCCGGCCGCCCGACCCGGGCCCGCCAGCCAGCCAAGCAACCCCTCTTGCCTCAATCGTATTCCATACGATAGCGGTTGTCAAGCATTTTGAAAAGTCCACCTCGGATCAAAACGGGAATTCGTCCAGGGGAGGGGCCGCTTCCTCCCCGGATGGCCGCGTTTCCCCGACGTTTCGGGGTTCCCCGGCGGTTTCGTGCCGGGACGGCGTTTCAATCCGGAAGGCGCGGGGGGAGGCCGGGCAGACATGGTAGCAGGCGCCGCAGCCGATGCAGGGGCCGGGCGCGAAATCCGGCCGGCCGGGGAGCGCCTCCCCTTCCCCCGGAACCATGATCACCGCGTGGGTCGGGCAAACCTCGGCGCAGGCGCCGCAGGCCGTGCCCCGGGTCACCACCACGCAGCGTTCCAACAGGAGGATCGTCCGGCCGATGCGGGTCCTTCTTTTCCGGTCCAGGCCGAGGGGAACCAGCACCCCCGCCGGGCAGGACGGCTGGCAGGCGAAACAGTCGTATTGGCAAAACCCCCGGTCGAAGTCCAGAACCGGCCGCCCGGCCGCCCCCGGGCCGATTATCCGCACGGGGCAGGCGGGGACGCAGGCCTGGCAGGTGATGCAGAGCCGCCGGTGCCGGGCCGGCGACAGGCTTCCCGGCGGCACGATTCCCTCCCCGCCGGATCGGGAGGAAAAAGCCGCCCCGAGCGGACGGGCGGCCAGGAAAACCCCGCCGGCGGCCAGGGCGGCCAGGCGGGACAGGGCGCTCCTCCGATCCTCCCCTCCGGCCGGCCGGCCATAGGCCAGGGCGGAAAACCCGCAGGCGTCCAGACAATCCAGGCAGAGCACGCAGCGGGAGGAATCGAGACGCTTGCCGCCGGAGTCGATGCAGCGGGCCGGACAGATTTTTTCGCAGCGTCCGCAGGATACGCAGTTTTCGGCCGCGATGGCCAGGCGCTTTCCCGTGGGCTCGGCCGCCGCCAGCCGGAGAAGCTGGCCCACCGGGCACAGCCGATCGCAGAACCAGCGGCCGAGAAATAGGGGGATGATCGCCAGCGAAAGAAGGGAAAGGGCGAGGAGGGGGAGGAGAACGGAAGGGCCGGCCGGCCAGCCCGGGCCGGCGACCGCCTGGGCCAGCGGCTGGGCCAGGCGGCCGAACAGCCCCACCGGATCCAGCAGATCGGCCGGCTCCGCCAGGTTCCAGAACAGGAGGAGCAGGGGGGGGACGGCCAGAATCAGCATGGATTCGGCGAACGGGGCCGGACGGAAGCCCAGCCGGCTTGTCCCCAGGCGCCGGCCGATCCGGTGGAACAATTCCTGGATCAGGCCGGCGGGGCAAAGGATCGAACAGTAAATCCGTCCCGCCAGCAGGGCGCAGGCCAAAAAAACCGCGACCAGGATGAAGTTGGCGGCATGGCCGACGGCGGGCGAAATCTGGGTGGTCAGGCCCGCTTTCCGCCACCAATCGGCCTCCGGGCCGGTGAACAGGTAAAGGGCGGCGAAAAAAAGCGGCCATGAGGCCAGGACGGCTATCCGCACCCGGGTCGATTTCATGCCGGTCGTCCAAAGGGTGACTTTTGAAGGAAATCAAACCAACCGCCGGTCGATTTTCTTCAAGAGGCTGTTGTTAAAAGCCGTCCAAAAGGGAGGCGGCCGGCCGCGGCCTCATTTGCCCAGGGCAAGGCGCAGGGCCAGGGTTTGCGGCAGGCCGGCGGCGGCGATTTTGTCCGCCGCCGTGTCGATGTCGTATTCCACCCGGATCAATTCCACCTTGGAGGCCCCGGTGTCGTAGACGGCGAAGCAGGAGCGGGGATTCTCGTCCCGGGGCTGGCCCACCGAACCGATGTTTATCACCGTCTTGATGGAAAAATCGAGGGGAATGACCGGGTCCAGGGTATAGGTCATGGGATTGGTGTCGAAAAAAGCCAGGGGATAGTGCGAATGCCCGAGAAAAAGCAGCGGACGATCCATCTGGCGGAAATTGTAGTCGGCGTCCTTGATGGTCTGCACGTAATTGAAAAGTTCGGGGGATTGGAGGGAACCGTGCACCAGGGAAAAATCGGGGAGATGCTGGACCAGGGGCAGCGTTTTCAGCCACTGCTTGGAGGCGTCCGTCAGTTGCCTGGCGGTCCAAATCACCGCTTCCTTGGCGTGGGAATTGAAATAGCTCAGGTTCTGGGCCCCGATCACGGCGTGATCGTGGTTGCCGCACACGACCAGGGCGCCTATTTCCCGGATGCGATCCACGCACTCGTTGGGATTGGCGCCGTAACCGACGATGTCCCCAAGACAAAGGTAGCAATCGACCCGGCTCGCCTCGCATACGGCCAATACGGCGTCCAGCGCCTCGAGATTGCCGTGGATGTCGCCAAGTACGGCGAATTTCACAACTCTGTCTCCAAAGCGCGGCTCCCGGCCGGACCGGGTCCGGCGGAATCGGGGTTCGCCGGAAGGAAACCCGGTCGGGGCCGGTCACGAAATAACCGTGACCGGTTTGAAAACCATAACATTTTTTTTGATCGCCGGCAAGATCATATTTCCCGCCGCTCCGGCCCGGGGGGGCCGGCGGATCCGGATTGGGATCGGGAAGCCGGCATTTTGTCCGGGGAGGCTTCACGGGCCTGAAAAAGCCGGCCTGGCGGGCGCCGAAGTCCGTTTGCGCCCTTGCCGGGGAGGTTTCCGGTGAAATCGGGCCGGGAGACGGCGCGTATCCGCCCCGCGATTGAAAACGTAGCAATCCAGCCATGGAATCCTGGGTTGATTCCCGAAAGTCAATTCCTCAATCTCCAACCCCTACGGTTCATCCCCTCGCCGATCCCTGGGTCATGCCCTTGATGAATTTCTCCGAAAACAGCATGTAGATGACAATGACCGGCACGATGGCGATGAGCGTGCCGGCCGCCATCCGCCCGATGTCCTCGTAGACGTCTCCGACGAATTTCAGGACCATCAGCGGCAGCGTCTTTTTCGCCTCCTGCTGGATGAGAACCGAGGCGAACAGGAACTCGTTTCGAAGTTGCGCGAAATTTATGACCATGATGGTGCCGATCGCCGGGGTGGCGATGGGAAACATCACCCGCCAGAAAATTCCCCATTCGCCGCAACCGTCGATGCGCGCCGCCGCCAGCATCTCGCGGGGAATCCGCGCGAAAAAGGAGCGCAGGATGTAAATAGTCGTCCCTGAAAAATATAGTGGCGGAGCGGTCGGCCGGTCCGGCGGGGGGCCGGTCAAGCCGCCCGGGCAGGGGAAAAGCGGAACAATGCCGGGATAAGGCGGCAAAAAGGGCGATTTTTCAGGAATTGACAAAAAATGCCGACAATGAACCTAATGAGCAACCTCGGATTTTGGCCAACGGCGGAGAGAACCGCATTGAGGCGATCCCCTTCCTCCCCTCGAAGGAAATTCCGTCCCGGCCGGCCGTCATTCTTCATGTGCCCAATCACCGGTTCCATTGCCGAACGGCGACGCACCCACCGCTGGAGGGAGGGAGG
>JAISYL010000204.1 GCA_031269935.1 Planctomycetota bacterium
CGCGCCAGGGCCAGGTCGGACCGCGCCATTTCCCTCACCAGTTCCGCGAATTCCGTCCGGGGGCGCCAGCCCAGCTTTTCCCGCGCTTTCGAGGCGTCGCCGAGAAGCGTCTCCACCTCGGCCGGCCGGAAATGGCGCGGATCCACCCGGACAATGGTCCGGCCCCGCTGATCCACCCCGGTTTCGTCCAGGCCCTTTCCCCGCCAAGCCAGGCGGAATCCCAGTTCCGCCCCGGCGGCGTCCACGAACTCCCGGACGCTGTGCTGTTCCCCGCTGGCGATGACGAAATCGTCCGGCCCGTCCCGCTGGAGCATCAGCCACTGCGCCTCGACGTAATCCCGGGCGTGGCCCCAGTCCCGGAGCGCATTCAGGTTGCCGAGACGCAGGCAGTCCTGGAGCCCCAGGGAGATGCGGGCCAGGGTGCGGGTAATCTTCCGCGTCACGAAGGTCTCGCCCCGACGGGGACTCTCGTGGTTGAAGAGGATCCCGTTGCAGGCGTATATCCCGTAGGCCTCCCGGTAATTGACCACCGTCCAGTGGGCGTAGAGCTTGGCGCAGGCGTAGGGGCTGCGCGGATGGAACGGGGTCGTCTCCCGCTGCGGGGTCTCCCGGACCAGGCCGAACAGTTCGGAGGTGGACGCCTGGTAGAAGCGCACCGTCTTCTCCATCCCCAGGGCGCGGACGGCCTCGAGCAGGCGGAGCGTCCCCAGCCCGTCGACGTTGCCGGCGTATTCGGGGGTTTCGAAACTGACCGCCACCTGGCTCATCGCCGCCAGGTGGTATATCTCGTCCGGACGCGTCCTGGCGATCGCCCGGATCAGGCCGGCGCCGTCGGAAAGATCGCCGTCATGGAGCTCAAGACGATTTTCGCCCTCCCCGGAAGCCGGCGGCAGATGTTCGATCCGGCCGGTGTTCGGCAGGGACGAGCGCCGGACCAGGCCATGCACCCGATAGCCCTTGGCGAGCAGGAACTCCGCCAGGTAGGAGCCGTCCTGGCCGGTAACTCCGGTTATGAGAGCCGTTTTCACCCCAACCATTTCATTCGATCCCGCTTTTCCATACCGGCAGCAGCCCGAAAAGGGAAAACGACCGCCTCCGGCCGATGGTTTGAATCCTCAGCAGCGGAAAGCCCAGGAAGCGAATCCTCCGCTTGTTCCCGGTGGGGGTGGCTTCCGTCGAGAAAAGGGGGAAAAAGCCGCCGGTCCGCCGGTAGCGGGAAAGCCGCTTGAACAGCCGCCGGCCTTTCCGCACCTCCGCCGGGGTGAAATGCCGCCGGCGCACTTCCCGCTTCTCGGCCTCCATTTCCCGCCGGCGTTCCCCGCTAGTGGAGACGCCGCCCATCCGGAACCGGGACACCGCCAGCTCAAGCTTGGCGAAGGAACAGCCGCCGGCGGCGAAAACAATCCACTTCTCCCAGTCCGCCACTATCCGCAGCCCCTGATCGTAGGGGCCGAACCGGTCGAAGAGCTCCCGGCGGATGAAGGCGGCCTGGTGGGGTATGCCGTTGTGGCCGGCGAAGGCGAGGCGGGAAATCCCCTCCGCCGGCCGCGAGGAACAGACCTCCTCCTCGCCGTCCGGATAGACCTTCACCTCGTTGCCGTACACCACCTCGGCGGACAAGCCAGCGGCAACCACTTGCGCCAAAACCGTATCCGCAGCGAAGGCGTCGCCCCCGTTCATGAATATGAGGTATTCCCCCCGGGCCAGGGCCAGCCCCTTGTTCATGGCGTGATATGCGCCCCCGTCCGGCTCGGACAGGAAATGCGCCATTCTCCGGCGATACCCGGACAGCGCCTCCGCCGTCCCGTCGCTTGAGGCCCCGTCCACCACTATCCATTCGAAATTCCCGAAGGTCTGCCCGGCCACGCTTTCGCAAGTGCCGCCAATGACCCCGGCGGCGTCCTTGCAGACGGTGACGACGCTGAAAAGCGGCCGTTCACGTTCGGCCATAGGCGTCCTCGAAGCGGACAATGTCGTCCTCGCCCAGGTAGTCGCCGCTCTGCACCTCGATAAGAACCAATTCCACCTTGCCGGGATTGGCCACCCGGTGCCGCGTCCCCGCCTTGATGAAGGTGGACTCGTTCGAATTGACGAAAAACACCTCCCCTTCCCGCGTCACCTCGGCCATGCCCCGCACCACAATCCAGTGTTCGCTCCGGTGGTGATGCAACTGCAGCGATATGCGCGCCCCGGGCTTCAGGGCCAGCAGCTTGGTCTTGAAGCGCTCGCCTTCCCCCATCAGGACATAGTAGCCCCAAGGCTTGAAGACGGTGGGATGGCGAAGCGCCTCCTCCCGCCCCTCCCGCTTCAGCCGGTCGTATATCGTCCGGACGTCCTGGGCCCGTCCCTTGTCGGCCACCAGCAGGGCGTCCTCGGTGTCGACAATCAGCAAATTCTCCACCCCGAGAGCCGCCACCAGCCGGGAGTGGTTGTCGACCAGGCAGTTTTTCGCCTCCGCCAGCACCGCCTTTTCGGGATGCGAGGTCCGGTTGCCGTCCGCGTCGGCCGGACGCAGGCCGCACAGTTCCCGCCAGGAGCCGACATCGCTCCAGCCAATGTCCTCCCCGGTCACGACCGACACGTTTCCGGATTTTTCGAAAACGGCGCGATCAATCGATACCGCCGGAACCCGGGCGAAGGACTCCGCCGCCAATTCAATCCGCCCGTCCCTTTCCGCCGGGGAAGCGGCCAGACTGGCCTCCACCCGGCGCAGCAACTCCGGCGCGTACCGCTCCAACTCCCCGAGCATCGTCCCGGCCCGGAAGCAGAACATGCCGGAGTTCCAGAAAAACCGGCCGGAGGCGAGATACGCCTCCGCCTGGGCGAGCGGAGGCTTTTCGACAAAGCGGATCGCCCTTTCCCCCTCCGCCTCGATATACCCGAAGCCGGTTTCGGGACGGGTCGGCCGGATGCCAAAGGTCACCAGCCGGTTTTCCCTCGCCAACTCCAGCGCCCGGCTAACCAGGGCGTTAAATCCTTCCTGGTTGGCGATAAGGTGATCCGAGGGCAGAACCAGAAGCGGCATTTCCGGACCCCGCGTCCGGATAGCCTCCAGAACCGCCGCCGCAATGGCGGGAGCGGTGTTCCGGCCGCACGGCTCCAGGATGAAGGTGGCGGCGAGGGACGCCCCGGAGGCGGCGTATTCCTCGGCCGTCTTGAAATGGATTCGGCGGTTCGACACCACAAAAAGGGCTTCCGCCTCCGGGACGGCGGCGGCCCGGACAAAGGTTTTCTTGATGAAGCTCTGGCCGTCGGCCAAGCGGATGAACGGCTTCGGATACAATTCCCGCGACACCGGCCACAGCCGGGAACCCACCCCCCCGCACAAGACGACGCTGATCACTGGAATGCTTCTCCCGGCATCATGGCGCCGTCCTTCCCAGCAACCCCACCACCGTTTCCCGGTCGGGTCGGGGCCGGCCCCGCCAGTCCCGGGCGACTCCGCCGGCCAGCCGGCGTAGAGGCAGGATCCACTTATAGGTGGCGGGGGGGAAAAACTGGGCGTCCAGCCCGAGGTCCAGGCTCCGGGCCAGGCTGGCCAGCTTCCCCTTCCAGGCGGGAATCCCCTGGCCGCCCCCGGACACCGGGTCGATAACCACTAGAATTCGTTTGGCTTGGGGATGGCTCCGGCTTCCCTCCCGTTGCCACCAGTCGGAAATCGCCGCCAGGGCCAAGTCGTCGTTGCCCAATTCGCC
>JAISYL010000210.1 GCA_031269935.1 Planctomycetota bacterium
CCCTTCTTTCATCCTCCCGCCTTACCAGAGAAAGAAGAATGTGGCACTACGCCCTTTTGCAAAACCATATCGCCTTGAAAATCCTATAGCTGAAAATTTGGGCTGTCGAAGATGAGTTAGAGCGTGTTGTTAAATACCGGATCGCCCGGGTTAGAAAAGGAAAAATTCGCTGGCGGGATGATTTTTGGGCGGCGGTCAGGGGTAAAAATCATCCGAGAAGCGGCTTTTGACGCAGTATAACCCGGGCGATCCGGCATTTAACAACACGCTCTTATAAAGCAAAATCCGCCAAGGCCTTGCGGCTTTTGGCGGATTTATGCGGTTTTTCAAATGGTGGAGGCGGCGGGAATCGAACCCGCGTCCTGCGACGTATTTGGAGGAAGCCGCTCCGTGCGCAGTCGGTGATTGGTTCTCGCCGCCCGGGGTTCACCGACAAACCCCGTTTGGCCAGCCAAAATTTAATCTCGAAACCCCGGCAGCTTAGGCATGCTTACGGAATTTCCAGCCGATGTCGGCCCGCGGTTACGGTATCGGCGTCCCGGCCGCGGGCGCCGCCTAAGGTTTAGGCAGCGAGAGCATAGTCATGCTCGGCAGTTCTTAGTGTAATCGGCTTTTTAACGGGGCCAACCGATCAACCCCGGCACGCTGCTTCAACCGCGCCCGCCCAGTCGAACCCAAATCGCCCCCTTCCGGCGCCAATCCTTTCTCGGCTCAAGACCAATGCATTATAACCCGAACCCCGGGCCAAGGCAACCAAAAACTTCCGGAAACTTTTAAACCTTGGCCGAAAAGCATTTCGCCAGGGGCACGCCCCAGACCGGCTGGCGATTTGTCCAACGTCTTCCCGGCGGACCGGTTGACTTTCGTCCGGACGGAGGTATAGTGAATGGGTAAAAATCGAACGGTTTTGCCCGGAATGATATTTATGCCTGCTTAAGGAATCCCCATGGCCGCCAAGGTTTTGACCCGTCCCCGCTCCCTGTATCCGGTGTTCGCGCGCAAGGGGGGCGCCGTCCCCACCGCCACCCATTACTGCCCCGGCTGCGGCCACGGGGTAGTTCACAAGCTTCTGGCCGAAGCCATGGACCGCTTGGGGATCCGGGAGCGGACCGTCATGATCAGCCCGGTGGGCTGCGCCGTCTTCGCCTATTACTATTTCGACTGCGGCAATGTCCAGGCCGCCCACGGCCGGGCGCCGGCGGTTGGTACGGGCATTTCCCGCTGCCGCGACGAGGCGGTGGTCGTGTCCTACCAGGGGGACGGCGATCTCGCCTCCATTGGCCTCAACGAAACGCTCCAGGCCGCCAACCGGGGCGAACGCCTGGCGGTGATTTTCCTCAACAACACCGTTTACGGCATGACCGGCGGGCAGATGGCCCCCACCACCCTGGAGGGTGAAGTCACTTCCACCTGCCCCCTTGGGCGCGATCCCCGGGACGCGGGCTATCCCCTCCACCTGTGCGAACTTGTCGATACCCTGCGGGCTCCGATCTATATAGAACGGGTGTCGGTGTCGGACATCGCCCATGTCCGCCGGGCCCGCCAGGCCATTTTCAAGGCGCTGGAAATCCAGCGCGACGGCAAGGGCTACGCCTTCGTGGAGGTGCTTTCCAACTGTCCCACCAACCTGCGGCGGGGGGTCCAGGCCGCCGACGATTTCGTCAACCTCGAGATGGAGAGGGAATTCCCCCTCGGCCGCTTCCGGGACAGATCGGCGGAGGCGGCCCCTAGCCCGCGCCCGGCCAGGATTTGGGACAAGGAGGCGATCGACGCCCTTTACGGCTTGGACAAGAGTTCGCCCGACGCCCCGGACAATCCGGAGGAAAAAACCGTCGGGATCAAAATCGCCGGTTTCGGAGGCCAGGGCGTCCTCTCCCTCGGCCTAATCCTGGCCAATGCCGCCTGCCAGGCCCGGCGGCACACCTCCTGGTATCCGTCCTACGGGCCGGAACAGCGGGGCGGCACCTCCAACTGTTCGGTGTTGATTTCCGGCCGGAGAATCGGCAGTCCGGTGGTGGCCCGGCCCGACGTCCTGGTGGCCCTGAACCGTCCTTCCCTGGAAAGGTTCGCCCGGGATTTGCGGCCGGACGGACTTATCCTCTACGACGCCGCCATTGAGGAGGCGTCGCCGTCGGCCGAGGTGAAATGCCTGGCCATTCCCGCCGCCGAATTGGCCAGGGAGGCCGGCAACCCCCGGGCGGCCAACACGGTCATGCTGGGCGCCCTCGCGGCTCTGGAGGCGACCGGCCTGGAACGGGATTTTTTCCTCGCCGCCCTGGCGGAGAATTTCGCCGCCAAGCCCAAACTGGTGGAAATCAACCGCCGGGCCTTCGAATTGGCGGAAGCCTGGGTAAGGGCTCGTCCATAAATAACTTATACATGTTTATACCGCGTCACCGACGTCGCTCTCGTAAATTTTTGCCCAACCACGGGCGAAAATTTACCGCCGCGACTCGGTTCCTTGTCTAAACATGTGTAAGTTATTTATGGACAGACCCTAAGGGAACGCCCGGAACGATTGTCCTGATTCGGGCCGGGGCGGCTGACTGGCGGGAATAAATGGCGAACGTTTTCGGGAAGGCGGCGGTCGCGGCACGGGAAAAAACCGGCGCCGGCGGCGTTTTGGCGGCCTTGCTTTCCGGGTTGGCGTCCTGTCTTTCGCCTCCCCGCTGCCGTTTATGCCGAAGTCCGCTATTGGGTTACGCCAATCCCTTTCTGTGTTCCGCCTGCCTCCCGGAAATCGAATGGATAGGCCGGGGCGCCTGCCGGGGTTGCGGTTTTCCCGCCGGTCCCCACGCCCGGCTCGGCCGGGACTGTACGCGTTGCCGGGGGAAGAATTTGGGCCTGACCGCCGCCGCCGCCGTGGCCCGCTATCGCCGCGGGGTCAGGGAACTGATTCTGTCCCTCAAATTCGGCGGCGACACCGAAATCGCCGGTCTCCTGGCGGGCCTGATGGCCGAACGCCTGCGGACCGCTGATTTCCTCTCCCCGGATCTGATCATCCCGGTATCACTGCATCCCGAACGCCGGCGTCGGCGGGGATTCGATCAGGCCCGGCTGATTGGCCGCCGGCTGTCCCGGGAAACCGGGCTGCCGTTGGGGGAGGACTGGCTGCGGCGGATTCGCCCCACCCGGCCCCAGGCCAGTTTGGACCGCTTCGCCCGCTCGGACAATGTCCAGGGGGCGTTTGCCGCCTCCCCGGAAATGGCCGGTAAGCGCGTTCTTCTGGTGGACGACGTGATGACCACCGGTGCCACCCTGCGAGATGCGGCCCGGGCCTGCCGGGAAAGCGGGGCCGGGCAGGTTTACGCCCTGGCCTTCGCCCGTTGATCGGCCCGGGGTCGGCGGCGGAACCGGCGGGCGGTTTGCGCCGGGTCCACCGTTTCCCCCCCCCTAAATCCGGACAGGCGCGGTGCTTGACCTTGGCCGGGGGAAGGGCGCCCCGGAGATCGGCGGCGATATTGTGTTCGGCCTTGCCGGTGGCGATGGCGTAACGGAAGATCATGCCGCAATATTGCAAAATCCGGTGCGCGTGATACAGGGCGCCTCGGGCCTCAATCCCCCGGCTGATCGCCAATAGCTCCGGCGCCTTCAATTCCCGGAGGGATTTTTTGCCTATGAAGGGAAAAACGTCGCGTTCCAACCGGCCCAAAATTACCCGGGCGTTCTTTTCGGTCCAGCGTTCCCTGAAATTGGCGTGCCATTCCCGGGCGACATTCTCGAAAGCATTCCGGGAAAGATCCTCCGCCATCTCCTTTTCCCGCTTTTTTCGCTCCCCCGGGTCAATGCCCTGCGCCAACAGCGCCTTAGCCTCCTCCCGGCGTTCCCTGGCCAGTTTGAGGCTTACGGCAGGGTAGGGGCCGAGGCTTAAAACTTTGTCCTTGCCGCCGAAGCGATAGGCCAGCCGCCAGTTCTTCCCTCCCTGGGGGTAGACAACCAGGTGTAGCCCCCCGCCGTCGAAATGCTTATGCTGTTTGCCGGTTGCCTTTAGGTTGAAAATGCCCCGGTCGGTCAAGCTCATGTGGGTAACTCCTTTTGCCTGAATTCGGGTTACCCATAAATTTACCCATAAATTGCCCCGCTGTCAAGGGATTTGTTTGAACCCCGCAAGACCTTGTTATGCTGTAAAACAAAGTCCGCCAAGGCTTTTCGGGCCTTGGCGGACTTTGTTGGATCGATAGTTGGGGCGAAAAACGGGATTCGAACCCGTGGCCTTCTGAGCCACAGTCTGCAAGCCGAAAATCATAACTCAAATAATGATAAAACTTGTGACGATTCAAAAACACCCTCGGCACTAAAATCGACACTTCCACCCTCCGATTGTCATAACGACACGGCGCCGGAACTGCCTCCCAACGTCGTCCGGATCGCCGTCGCCTGGCCGTCCCTGCCGGAAGCGATCCGGGCCGGAATCATGGCGATGGTTCAGGCGTCGGCTGGCTGGGGCAAGGCATGACGGGCGGGCCGGGGACACAAGGGCGAACGTTTACCCTTTCACAAGGCTAAAGGCGGAAGGGGGCACCGTTTCGGGGACCCCTTTAGGTTGGGACGGAACGTAAGGGAAAGGGCGGCGGCCGGGGAGGCGGGGAAATGACGGGGGGTGCGTTTCGCGACTCCCTTGGCTGTGCCGTCCGGCTGGATGAGTACACGAGGCGAAGCGGGGAACCTTCGGAACGCCGCCG
>JAISYL010000292.1 GCA_031269935.1 Planctomycetota bacterium
AGTTTCCGTTCAGTCGAACGTGAGCATCACCTTGAAGGCGTTGGCCTTTTCCTTGCAGGCGATTTCCATCGCCTTGTCGAGTTCGCCGAAGGGCAGGTAGTGGCTGTTCAGGGCGTCGAAATCGTATTTGTCCTTGATGCGCGACAGGAAGCGGATCGTCCTCACCATGAAATTCCTGGTGCCGCCCGATCCGACGATGCGGAGATTCGACCAAATGACCCGCCCGAGCTCGGCCCGCACCTTGCGGCCGATCGAATGGCCCACGAAGCCGACGCGGCAACTGTGCCCGGCGATGTCGAAAACCGAGGCAATCCCCTTGTCGTTGCCGGAACATTCCACCAGGACGGTGGCGCCCCTGCCGTCGGTGACGTCGCGGACCATTTTGGCGACGTCGCCCGCCGCGGGATCGAGGGCGTGATCGGCCCCGTACCTCAGGGCGCGCTCCCGCCTGGCCGGAAGGGGATCGATCACGATGGTGTTGGCCCCGGAAACCGAGGCGGCGATGGTGGCGGAGATGCCGATGGGACCGCCGCCGATGACGACCGCGTGATCCGAGGCGTCGATATAGCCGCCATTGCCCCAAATGCCCCAATAGCCGACCGAGAAGTTTTCAATCCAGGAACCCATGAAGTAATTCCAGTCGGAGGGAAACTTGTGGGTGTATCGCCGTTCAAGGATAAGGTATTCGCCCATCGCCCCGGGAGAATTGGGCATGAAACCCAACTCCCGCATCTCCAGGCAGGCCGAAGGCATCAAGCCTTCCTTGCAGTTGCGGCAGTGGCCGCAGGCCATGACGCAGTCGCCGGTGACCTTGTCGCCCGGCTTGAAATCCCCCACGTCCGGCGCGGCCTCGACCACCTGGCCGGACCATTCGTGCCCGGGGGTGAAAGGCCCGAGATCATAGCGCCCCTCGGCCGATTTCCCCTCGAAACATTCCACATCCGAACCGCATATTCCGCAGGCGCCCACCTTGATGAGGAGTTGCCCCGGCTCCAGTTTCGGCAACTCCACCTCCCGGATGCGCAAATCGCGCGGTCCATGCATGAAAGCGATCCTGGCTTTCATTCTTTCCTCCTCCCGTTTCCCGGATTGTCCGTTCTCAATAGGCGAGGGTGTATAAATGGCGTCCGCCGTTCGCCGGTCCCTTGATCACCTCCTCTATATCCTCGCGCCGGCGCTGGGTGACTTTTTCGATGGGTGGCAATTGCCCGGCCGGATACTTGGCGAGGATGTCGTTCACCAGCTTTTCCAGATAATCCAGGGTCTTCTCCACTCCCCGCCTGGCCTTCTCGGCGTCCGCCAATTTCGGATTGCCGATTACCCCTTCCGGCGTGCAGATGCATTCCATGCCGACCGAACCATAGGCGTTGTACCATTTGATGGGTCCGGCGCCGCGCTCGGCCGAGTTGTTGATGTGGCCGGGCGGAAGCATGGGCGAGGGTTTGGTGGCCACCGCGTTCTCCTGGGCGCACAGTTCCGGGAAGAGGGCAAGCGACCAGGATTGTTCGACCTCGTCGGCGTGGATGAACGGCGTCTGGTAGGGGCCTCCCCGATCGGCGGAATCAAGCTGCTCTCCGGCGCAGTTCCAGAAATGGACGTAGAGGATGATGCCGGGAACCTGGAATTTCTTGCCGAATTTATGGATGGCGGCGGGAATCACGTAATCCTGGCCGTGCCCGTTAACAACGATCATCTTTCGGAAACCGGTGTTCCAAAAACCGGCGAAAACATAGCAAAGATAGTCGGAAAGGATATCCTCCGGAATCATGACGGTACCCGGCATGCCCAGATGATGGTAGGGGTGGGAACCGTACCATACCGGTTGCGCCACCGTACAGCCCGTCGCCGAGGCGACCTGCTCGCACAGCCGGCAGTCGAGATAGGTGTCCTCGCCATAGGGGGCGCCGGGACCGTGGTTCTCGGTGGATCCGACGGGAATGAGAATAACGTCGTTTTTTTTCAACCGCTCCGCGACCTGCCGGTTGTTCATATTCTGGTAATAAATGCCGTTGTTGGACTCCATGTTGCCGCCAACGGCGGGAATCCTCCATTTTGACATGGCCCCTCCCTTCCTTTCGCATAATGTGTAATGTTGTAATGTGTACAAGACAATTACCGCTATACGGATGGCGTGGACGAACAATGCAGGGGTAAAAAAACGGCGAGTCGGGTGATAAGTCGGAATTAATTTAATTAAGTATCACAAAACGTCCCGGGGCGCAATCTTTTTTTTCGCTTTTTTGTCGTCCCCGCGGGGCCTATGCATGAAAATTTCCTTGGGGGAGTTCGCGGAGATAGGTTTCATTCCATCCGGCCGCTTTACGTCTGGTCTTTAAGGTCTGCCCAAAAATAACTTATACATGTTTAGACAAGGAACCGAGCCGCGACGGTAAATTTTCGCCAGTGGTTGGGCAAAAATTTACGAGAACGACGTTGGTGACGCAGCATAAACTTGTATAAGTTATTTTTGGACGAGCCTTTATTCCGCTTCGGATCAAGCCAAAACCCGCAGCCGCGCCCGGCGCGCCTTCCCGCCGGGACGCGTTGCCGAAATCGGGGATGCGCTTCATGGCGGGTTGGGACCCGACGCCAAGCAAGGGCGCGGAAATAAATGACTGAATCTTCGATTCGG
>JAISYL010000023.1 GCA_031269935.1 Planctomycetota bacterium
CGCAGCGTCACGACAGATACACCCAACACCTTTGCCGCTTCACTTATGGCCACCAGTTTTCTCGTCATTTTGGCTATTATTGTATGGGAATGATCAAATGTCAAGTGAACTGTATCGAACCCATTGGTTTTGCCTTGCCGCCATGAATTATGGCAACCTCGCGGTTTCAACCCTTGCGGTTGTTCCCGCACCGATCCGCCGCCTAGCGCAAGTACAACCTTTCCAGGAGTTCGCGGCCGCTGGCGGTCTTGAACATCCCTTCCCCGAGGCTTTCGATCGAGCGGACGTCCATCCCCTCCTCGTGGATGTTCACCAGAAAATCGGCCTCGACCAGAATTTGAAAATCCAGGCCGTCGACGCTTCCATAACTGTGATGATGGCCGACAAGGAACAATATCCGCTCCCGGGCGGCCGGGTCCAGATCAAGGCCTTCCAGCAGTTCCCGGGCGACCGGGGGACCTTCGAGTTCCTGCCATTTTCCGGCGCTCGATCCGTGTTTCCTTTCCGCCTCATGGATGCCGATGTCATGGAGCAGGGCGGCCGCCTCGACGACGGTCAGCATTCCGGGGCCGCATTTTTCCCCGATCCCGAGGAGGCGGGCGAAGGAATGCACCTTCAGCAAATGGTTGACCCGCTTCACGTCGCGCCCGTTGTAAGCCACCGCCAAATCGAGAATCCGGTCAATCGGCGGGACGCCTTCCGAATCATCCGTTCCCATCGGCTTTTATCTCCATTTCCGCCGGGCGCCCCTCCCGGATTTGTCAACAAGCTCTTAAACCCGTTCAGGCCAGCGATTCCCCGAATTCCCCGGCCGATTTCAGCAGCGGTTCGGGGGGGCCGGCGGCCCCGTCCCAGGCGCTAGCGTAAATCGCCCCCAGCCAGCGGGCCGAGGCGTAGCCGCAGATGTCCTGGAACATCCGTATGGCGTTGACGCAACCCGATTTCACCGGATCCTCGTCGCCATAGGCGAAGACGGCCCCGATTCCTTTGTTCGCGAAGCCGGCGATCCCCAGGGCGTACAGCCGGTCCAGGAAAAGCTTCAACTGGGCGCCGACGCTGAAGAAATAGATCGGACTGGAAAAAATCAGGATCTCCGCCCGGGCGACCTTCGGATAAAGGCCGGCCATGTCGTCGGCGATGACGCAGCCGCCCGGGCGTTCCCGGCAGGCGTCGCAACCCGTACAGGGATGGATGTCCGCCCCGCCTATCTCGACCGTCGAGACCGGATGCCCATTCCCGGCCGCTCCCTCCCCCACCCGGGCGGCCAGGAAACGGCTGCAACTGCAACTCCGCGGACTGCTGTTGACGATGAGCACGTTCGTCATCGATTTTTCCTCCGTTTCCGCCACGCCCTCACCCCTCCGGCCCGGCGTTCCTCAGGGAAAAGCCGGCATCCGGCATGACATCCACCTTCACCCGGTTGCCCAGCGCCGCCCGAAGCCGCCGGGCCAGCGGCCGCAGGACCGGCCGCTCCGAGCAGCCGTGGCCGAGGACGACTAGGGAGACTCCGGCGTCGGCCAGGTCCTCGACCTCATGGTAGCCGATTTCCCCCACCGCCAGCGCCTCCACTCCGGCGGCCAGGGCCGCCCCGACGTCCAGCCCGCCCCCGGCCCAGACCCCCAGCCGGCGCACCGGCCGATCCGGGCGGCCGAAATATTGGGTCATCCGGGAGGCGGTCACCCGGGCCAGCCGGGCCGCCAGCTTGGCCAGGGGTTCGGGACCGGGCAGGCTCCCCGCCCGCCCGAAGCCGTAAACCCTGGCCGTCCCCCGCAGGGGATAGAGATCGTAGGCCACCTCCTCGTAGGGGTGGGCCGCCAGCATGGCCGCCACCACCCGGGGAGCGGAAAATTCGCCGAACACCGTTTCCAGCCGGTATTCGTCCGCCTCCTCGAAGGAGCCGGGCCGGCCCTGGAACGGCTTGGTCTCCGGGCCGCAGCGGAAAGTCCCGGTCCCCCGGGTCCGGAAGGTGCATTCGGAGTATTTGCCGATGGCCCCGGCCCCGGCCCGGCAAACCGCCGCCCGCACCTCCTCCACCCGCTCGGCGGGCACGAAAACCGCCAATTTCACCAGCCTTTCCCGTTTCTCCGGCTTGATCACCCCCGCCCCCTCCAGGCCGGCCGCCCGGGCCAGGCAGTCGTTCACCCCGCCCTCCGCCAAATCGAGGCTGGTGTGGGCCGAATAGACGGCCAGCCCGGAGGCGGCCAGGGCGGCGGCCCGGCGGCCGGCCGGCCGGTCCCCGGCCAGGGAATCCAGGCCCCGGTAAAAACGGGGATGGTGGGAGACCAGCATTTGCGCCCCCATCCCCCCGGCCCGGGCCAGGGCCGGAAGCGAGGCGTCCAGGCAAACCAGGATCCGCCCGACCTTCGCTCCGGGATCCCCCGCCTGGAGTCCCGCCCCGTCCCCCGCCAAGGCCAGCGCCGGAGGGGCGATTCCCTCCATCGCCTCGACCACCTCCCCCACCCGGACAATTCCGCCCATGCCCCGCCTCCTCGAAAAAGGTCCCGGGGAAGTTTCCCGCCCCCCGGCTTCCGTCCCTTATTATAGCGTATTGTTAAATACCGGATCGCCCGGGTTAGACAAGGAAAAAGTCGCTGGCAGGATGATTTTTGGCCGGCGGTCAGGGGTAAAAATCATCCGAGAAGCGGCTTTTGACGCAGTATAACCCGACGAGACGGCATCTAACAACACGCTCTTAAGGAAACCCGATGCTATCCGTCCATTTCCGAGGGGGTGAAAAGCAGGCAATGGCCCGCCTCGCCGTTGGACGGCAAAGGCGAACCCGGGAAGGCCCGTGGCGGGAGGCGGATTCGCGGGGGCGTAAAAAAACTTGTGCCCGGACCCGTCCGCGCTTATACTTCCTTCCCCATAGCCGGCATTAGAAAGGCACGGGCCTGTAGCT
>JAISYL010000047.1 GCA_031269935.1 Planctomycetota bacterium
GTGCACCGTCTTTGCTCATACCAGAGAATCAACCAATAACCTCATGAATAATTGAGCGGTGAACGCTTACCGCCAGGCTTTTTGCATTTTCCCTCGCTCCGGGGTCAATCCGGTCTCCAGGATGGCCCGGGAAGGCCCGTTCCGGCGGTCGCCGAAGCGGTGCAACTGTTCCGCCACCAGCTCCTTGCCGGTGCCGCTTTCGCCGGTGATGATCACCGGGGCGGAGGTGGGGGCGGCGGTGATCAACCGCTTCTTCATCTTCATGATGGCGGGATCCAGGGAGATGATGCCCCGGTCGTCCCGGCCGGCGTCGATCCCGGCGCCGAGCAATCCTCTCGCCTCGGCCAGGATGCGCTCGAGATCGAGTGGCTTGGAGAAGAAATTGGTGGCGCCGAGTTTCATCGCCTGGACGGTGTCGGGAAGCGCGGGATAGGCGGATATCATGATGCTGCCGCAGCGGCGGAACTCCTCTTTGACTTTTTTCAGGAAGGAGATGCCATCGGTGCCCGGCATGCGGACGTCGAGGAACACGAGGCGGATGTCGGGGTTCCGGACAAGAGTGGAATGCGCCTCCTTGGCGCTGGCGGCGCATTCGCACTCCATGCCCTCGGAGCGGAACAATTTGGCGAGGGGGAGGCCGACTTCGACCTCGTCGTCGACGATGAGAATCCGGCCAAGCATATGCGTGTTCCCAACGGAATCCCGCCGCGGAACGAAACGGGGCCGAAACCCGTCTTCCCGCGTACCGCGATCCTCCCGGTCAAAACGCCTCCATCTGCAGGACCACCCGCAGGCCGGTGACCAACTCCAGCAAATCCGCCTTTTTGGGCAGGGCGTCGATGACGACCTCCAAATCCCCGGTCATGGCCAGGCGAAGCCGCAGCCGGTCGCCGTCCACCTCGGCCCGGATGTTCTTGATGTTCTGCCGGTGTCCCCGATCCAATACGTCGGCCAGGCGGAGGATGCCGGCCAGCTTGATAATCCTCACCCGGTCCGGCCGGGGGAAGGCCATATACTCCAGGTGTTCGTCGGAGGGCGTCTCCACCCGGTGGAAATAGGCGATTTGGGAAACCAGGGCCCGGTCGTTATCGTTCAGGCCGACGATGTCCGACCATTTGATCAGGTAGGCGCTGTGCCGATGGTGAAGGTTTTCGGAAATGTACATGCCCACGTCGTGCAGCACCGCCGCCAATTCCAGGAGCAGGCGATCCCGATCCTCTAGATCCAGCGGCTCCCGGAGCTCGTCGAAGATGGTCAGGGAAAACTCGGTCACCAGCCGGGCGTGGGCCCGATCATAGCCGTACCGCTCCCCCACCGCCCGGGCGGAGCGCACCAACTGGCGGCGGAAGGCGGTGAAGGGGTTTTCCCCCCGGAGGAGCATCCCCATTTCGACCAGCAGGCCGGAGAGCATCTCGGTGCCGGTAAAGGTTATTTCCGCCGCCCCCACCACATCGATAAAGCTCTCGAGGATGAACATGGCGGGGGACAGGAGTTCGATGTCGGCGAGGCCGAGGTTGAAAAGCCGGCCCAGTTCCAGGTGGCTCAGGCGGTGGGCCTGTTCCAGGCGGCGGCGGAGGGGTTCGGCGGCGACGACGAAGTCGTTGGGGTGGCGCACGGCCGCCGAATCGTTGATGAAGGCGCGGTAGAGGAACCGGTTCACCAGGTAAAAGCCGGAGATGCTGTATTCCTGGAAGTAGTCGCGGATGGAATTGACGATGTTCGCCGCCAGGGCGCGGAGGATCTCCGCCCGGGCCTGGTTCCCCACCTGGCCGGCGGCGTGAAAAAGCCGGGACGCGCCCAGCCGCTTGGCGCCGCCTATCTGGAAGTCCTCCCCCCGGAGAATCATGATTTCGGTGAAGCCGCCGCCGATGTTCAGGGCCAGGGAATAATTTCCCTGGCGCTGGCGCAGCCAGGGAAGAAGGGCCTGGTAGACGAAGCGGCTCTCCTCCACCGGATCCAGCAATTCCAATTCCAGTCCGGTGTCGTGCCGGACGCGGTCCACCAGTATTTCCCGGTTGAACGCCTCCCGCAGGGCCGAGGACCCCACCACCCGGCGGAAAGACGCCCCGTAATCGTCGGCCAGGCGGAGGTAGTTGCCGAGAATGCCTAGAATCGTCCGCAGGGTTTCGGGCAGGAGGCGGCCGTGGCGGAAGGTGTCCGCCCCGGTGGAAACGGGGTGGCTCAGCTCCTCGACAATCCGGATGCCGCCGTCGGGAAAAAGCTCGGCGATGTTCATGCGCACCGCGGTGGAACCGAGGTCGATTGCCGCCATCAGCCGGGAGGCGGAAAGGCGCCTAGGCTGTTTTTTTTTCCCCCCGGCGGAGTTTCCGGTCACGGCTAGCCCTTTCAGCCCCCGAAGGTCAGGGAATCCAGCCACACCACCAGCAAATCATAGCTGGCGTGGCTTCCGGCCGCAATGCCGAACCCCCTCTCCAGGTAGATGAAGGCGAAATACAGGCCCGCCGCCGTCCGGAAGACCAGGGCGGGCAAGGCCGCCCGAATTCCCTCCAGCCCGTCCAGCGCCTCCGGTCCGCCCGGCAAATGGTGGGAAAGGGCGAACAGCAGGGCCTGAAACGCCGCCGCCAGGAAAAACTTGCGCCAATCCCGGATCCCGAAAACCTTGTCGAGGACCAGGGAGGCCGCGCCCATGACCAGGAGCCGGAAAAAGAACTCCTCGTAGACCCCGGCCCCGCAACCGAGGATCAGGTTGGCGCGCCAGGACAGCTCCCCGATCCCTTCCTGGACGGCGAGGAACGGCTGATTGACGTAATCGCCGAGCTTGAGGGTCAGCCGGGACAGCATGAACACCGGCAGGGAAAGGATCAGGCTCTCCGTCAGCATGAAGATCCAGGTGTGCAAGGGAGGCCGGCGGGTCCGGCGGCCGGAAACAGTTTGCAGGACGAGGAAGACGGAAATCACCAGCATGAAGGAAAGCAGCGGGCCCGCCACCCCGAAAAGGGCGAAAAAGTCGGCGATGGCGATGTCCACCGCGTTGGCCCAGCGCAAGCCGGCGAAAGTCTTCAGCCACCAGAGTCCGGCGTGGTAGACGATGAAAAGCGGCAGGGTGAAATACAAGCCCACCAGGGGGGCGGAACTGTCGCCCAGGTACGAATGGTAGGCTCCGCCCGGCGGGGTCGCCTCGGACCCGGGAAATGACATTGGTTCCATTTGCCGTCTCCGCTCCCGTCGTCCGCTATTCCGGCAGGCCCGAATCCTTGATTGGGGCCTGGCGGGGAGCGCCCCCGGTTAATCCGGTTTCCGCCTCCGGGGAAGTGAATTCCCCTTCGGCGCCGGAGGCTGGTTCCAGAGCAAGCGGACTTCGGGACTTGCGAGGATTTGCGCTTTGCGGGGCACTGGCCTTGGCGTAGGAATCCTTGAGGGTGGCGGTGCGGTTGAAAACCGGCCGGCCCGGCCGGCCGTCGGGATCGGCGGCGAAATAGCCCAGGCGCTCGAATTGGAAGACCGAACCGGCCCCGGCCTCGCCCAGCATCGGTTCCAACCGGCAGTCGGGGACGATTTTCCGGCTTTCGGGATTGAAATTGTCCAGCCAGGTTCCGCCGGGCGGCGGCTCGGACGGGTCGGGAACCGGAAACATGTGGTCGAAAAGCCTGACCTCGCCCCTAATCGCGTGGGCGGCCGAAACCCAATGCAGGGTGGCCTTGACCCGGCGGCCGTCCGGGGCGTCCCCCCCCCTGGTGGCGGGATCGTAGAGGCAGCGCAGTTCCGCCACCCCGCCGTCCCGATCCTTCACGACTTCCCGGCAGGTGACGAGATAGGCGTAGCGGAGGCGCACTTCCCGGCCCGGGGCCAGGCGGAAAAATTTCTTGGGAGGATCCTCCAAAAAATCCTCCCTCTCGATGTAAAGTTCCCGCGAAAAGGGAAGCCGGCGCCGCCCGGCCGCCGGATCCTCGGGATTGTTGACCGCCTCCAGCCATTCGACCCCGCCTTCCGGATAATTCTCGATGACCAGCCGGAGCGGATTTATTACGGCCATGGCCCGGGGGGCCCGCCGGTTCAGATCCTCCCTGACGCAATGCTCCAGCAATTGGACGTCGACCCGGGAATTGGTCTTGGCGAGGCCGATGCGCCGGCAGAAATCCCGGATGGCGGCCGGGGGGTAGCCGCGGCGGCGCATCCCGGAGATGGTGGGCATGCGGGGATCGTCCCAGCCGGACACCCGCTTTTCCTTCACCAACTGGATGAGCCAGCGCTTGGAAAGCACGGTCCGGGTGAGGTTGAGGCGGGCGAATTCAATCTGCCGGCTGGGGAAGACGGGAAGGTTGGCGATGCACCAGTCGTAGAGCGGGCGGTGGTTTTCGAATTCCAGGGAGCAGCAGGAATGAGTTATGCCTTCCAGCGCGTCCGAAATCGGGTGGGCGTAGTCGTACATCGGGTAGATGCACCACTTGTCGCCGGTCCGGATGTGGTTCGCCCGGCAGATGCGGTAAAGAACCGGATCCCGCATATTGAGGTTGGGGTGCGCCATGTCGATTTTAGCCCTAAGGACATGGGCGCCGTCCGGGAATTCGCCCGCCCTCATCCGGCGGAAGAGTTCCAGGTTTTCCTCCGCGCTCCGGCCGCGGTAGGGCGAATTCTCCCCCGGGGGGGTGAGGCCCCGCTCCTTCGCCCCGGCCGTGCCCCTCTTTACCCGGATGGTCTCGGCCGACTGGCTGTCGACATAGGCCTTGCCCTCCCGGATCAGCAATTCGGCGAATTCGTACAGCTTGTCGAAATAGTCCGAGGCGAAAAAAATCCGCTCCCCCCAGTCGATGCCGAGCCAGCGCAAATCGGCCTGGATGGCGTCGACGTATTCGGCGTCCTCCCTGACCGGATTGGTGTCGTCGAACCGCAGGTTCATCCCCCCGCCGTAGGATCGGGCCAGTTCGAAGTTGGTCAGGGCCGCCTTGCAGTGGCCGATGTGCAGGTAGCCGTTCGGCTCGGGGGGAAACCGGGTTTGGACGCGGTCGTAGCGCCCGGCGGCCAAATCGGCGTTGATGAATTCCCGAATGAAGTCGACGGGGACGGAGGCGGGCGGTCTGGCGGTCATGCTTGAGTCCTGGAAAGAAACACCGTTTGCAGCGGGGCGCGGCGGTTCAACGTCGGCGCGGCGCTTTCATGCCGAA
>JAISYL010000071.1 GCA_031269935.1 Planctomycetota bacterium
CTTGCGCGAGGACGAACGTCGAGTGAGGCGCCGTGGAATCGCCCGGATATTGGCGGCCTTGCGAAACGCCGCGGTGCGCCTGTCGCGCACCGGCGGCATACAACCAGTGGTGGCCGCCACCGAATACTCCGCCGAGCACCGGGACGCCGCGACCGATGATGTCTTCAAGGGAATTAAATGACCCGGGCGGAAAAATCTCCGGAAATTCGGGCGGGAGAGGCCGGCGGCGGCGGATTTCCCGGATTTTCCGGTCTTTTGCTTGCTTTGGAGAGGGATTTCCGGTAAAAGAATTCCTGGCCGGCCTTCGGCCGCCGGGACGGGCGGGAAATATGCTTCGACATGTCACAGCCTTGGGCGGCGTCGCGCTGGACGGCCTGCGGGGGGTGGGCGAAGTGGCCATCCTTTTTTTCCAGTGCCTGGCCTGGCTCGCCCGGGGACTTCCCTACAAGCGGGAGGTGGTGGAGCAATTCTATTTCATAGGCGTGCAAAGCCTGCCGGTCATCCTCACCACCGGCGCCTTCACCGGGGCGGTCCTGGCCTACACCTCCTATAACCAGTTCGTCGCCCTGGGAGTGGAAAGTTGGACCGGCGCCATCGTGGCCAAGGCGCAGGTGTGGCAATTGGGACCGGTGCTGGTCGGGCTGATGCTGGCCGGGCGGGTGGGCTGTTCGATAACCGCCGAAATCGGGACCATGAACGTCACCGAGCAGATCGACGCCCTGAGCACGATGGGGACCGATCCGGTCCGCTACCTGGTTTTGCCCCGGGTCATCGCCAGTTTTTTCATGACCCCGGTCCTGACGATTTTCGCCATGATGATCGGCATCATCGCCGGACTGGGCATGACGGTTTTCGTGCTGGGCGCCGAATGGCATTTCCAGTGGGTGGAAATCAGCGAATGGATGGTGTCCTACGACTACGTCCAGGGCCTGTCGAAAAGCCTGGTGTTCGGCGTCACCATATCGCTGATTTGCTGCCGCAACGGGCTCAAGACCACCGGGGGGGCGGAGGGGGTGGGAAAGGCCACCACCACCGCCAACGTGGCCTCCTGCATAGCCATCCTCATCCTCAACCTGGTTATGTCCATATTTCTGTTCTACGCCCAGCCCTTGTGGGATCGGGTGGCGGACATCATCGCCTACGCGGTGTCCGAGGCGATGTCCGTCCTGATTGGCTGGTGGAACTTGGCGGCATAAACGGGGGCTTTTCAGGAAAATCAAGTCAACCGCGGCTCGATTTTCCTGAAAAGTCCGCCTAAACGGGAGGGATTCCTTGGCGGAAGGGCTATCGGACCCGGCTAGGGCGGGCGGGACATTCCCCGGCGGGGAGGCGGAGGTAATCAGCCTGAAAAACGTCCACAAGAGCTTCGGCTCCGGGGATCGCCGGATATCCCCCCTGGCCGGGGTCAGCCTGGCGGTGGCCCGCGGCGGCAAGCTGGTGATCATCGGCCCCTCCGGAACCGGCAAGAGCGTGATGCTCAGGCTCATCCTCGGGCTGTTGGAGCCGGACGGCGGGGAAATCCTGGTTTTCGGCCGGAGGCTCTCCTCGCTGGACGGCTACGAGTTGCAGGAGATCCGCAAGCGGATGGCCATGCTTTTCCAGGGCGGCGCCCTTTTCGACAGCATGACGGTGGGGGAAAACGTGGCCTTCCCCATGCGGGCCATGGGGGAGCGGGACGAGGAGAGGATACGGGTGGTGGTAAGCGAAAGACTGCGCCAGGTGGGGCTGCCGGACACCGGGGACAAGATGCCGTCCGAGTTGTCCGGGGGCATGCGCAAGCGCGCCGCCCTGGCCCGCTCCCTGGCCTGCCGGCCGGAAATCATCCTTTACGACGAACCGACCACCGGCCTGGATCCGATTACCTCCGACGCCATCGCCGACCTGATAAACGACACCCACGCGTCGCTGGCCGACATCCGGGTGACCTCCATCGCGGTTACCCACGACATGCGGGTGGCCAGCAAGGTGGCGGACCGGGTGCTCATGCTTTACGGCGGCCGCATCGTCGGCGACGGCCCGCCGGAGATGTTCCGCCGGTTGGGGGAGGGCGCCCCGGCGCCCGGAGCCAGCGAGGAGGATCGGATGATCCGGCAATTCGTCCGCGGGGAGGCGGAGGGCCCGATTCGCACGGTGGCGTGAATGTTGACCTTGCCCTTAGGAAGCGGGGGGACGAAATGGGGGGGAAGAAGGGAACGGTGGCGATGGCCGCCGTCATCGGAACGGTCATCATCGCCTCGGTCGTGGTCCTGATAACCATGCTGATCGTCTGGGGCAACAGCGCCTCGTTTTTCGGGCGCCGCTACTTCGCGGTCGCCGAGATGCCCAACATCGGCGGCCTCAAGAGCGGGGCGCCCGTCAAGATGGGCGGCTTCCAGATCGGCCGGGTCTCGACCATCCGGCTCCAACCCGGATCGAACGTGCTCGAGGTGTTCCTGGACATAGACGAATCGCGCCCGATTCCCCGGCTGAGCACGGCGAAAATTTCCACCGCCGGGCTGGTGGGCGACGCCTTCCTGGAAATCGTTCCCGGCGCCTCGGCCGAATATATCCGCCGGGCCGCGACGCCGGAGGAGGCGGAAAGGCTGGAAAGCTCCCCCCTCCCGGATTTCTCCCAGCTCATGGCCCGGGTCGATCGGTTCGGGGAGGAAATCACCGTCCTCACAACCAACCTCAACGACATCGTCGGCGACAACGAATTCCGCGCCGGCATCAAGCGGCTGGCCGTCAACCTGGAGGTCCTGGCCGTCCGGGCCGACCAGATCCTGCGGAGGAGCCAGGGCATCATCGACAACGTCGAAAGAATCAGCGTCAATCTGGCGTCCCTTTCCGGGGATCTCCGGGAAAGAATCGCCGGCCTGGCCGATCAAATCGGGACGGAGGTGGAGGAACTGTCGGGCTCGCTCCGGGAGGGGGTGGACAGGACCGTGGCCGGGGTCGAGAACATTACCGGCCAAGCCGGGGAGGTAATCGGCCGGATCCGGGAAACGGTGGACAAGACCGCCGCCGGAATCGCCGGCGTCACGGAAAACGCGGGGGAATCGCTGGCCGCCGCCGGCCGGACCATTGACAATATCGACGCCGGGGTCACCGAGGTCAGGGAATCGATTCGGGCCGGCGTCGGCAATCCCGGGCTGGCCGCCGACCTGGTGGACAGCGTGGCCAACCTCAAGGAGATCTCGGCCGCCGTGGCCGGCCGGCGGCAAACCCTGGGGGACGCCATCGACAACCTGGGAGCGATTTCGGACAAGCTGAGGGCGGTCTCCGCCCGGTTGGGGGAAATATTCGCGACGGTGGATCCGGCCGCGGTGGCCGGGGCCGCCAACCGGCTTTCCTCCTCCATTTCGGCCGTGGCCGAGGTGGTCGAGAGGATTCGGGACGAACCGGTGCTGGCCCTGTCGGTGAACAAGGCGGCGGACCGGATCGTCAAGATGAAGTTCGATGAAATGAGCCGGCAGCCGCAGTTTCGCGCCAGCGACGCGGTCCTGGACGAGATCGGCCGCTGGGTGCGCGAGGCCATGCGCCGGGGGCGCCTGGAGGACCCGGCCTTCGAGCCGGATCGGCGCCCCTATCTTCTGGCGCCTTGATCGTCCGGGTTCCCTTCGCGCCCCGGATCCGGCCGGGGGGAAAGCTCCGGCCGGCCGGAAAACGGGAGTGAAACGCATGTACATCGTCACCGGCGGGGCCGGATTCATCGGAAGCGTCCTGGTGTGGAAGCTGAACCGGATGGGGATCGGCGACGTCTGGATAGTCGACAGCCTCCGCCGGGGGGACAAGTGGCGCAACCTCGCGGGATTGGCCTTCGCCGAACTGATTCAGCCGGGGGAATTCCTGGAAACTATCCGGCGGGAGGGAGGGCTTCCCGCCGGCGCCGAGGCGCTTGTCCACCTGGGCGCCTGCTCCTCCACCGTCGAGGCCGACGCCGACTATCTTCTGGAAAACAATTTCCGCTACTCCCGGACCGTGGCCGAGGCCGCCCTGGCCCGGGGAACCCGGCTGATCGTCGCCTCCTCCGCCGCCGTCTACGGCGGGGGGGAACGGGGCTACGGGGACGGCGCCGGCAACCTCGGGAGCCTCCGACCCCTCAACATGTACGGCTATTCCAAGCTGCTCTTCGATCGCTGGGCGGTCGCCAGCGGATCCGAGCGGCGCCTGGCCAGCCTGCGTTTCTTCAACGTCTACGGTCCCAACGAATACCACAAGGGCGACATGGCCTCCATGGTTTTCCGCTCCTACCGGGGGGTGGCCGGGGGCGGCCCGATGACCCTTTTCCGATCCCACCGCCCGGACTTCGCGGACGGGGAGCAGAAGCGCGATTTCGTCTACGTCAAGGACGTGGTCGAAGTGATCTGGTGGCTGCTGGAAAATCCCGGCGCGAACGGCATCATGAACGTCGGTTCGGGCGAGGAGGAGACCTGGAATCAACTGGGAAGGGCCCTGTTCGCCGCCGTGGGGCGGGAACCCGATCTCCGCTACGCCGACATGCCGGCGAATATCCGGGACAGGTACCAATACCGGACCCGGGCCGACATCCGGCGCCTCCGCGCCGCCGGCTGCCCGGTGAATTTCCGCCCCTTGGCGGAGGGGGTGCGGGATTACGTGGCCAACCACCTGTCCCGGAGCAACCCCTGGGTGGACAACGACCCGGCCCGGTCGGAGGGCCCGACCTAGACGATGCCGAGAAGAAAACGCCAGGCCGCGGCCGAGGCCGAACGCCTGAAGACCCTGGCGGCCAGGGTGGTCTCCGATCGCCGCGACCGCATCAGCCGCCACAACTGGCTCTATTGCGCCTGCATCCTGGCCTGGGCGGCGCTGGCGGCCCTGCCGTCCCTCCCCGTCGGCAAGCCCATCCCCTACATGGCGGGGACGACCGCCGCCTTCGACATCCACAGCCGGGTGGATTTCCCCTGGCACGACGCCCTGGCGGAGGCCCAGGCGATGCGCAACCTTGATTCGACCTACGCTTGGCGCTATCGCGAGGCGCCGCTGGCCCAGTGGGCGGCCGACACCCATGTCCCCGTCGATCAATTCCTCGTCCGGGCCGCCGCCGCCGACACCCTGGAAGAGGTCGAGCAGGCGGCCCGGGAGTTGAACCTTCCGATCACCCCCGAACAGGCGGCCGTCTTCTGGCGGGGGGCGGCCGTGGCCAGGAACGATCCCGCCTACTACCTGGTCCAGCCCCTCAAGGAAATCCTGGACAACGAGATATTCCCCCGCGGCGTCATCGCCCCGGATCGCTTCGAAATCGAGCGCGGCCGCACCATCCAGATCATGAGGGGCGATTCGGCGGTTTCCGCCGCGGTGGGGGGGGGCAGGGGACCGGCGACCCCGGAGCAGCTGGCGGAGTTCCTGGAGCGGCGTCTGCGCCTCCGGCTCTCGCCCTGGATACCCGACGAATTCAAGACCGCCCTGAAGGAGGTGATCCTCAAGCGCCTCAAGCCCAACCTGATTTTCGACGAAGCCGGCTCGCTGGCCGATCTGGGGGAACGCCGGCGGGAGCTGGTTTCCCGGGTGAGAACCATAAGCCGCAACGAAACCCTGGTGCCCCGGAGCGGGGTCATCACCCGGGATCGCCTGGCCATGCTCAAGGAGGAGGACCGGGTCTTCCGGAATTCGCAGGGCTGGCGCCTCGACGCCTTCCGCTTCGCCGGCAACTACCTGCTCTTCGCCGCCATCTCCCTCTCCATGATGCTTTTCTTCAAGGCCGCCGCCCGCGAAAGCGCCGGCGGCGCCTCCCTGTCCCCCTTCCTCGCCACCGCCGGGCTATGCCTTTTGATTGTCTGGTCCGGCTACCTGCTGATTCACCGGGACATTCCCGGAACCATGCTGCCCGTGGGCCTGGCCCTGGGCGTCGTCGCCCTGGGAACCGACGCCCGGAATGCCATCTTTTTTTCCGCCGTCGCCTCCATCTGCGGTCTCATCCTGTTCGACGGCCGTTCCGACATCATGATCGGCCACCTGGCCGCCGGCCTGCTTTTCACCGCCACCGCCGCCAGTTGCCGGCGCCGCATGACCCTGCTCCTGGTCTCGGCCGCCTCGGGGCTGATTGGGGGGCTGTCCTTCATGGCCTGGAACATCGCCCGGGGCGAGATGCGGAACATTTTCGGCCTGGCGGCCGGGTGGCCGCCATCCCTGGATGAAAGCCTGGCCCCGATTCTCGCCACCCTGGGCCTAATTCTCAACTGGCTGATTTGCGGGGCCGCGGTGATTCCCTTCATTCCAGCCATCGAACGCTCTTTCGGGGTGACCACCCGCATATCCCTCCAGGATCTCCTGACCCGCGAGCATCCCCTGCTCCGCCGGCTGGTGGTGGAGGCCCCCGGCACTTTCCACCATTGCTCCCTGGTGGCCACCCTGGCCGAGGCGGCCACCGCCGCCATCGGGGCCGACACCCTCCGGGCCAGGGTGGGGGGAATGTTCCACGACATCGGCAAGCTGGCGAAGCCGGAGTATTTCACCGAAAACGAGTCCGGGATCGGCCTCCACGGACGCCTGGCCCCGGGAATGAGCGCCATGGTCATAATCAATCATGTCCGGGACGGGGCGGAAATGGCCCGGGCCCTCCGGCTGCCTTCCGTCGTCGCCGACATGGTGCTCCAGCACCACGGCGACAGCCTGATGCAATTCTTCTATCACCGGGCCTGCCAGCAGGCGCCCGGCGGAACGGCGGTGGCCACCGGTCCCTTCCTCTACCCCGGTCCCCGGCCGCAAACCCGCGAGGCCGGGGTCCTGATGATCGCGGATTCCATAGAGGCGGCGTCGAGAAGCCTGGACGACACCTCCCCCGCCCACCTGCGGGAGCTTATTTCCCGGCTGATCCGGGATCGCCTGATCGACGGGCAGTTCGAGGATTCCGGCCTTACCATGCGCCAATTGAAGCGGGTGGAGGAGGTCCTTTTCCGGATGCTGGCCAGCATGTTCCACACCCGGGTCAAATATCCCGGCCAAACGGCGAAGGGCGGCGACAAGCCGGGCCGGAAGCCATGAGCGGAAGGGATCCCCCGCTGAGAGTCGCCGTCCTGACCGGAGCGGCCATGGTGCCCGAACCGGGCCTGGAGGATCTTTTGGCCGGCCTTCTGGACTTCGCCTACCGGCGGGAAGCCGGCCGGCCCGCCTCGCTCGATCTGTTGCTGGCCGGCGATTCCGAGATGGCCGGGTTGAACCGGCGCCACCTGGGCGTCGATTCCCCCACCGACGTCATCGCCTTCGAGGACGGGGAGGAGGACGGGGAGGGGAGGCTGCGCCTGGGGGACATCGCCGTCGGACTGGAAACCGCCAGGCGGACGGCGGCCCAACGGGGCGGCGACCCCGGATTGGAGGCGGCGTTCTACGCCCTGCACGGCCTGCTCCATCTGCTCGGCCGGCGGGACGGGGGGGCGGCCGAACGCGCCGCCATGCTGGGGGAGCAGGCGCGGCTGATGCGGGAATACGGCATCGAGGCGGCGGCGGAACTGCTTTAGGGCTCGTCCAAAAATAGCTTAAACATGCTTATACCGCGTCGCCAACGCCGCTCTCGTAAATTTTTTCCCAAACACGGGCGAAAATTTACCGCCGCGACTCGATTCCTTGTCCAAACATGTTTAAGTCATTTTTGGACATACCCTGGGGAATCGCGAAAAACGCGCCGGCGCGCGCCGGCGCGTTGTGGAGGGGAAAAGTCCCGTTCAGAGGAGAAAACCATGAAAAAGGCATTGCTCGCTTCGTTGGCCGCGGCGCTGCTCTCTTTCGGCGCCCCGGCGGGCGAAAAGCCGGTGGTCGGCCTGGTCATGAAGTCGCTGGCGAACGAGTTCTTCAAGACCATGGAGGAGGGCGCCAGGAAGTTCGCCGCCGAGGACGGCACCTTCACCCTCATCCCCGTCGGCATGAATTCGGAAACGGACATCGACACCCAGATCAACGCCATGGAGAACTTCGTCACCCGCAAGGTCGACATGATCGTCCTCGCCCCCGCCGACTCGGTCGGCCTGGTGCCGTCGGTGAAAAAGGCGGCGGACGCCGGCATCCTGGTGGTGAACTTCGACGTCACCCTCGATAAAAAGGCCCTCGTCGCCAACAGCCTGCCCGAGGATTTCCTCTTCGTCGGCCCGGACAACGAGGAAGGCTCCGAACTCGTCGGCGACTTCATGGCCGAGAAGCTCGGCAAGGGCGCCAAGGTCATCATCATCGAAGGCAACCCCGGCGCCGACAACGCCAAGCAGCGCAAGGCCGGCTTCATGAGGACGGTCGAAAAGTACGGCCTGAACCTCCTCGCGTCCAACACCGCCCACTGGGAAACCGAGGAAGCCAACACGCTCATGACCAACCTCCTCACCCGCTTCCCCGACGTCCGGGGCGTGATGTGCGCCAACGACTCCATGGCCGTCGGCGCGGTCAAGGCGATCGAGGCCGCCGGCGGGATCGGCAGGATCGACGTGGTCGGCTTCGACAACATTGGCGCCTGCCAGGAGCTGATCAAGGAAGGCAAGATGCTCGCCACCGTCGACCAGTTCGGGCCCGAAATGGCCGCCAACGCCATCAAGGTCGGCTTCCGCATCCTCGGGGGCGAAAAGCTGTCCGGCTGGATCAAAACCCCGGTGAAGGTCGTGTCGGCGAAGGATCTGAAGTAAAGGCTCGTCCAAAAATAACTTATACGGGTTTAGACCGCGTCGCCAACGTCGCTCCCGTAAATTTTCGCCCGTGGTTGGGCGAAAATTTACGGGAGCGACTCGATTCCTTGTCTAAACCTGTATAAGTTATTTTTGGGCAGACCCTAGGGGCCCCAGCCGTTCGCGCCCTGAAATCGCGGTTCCGGGGGGTTGACGGCGCGGCCTCCGCGACGGGGAAGGG
Organism: Planctomycetota bacterium; assembly: GCA_031269935.1. Classification (GTDB taxonomy): domain Bacteria; phylum Planctomycetota; class SZUA-567; order SZUA-567; family SZUA-567; genus JAJBSZ01. The sequence continues at coordinate 8,824 of JAISYL010000071.1, forward strand.
GCTTCATGCCGCCGGTTCTGGAAATACGCAAGCTTTCGAAATCGTTCCCGGGCGTAGCCGCGCTCTCGGGCGTCGATCTGGCCATCGAGGCGGGGGAATGCCACGCCCTCCTGGGCGAAAACGGCGCCGGCAAATCCACCCTCGTGAAGGCGGTGTGCGGCTATCACACCGCCGATTCGGGCGAAATGTTCCTGGCCGGCCGGCCCTACGCCCCCGCCACGCCCCGCGACGCCATGGCCGCCGGCATCAGAATCGTCTACCAGGAGTTCAACCTCCTCACCTACCTGTCGGTCGCGGAAAACATCTTCTTCGACCGCCTGCCGCGCAGGGGGCCGCTCGTCGACCGCCGCAAACTCCACCGCGACGCCGAAAGGGTGCTCGAGCGCCTCGGCCTCGACGTCAACCCGCGAACGCCGGTGGAACTGCTGGGCGTCGCCCAGATGCAGCTCGTCGAAATCGCCAAGGCAATTTCGGGCGAATGCCGGGTGCTGATTTTCGACGAGCCGACCGCCACCCTGTCCCCCCGCGACACGGCCCGCCTGTTCGAGATCATCAGGCAGTTGAAATCCGGGGGGATGGGCGTCATCTACATTTCCCACCACCTCAAGGAAATCTACGAAATCGCGGACCGGCTGACCGTGCTCCGCAACGGCGAGCCGATCGGCACCCGCGAGGTCTCCGGGACGAGGATCCCCGAAATCGTCTCCATGATGGTCGGCCGTTCCCTGGACTCGGAGTATCCCTTCCTCGCCGACGCCCCCCCGGCCGCCAGGACCGTCTTCGAGGTGAGGAACCTGAGGATCCGCGGCGGCGGGCACGACATCTCCTTCTCCCTCCGGGAAGGGGAGATCCTCGGCGTCTCCGGGCTCGTCGGCTCGAAGCGCACCGAGACGCTGCGCGCGATTTTCGGCGCCGATCCCCGGGATGCCGGCGAAATATTCATGGACGGGCGCCCCGTGCGCATCGCCTCGCCCCGCGAGGCGGTCGGGCACGGCCTGAGCCTGCTCACCGAGGATCGCAAGACCCAGGGCCTGATTCTGGAGATGCCGCTGGCCGCCAACGTGACCATGGCCGCGCTCGACAAGACTTCCCATAACGGCCTGATGGATCGCCGCCGGGAGGCGGAGGCGGCATCGCGCTACGTCTCGGAACTGTCCATCAAAACGCCCTCCGTGCACCAGTTGTGCCGCAACCTTTCCGGCGGCAACCAGCAGAAGGCGGTGCTGGCCAAATGGCTGTTCCGCGACTCGCGCGTCATCCTTTTCGACGAGCCGACCCGCGGCGTCGACGTCGGGGCCAAGTACGAGATTCACCTGCTCCTGTGGGATCTGCTCTCCAAGGGCAAGGGCGTACTGGTTGTTTCCTCCGATCTCAACGAATTGATGGGCATTTGCCACCGCATCCTGGTGTTCTCGGCGGGGAAGATCGCCGGGGAGGTGCCGCGCCGGGACTTCAGCCAGGAACGCATCCTCGGCTACGCATACCAGGAGTACCTCGGATGAACAGGAAAAGAATCTCCTACCTCCTGATGGGCGAAGCCGGGATCGGGGTGGTGCTGCTGGCGCTGTGCCTGGCCTTTTCGCTGTACGAGCCGAGCTTCCGCGGCGGCAACAACATTTCGAACATTTTCACCCAGATCAGCATCAACATCGTCATTTCGGTCGGCATGACCTACGTCATCCTCCTGGGGGGGATCGACCTTTCGGTCGGCTCGGTGCTGTCGCTCTGCACCGTGGTGGCGGGGCTCGTCATCACCAGCGACAGCCTGTCCCCGCCCGCCGCCATCCTTCTCGCGGTCTTGGCCAGCCTCCTCGGAGGCATGGCCTGCGGCCTGTTCAACGGCTGGGTGTCGGAAACCTGGAGGATTCCGGCCTTCGTGGTCACCCTCGGGATGCTTAACATCGCCCGCGGCGCGGCGCTGTCGATCAGCGATTCGCGGACCATCTTCAATTTTCCCAAGGCGTTCAACGCGGTGGGGTCGCGGCAGATTCCCGTTCCCTTGACCGAGTTCAACATTCCGGTGATCTTCGTCCTCGCGCTCGCCATCGTCGTCGCCGGCGACTTCATCCTGCGCCGCACCGTTTTCGGGCGCATGATCTACGCCATCGGCAACAACGAGGAGGCGGTGAGGCTGTCCGGGCACGACATCAAGTTCTTCAAGGTCGCGGCCTACGTCATCTGCGGGGCGGCCGTGGGCATAGCCGCCGTCCTGTACATGCTCAGGCTCAACATCGCCAGCCCCATCCTCGGCGTCGGCTTCGAATTGAACGCCATCGCCGCGGTGGTCATCGGCGGCACCAGCATGTCGGGGGGCAAGGGTTCCCTCGTCGGCACCCTCGTCGGCGCGGCGATCATGGGCGTGCTCAACAACGGGCTTCTGCTGATCGGCCTGAGCGATTTCGCCCGCCAGATCGTGACCGGCTTCATCATCGTTCTGGCCGTGGTGCTCGACACGTACAGGGCGAGGTTGTCGAGAATGCTGGAATAGCCGTGCCCGCCCCGGGCTTTGAGGACGCGGTGAGTTCATGTTGAGACCGGAATTATACCCGTGGTTGAACCTGGCGGCCCTTGTCCTGCTGGCCGGAATCAACCTGTTCAGCGCCGCCTACGGCACGGCCCTTCTCGGAGCCAGCCGCTTCCGCATCCGCCAGGCCCTGGAGTCCGGGAAGCCCCCGGCCTCCGCCTTCCTGGTTCAGGCGGCCGAGGACAACCCCTCCGTCCCCATGAGAGTGGACCTCCTTTACATTTTTTCCAGCGTGGCCTTCACCTGTTGGCTGCTCCGGGAAATGACCCCGGCGGATCGACCCCCCTCCCCGATTCGGTACCTGGAGGGCGCCGGGCTGGCGCTTCTCCTCCTTTTTCTCGTCCGCCTGGCCGCCAGCCCGCTGGGGGAGCGTTTTTGCGAAAAACTGGTCGTGCGGGCGGCCCTCCCCATGGCCGCGCTTTCCGCCCCCTTCCTGCCCCTGGTCTGGCCGGCGCTGGCGGCCGGCCGGGTTTTCGCCCGGGCGGCCGGGGTGGAGAACGCCGATCCCGAGGGGGATCGCGAGGCCGAGGTGATCGACGCCGTGTCGGACGGGCAGTTGGACGGGGTGGTGGAGGACGGCCAGAAGGAGATGATCGAGGGCATCATCGACTTCAAGGACGCCGACGTGGCCGACATCATAGTCCCCCGCACCGAAATGACCAGCGTGGACGTGGACGCCCCGGTTTCCGAGGCGATCGCCATCGGCATGGCCGGGGGCTTTTCCCGCCTGCCCGCCTATCGGGGCAACCGCGACAACATCGTCGGCATTTTCCATCTCCGGGACGCCCTCCGCCACTGGGACAAGCCCGAATCCGAGCGCCCCCGGCTGGAGGAACTGGTCCGCCCCCCCCTGTTTGTGCCGGAAACCAAGCTGATTCCCGAGCTGCTGGCCGAGATGCGCCGGGGCGAATCCCATTTGGCGGTGGTGCTGGACGAATACGGGGGGACCGCCGGACTGGTGACCATGGAGGACGTCCTGGAGGAAATCGTCGGGGACATCCAGGACGAGTACGACGCCAAGACCGGGCGCCCCGAGGACAAGCTGCGCCGGCTGGACGACAGTTCGCTCCTGGCCGACGGCGGCGCCCACGTGGCGGAGATCAACAAGATGTTTTCCCGTTCGCTCATCCCCGAGGACGACGATTACGAAACCGTCGCCGGCTTCGTCCTGGACAATCTCGGCCACATTCCCAAGGCGGGCGAGAGTTTCGTTTACGAGGATCGGCTGCGGGTGCGGGTGCTTCAGGCCGATGATCGCCGGGTGTGGCGGGTACGCCTCCAACTGGTCGGCGACGGAGAGGGGGAAGCCGAGGCGCCCGGCTGAAGCTCCCTCAAAAGCCGTCCCGGCCGATCAGGGGAACGAAGGACACCTCGAGCAGCCTGGCGGCCGTCAGGACGCCGCCGCGTTTTTCCGCCAATTCCAGGGACTGGACCTCCCGGAATCCCCCCACCGGCATCAGCAGCAATCCCCCCTCGCCCAGTTCCCCGGCGAGGGCGGCCGGGATGCGGGGGCCGGCCGCGGCGGCCAGGACGCGATCGAAGGGGGCCTCCTCCGGCCAGCCGAGGGTTCCGTCGCCGACCCTGAGCGTCACCCGCCCCCCGTAGCCCAGGCGATCGATAACCGCTTCGGCGGCCAGGGAGAGCTCCTCGTGCCGCTCGACGCTGAAGACCTCCATTCCCATCTCCGCCAGGACGGCGGTTTGGTAACCGCTGCCGGTGCCTATTTCCAGCACCCGCATCCCCGGCGACAGCCGCAGGGCCTGGGTCATGAAGGCCACCAGGTAAGGCTGGGAAATGGTCTGGCCGCGGCCGAGCGGGAGGGGGGCGTCGTCATAGGCGTGGACGCGCAGGGGCGGCGGGACGAACTCGTGGCGCGGCACCGCCGCCAGGGCGGCGAGGACGGCGGGATCGGAAATGTCCCTTCCCGCCAGATCGATTTCCAGCATGCGCCGGCGGCGCCCGGCCAATTCCCCGGGAACGGGGGCGATTGCCGGCCGGCCGCCCGGGAAGGGAGTTTCGCCGGTCACCCGCCCGGTGGACTTAAAAATCCGACTCGAATGGTCCGTCAATTCCCGGTTTTTTGTTGAGCGAACGCGTGACTGGCAATCAGATTCCCGTAGGCGGGAAGGTATTTCGCCAGGATGTTCGCCAACCCTTCCATGTCGTTACGCCAGTCCCGGTGCAATTCGCAGGCCACGCTGAATATGAATTTTTTCATGCGTGACTCCTTTCGAGGGAGAATCGTCGGAACACCGGGCGCCCTGGCCCTCTTCATGCCGCCGGCGAGCTTGAAAGGACGATTTTTTATCGGGGGGATGGTTTCCCCGGTTTCATGGCAATCATCATCCTACCGCCCGGCTGGTTGTTGTCAAGATTTTTGAAGCCGGCCCGGGGGAACGGGCAGGACCCACGCATGAAATTCCCCAATAAAATCGCCCAGTCTGAAGAAAATGCCGGCGAGAAATCGGCCAAAAACTAAGCGCTTCTGCAATATCCTTTGTACAATGGGGTGTACAATAGGGTTATTTTCATGCGTTAGCCCTG
>JAISYL010000102.1 GCA_031269935.1 Planctomycetota bacterium
GCCTCGGTGAAGACCGTCGACGGGGGGCTGGTGGCCCTGACCAAATTCACCCAGCCCATCGGTTTCGACGTCCAGAGCCTGCGGCGCATAATCGACGCCTATGTCAAATAGCTGGAAAGTGGATGCCTAAATTCAGGAGGCGCCCCATTTCATTTTGAGATAACTATTGGAACAATGACGACTGGAGGAAAGAAAATGCGCAAATTCATGACGATTTTAGGGCTTTTCATGGTTTTTTCGGCGGTGATGCCCACCCGCCTTTCCGCCGGCCAACCGGCGGCGGGAAAACCCGTTAATCTTACCTTCGCGAGCGTTGCGGGCTCCGTCTATTATTTTCCCGCTTACGTCGCCCGGGAAAAAGGCTGGTTCGGGGAAGCCGGGCTTAATCTTAGGGAAGTCGGTTTTACAAACGGCCCGGTGATGGTTGAATCCCTGGCCAGCAACGGCTGGGATGTTGGCATGTCCGGCATAGGCGGCATTTTACCGGGCGTGTTGGCCTACGATGGGGTTCTTCTCACCCCCGTCAACTCCGATGACGGCACCCAATATCTCTTTGTCCGCAACGATTCTCCCATCGTGGCCGCGGGAACCGGCAAAAACTCCCTGGATCCCAGAATCTACGGCGACGCCGATTCATGGAAGGGCAAGAGGGTTCTCTGCAACACCGGCGCGGTTTTGCAATACTTCCTGATCAAGGTCCTCGGCGGCTTCAATCTCAAACCCGGCGATGTGCAGTTCATGGCCATGGATGTGGCCACCGCCGGCAGCGCCTTCAGGGCCGGGGAGGGCGATATCGTCGCCATGACCGGGAGCGGGGGCGCCCTGCAAATGCTTAACGACAAGGACGAGTACACGGCCGTCGCCCACGGGCCTTGGGCGAAGACCGGTCTTATGAGCGCTTGTTTCGCCAATAAAAACAGTCTGGCGGATCCCGTCAAGCGCGAGGCGATGCTGATATTCCTGAAGGTCTATCATGATGCCGTGGCATGGATAGCGGACAAGAACAACTATGAAACCACCGTGAACATGATGATGGATTTCAGCGACGAGATGGGCAATGCCTTTGACCGTCCCACCGCCGCGGCGTATTTGGCCCTGGATCCCTTTTACACCATGCGGGAGGCGGTGGACATGATGACCGCCAAGGCCCCGGGCAAAAATTACAGCGTCATGGAGGACAACCTGATAAACGTCCTGAATTTCTTTATTGACTCCGGCAGCCGCAGGCAGGGCGACGCGGAGAAATTTTTGGGTCATGTGGATCCTTCCCTGATGAGTGAACTGGCGAATCGGGTTAAATGAGGGATTGCAGGTAAGATCGTGTAAAGAAATAAGGGCTCGTCCATAAATAACTTATACAAGTTTATACTGCGTCACCAACGTCGCTCTCGTAAATTTTTGCCCAACCATAGGCGAAAATTTTCTGCCGCGATTCGGTTTCTTGTCTAAACATGTATAAGTTATTTATGGACAGACCCTAACGTTTACACCGGGGCGCGGCGGTTCAATGCCGGCGCGGCGCTTTGATGCCGAAGTTGTAACTGTTGTTTCTTTACGAGCCCTAACCACAATGGGACACAGGGCAGGGGAGACGCGGCATGGCTCTTGACGACAACGCGCTGAAAATAAAACTTCGGGAATGGAAGGACAAACAGAGGCGCGACGATCTGAAATACCTGGGGATCGGCGCCGCCAGCCTCCTGGCGTTTCTGTTGTTTTGGCAGATGGCCGTCAAGACCGGCTTGGCCAATGAAAGAACCCTGCCCGCCCCCAGCGCCATATTTGAAACGTTTTTGGACAAACTGACCGATCCCGACCCTGACGGCAACACGCTGGGAACGAATATATTCGCCAGTCTGCAGGTGTCCTTGTCCGGTTTTTTCGCCGCCCTCGTCATCGGGATTCCCCTGGGCCTTTGCATGGGGTGGTGGACCTATGCCGATCGCTTCCTGCGGCCCATATTCGAACTGATCCGTCCGGTGCCGCCCATAGCCTGGATCCCTCTCGTGGTGGTTTGGATGGGAGTGGGCCTCAAGGCGAAGGCGCTCATCATATTTTTCACCACCTTCGTGCCTTGCGTGATTAACTCGTACACGGGCATCAGGTTGACCAACCAGACCCTCATCAACGTCTCAAAAACCTTCGGGGCCAAAAATTTCGAAATATTCCACAAGGTCGGGATCCCTTCGGCGATGCCCATGGTGTTCGCCGGCGTCCGGGTGGCTTTGGGAAGTTCCTGGAGCACCTTGGTGGCGGCGGAGATGCTCGCCGCCAGCGCCGGGTTGGGCTACATGATCCAGTACGGCCGCAATGTCGCCCGGGCGGACATAGTGATAGTGGGCATGCTGACAATCGGCCTCGTGGGTGCGTTTCTGGCGGCGATGCTGCAATTCGTCGAAAAGCGTTTCCTGAAATGGAAAACCACCAGGTAGGGCGCGGAAATAAATGCATTCACGACTTCGGCATGAAAAAGCCCCGCGGAAGTTGAACCGCCGAGCCCCAATATAGACGTTATTTCTTTACGCGATCTAGGGAACCCAGGCATGATGAATCTGGAAGAAAAGAAAAAAAGCGGGTTGGAACTTTTCCTTTATTGGGGATTGCCCATACTGGCGATCCTGCTTGTCGTCGGGGGTTGGTTATGGTTTGCCATCAGCAATCCGCGCCTTATGCCCAATCCCCTGCAGGTGTATGAACGTTTAATACGGACGTTCACCAGGCCGGTGGCCAAGGTCAATCTCTTCGGCCACGCCTTCGCAAGCCTTGGCAGGGTACTAATGGCGCTGGTCTTCGCCTGGGTCATCGGCATCGTTTTGGGAATACTCATAGGCTGGAGCCGAGTCTGCAAGGCGGTGATCGGCACCATCTTCGAGATCATCCGGCCGATACCCCCCATCGCCTGGATCCCCATCGTGATCATGTGGTTCGGCATCGAGGAATTCCCGAAGGTGCTGCTCGTGTTCATAGGTACCTTTGTCCCCTTGGTGATCAACACGGCGGCGGGAATCGGCTTGGTGGACAAAATCAATATAGATGTGGGGAAGATTTTCGGCGGCAACAGATTCCAAATTTTGGCGCAAATCGTCATCCCCACGGCGCTTCCTTCCATTTTCGCGGGGATTCGCACCTCGGTGAGCAGCGGCTGGACCACCGTGCTCGCCGCGGAAATGATAGCGGCCCAGCACGGACTCGGCGCCCTCGTCACCAGAGGCTGGCAGGGCAGCGACATGGCGCTGGTCATGGTGGCCGTCATCACTATCGCCATTATCGGCGCCTTCCTGGCGTTTTCCCTCAACAAGCTTGAAAAGTGGGTTTGCCCATGGACAAAGTAAGCAATAAGATGGAGATACGACAAATCTCCAAAACTTTTTTCGCCTCGAAGGGATATTTTGTCGCCATCGAGGACGTGAGCTTTGATGTTCGCGACGGCGAATTCCTGGTCATCCTTGGCCCGGGCCATTGCGGAAAAACCGTATTGCTGAACATCGTGGCCGGACTTGACAAACAAACCGGCGGCCGGGTGCTGTATGACGGCACCCCCATGGACGGCGTCAACAACCAGATTTCGATGGTGTTTCAGAAACTCGCCCTCATGTCCTTCAAGACGGTTATGCAAAACGTGGAACTGGGCTTGACGTTTCGCGGAACGCCGAAAAATGAACGCCGGAAAATCTCCCAAAAATACCTAGACCTGGTGGGGCTGACCGGATTCGAGAAATCCTATCCCTACCAGCTTTCCGGAGGGATGAAACAACGGGTCGGCATTGCCCGGGCCTACGCCAACGATCCCAAGGTCCTCGTCATGGACGAGCCCTTTGGCCAACTGGATGCGCAAACCCGCTACGCCATGCAGGAAGAGTTGCTCAAAACCTGGGAAAAGGACAAAAGGACCGTCATTTTTGTCACCAACAATATCGAGGAGGCGCTTTACCTGGGGGATCGCATCGTGCTGCTCAGCGAATGCCCCGCGAAAGTCAAGGCGATATATCCCGTGGATCTGCCAAAACCCCGGGATATGACGGGCAAGATCTTCCTTGATTTGCGCGCCGAAATTTCAAGCAACACGGATTTGGCCATATGATGCGTCATGCGGAAACGGAGGCGGCGGTGGCCGACGAAAAAAACGGAAGGCCGGTCAAGATATCGGTAAGAAACCTGACCAAGAGGTTTGGCGATCTTTTGGTGCTGGACGATTTGACTTTCAACATCCACGCCAACGAGTTTGTCTGCGTGGTGGGTCCCACCGGCTGCGGCAAGACCACCTTCCTGAACTGCCTGACCCGGATCTACGAGCCCACTTCCGGGGACCTGCTAATCGACAACGCTTCGGCGGATCCGCAAAAGCACAATATTTCCTTCGTGTTCCAGGAGCCCTCGGCGTTTCCCTGGCTCACCGTCGAGGAAAACCTCGCCTACGGGCTCAAAATAAAGCGGGTGGCGAAAGGCGAGATCGAGCGCCGGGTGAATCAAATCCTCGATCTCATGGGTTTGCAGCAATTCCGCAAATCATATCCCGGGGAACTTTCGGTCAGCATAGAGCAGCGGGTGATTATCGGCCGTTCCTTCGCCATGCGGCCGGATCTGCTCCTGATGGACGAGCCCTACGGCCAGATGGATGTAAAGGTGCGGTTCTACCTCGAGGACGAGGTGATCCGCCTCTGGAAGGAGCTGGGGAGCACCATTGTCTTCATTACCCATAACATCGAGGAGGCGGTTTATCTGGCCGAGCGGGTGATCATCCTGTCCAACAAGCCCGCCTGCATCAAGGAAGAACTTGTCCTTGATCTGCCCCGGCCCAGGAACATAGCCGGTTCCGAGTTCATTCAATACCGCAAATACATAACCGACAAGATCAAATGGTGGTGATGCGATTTTTTTTGGGACTCGTCCAAAAAAGCGGACGGGGGCTGTGATGAAGAGAGCCAAGGAGAAATCGAGATGGCTTGTGGAAGAATTCAGGGGAAAACCGCCATTGTCACCGGCGGCGCCCGCGGCATCGGCAAGGCCATAGTCCGCAAACTGCTTTCCGAGGGGGGGAAGGTGATTATAGCCGACATCCTCGCCGAAGAAGCGGGAAGGACGGCCGAGGGGTTCGCCGGCCTGGGCGAATCCAGGGCGGTCGCCTACGACGCCGGGAAGGTCGGGGACGCCGAAACTGTCGTGAATTCCGCTCTGGACGCTTTCGGGCGCCTGGACATGCTGGTCAACAACGCGGGCGTCCAGAGCCGCCGCCCCTCCATCGACATGACCGAGGAGATATTCGACCATGTCATGGATATAGACATCAAGGCGCCTTTCTTCATGTCCCGGGCCGCGGCCAGAGCCATGCGGGAATCCGGCGGCGGGCGGATAGTGAGCATTTCCTCCGGGAACAGCCGCATGATGAACCCCGGGCGGGCTCCCTATTGCATCGCCAAGGCCGGCGTCAACGCCATGACCAAGGTTCTGGCCGCCGAGTGGGCCATGTACAACATAAACGTCAACGCGATCGCCCCCGGCTTCATCGAGACCGAGATAGTGAAGCGCGGACTCGGCATGGGGATCCTGACCCGGGATCAAATCACGGCCGTCACCCCCATCGAGCGTCTGGCCACCGTGGACGAGGTCGCCGATTCGGTCTTCTTTTTCGTCACCGACGAGGCCCGCTACGTCACCGGTCAGATTCTGTTCTGCGACGGCGGTTGGAGCACGGGAATCCTGCCGGGGGCGCTCGACTACGTCAAGCATCCGGAAAAATTCGATTCCGGCCTGTAGTTTTGCGCGAAAAGAGGAGAAAGTTCAATGGATGGATGCAATTGCGGCGAATCGCTGGGGTTTACCGTCGGGGCGCTCCTGTCGCGGGCGAAGGACGGGATCAAGGCCGTCCCCGGCCAGGAGGAATTGGTCGATCGCATCGCCGGACATCCCATAGGCGGCGATCTCTTCCGCCAGATCCGGGAATACGCCTTGCATCTTGGCGTCACGGCCAACTTCCGTGAGGCGATCGATTATTTCAAGACGCCCGCGGGGGAGACGCCGGCCGGTTTTCGGGTGGCCTATAGCTTGGCGCCGGAACGACTGGTGGAGGCGGATCTGGTTCGCGACATCTCGCGCGACAGGAACGATTGCGATCGCCCGCAGCGGATTCTCTTTTCGGCCGACACCGCCAACCCGTACGAAGTCGAGGCGGTGAAGGGGCTGGTGGCCAACCTCACCTGCAATCCCGCCATCATTTACAATCTCTTCATCAACAATCCTCAGGCCAACGTCGGCGGCAAGTACAAGACGCGGGACGAAGTGCTCAAGGATATCGGCGACATCCTGGGGCCCGGCTGCGACATCAGCGTCGAATTGAACGATCCCTTCCGTTCCTCCGATTCCC
>JAISYL010000153.1 GCA_031269935.1 Planctomycetota bacterium
TTTTTTAACGGGAATGTATCTCTTCGTGTCGGGATGTGGTTGATTCATGTCGTCCTTCCGTGAAGGTCGCCGTGATTCAAAAAGGGGAAAGCGGTCACGGAGTCCGCCTTGTCGGGCCGGGTAGCTATTCCGGTCCTATCCCCTGGAAACTATACTGTCAAATGGGACTTTCCGTCAGCACAAGCCTCAATCCGGCTTCCGCCCTGGCGAACAGATCGGGGTGCGCCTCTCTGGCCGTCGCGGCTTTTTCCTCATCCCCGCCCAAGGCCGCCCGTATCGCGGCGTCCGCGCATCGCGCCCCGGCATCCATGTCGCCATGCTTCATAATCCAGGCGCCGCCTCCCCCGGCATCCGGCATCGGATTCCCGGAGGCCGATTCCAAACGGGCAATTCTCATCGCAAGAGACATATTTTCCTTTCCGAAAACGACCACCTTTCAAGCAACCCCTTTCCGGTTAACGACTTGCGAATGAATGGCGTTTCCCGGCGCCAATTCCGCAGCCCACCGGGGCGAATAAAGGCGTTTTAAGGCCGGCCGGCCGACAAGCCAATTTTTGCCTTCCCGGAAAATCCGTCGCGCTCCTGGGGCGCTTTTGGGGCCTTGGCGGCCTATTCCGCCAAGGCCGGCGCCATGGGTTTTATCTTCCCGGCTATCTTCTTGTCCCGCTTCTCGCCGTATGCCTTGGTTAGGTCATGGAGCATTTGGGCATTCATCCACATCTGCGGGGTGGTATTCAGCCCCGCCGCCCACTTGAAGGCCATGTCCATGGTCAAGCTTCGCCGTCCGACAACGATGGAAGAAATAACGCAGGGGTCAACGCCGATGTGGCGGGCGAAAGCGGACTGCGTTATGCCCATTGGCTCCAAAAAACCTTCGACCAGCATTTCGCCGGCCGTGGGCAACGGGGTCTTCATGTTTTTGTAATCAGGTTCAAGTTTGCTCATCTATCGCTCCTTACTCAATGCTTGTAATCGCAAAAAAGTACATCTTCGGCCCCCGCATCCGACCAGCGGAACACTATCCGGAATTGCTGGTTCACCCGAATGCTATATAGCCCAGGCAACGACTTGATTGATTCCAGCTTGTTCGAAGGTGGAACGCGAAGGTCGCTCAAAGTGACGGCAATCGCAATCTGGTTGAGGCGGATCCGGGCTTTCCGAATCAAATCGGACGGAATGCCTTTCGGACTACCTCCCTCGTAAATGGTTTTGGTTGTCTTATCCCCGAACGTTTTTATCATCCTCGCCTCCATTTGCTTATACATTGCATTATATATCGAGCGACTATATACGTCAAATTTAAATAGTCGAAAAATCACTGTCCTGCCTCATCTAATTGCATTTAGTTGACGGCACGCCGGTTGCGCAATCGCATTCCGAAAAAAATCCCGCCCGGCGAAGGGGCGGGAGAAAACCCGGGGGCGGAAACAACGTCAGGCCGGGCCGGCGACTGGATTCATGTCCGCGTCGAACCATTGCGACGGCTCGCCGAAAGCCAGCCGCAAGTGTCCCGCGCATCTCCCCGGGCGCATCATCCCGTCTTCGTTCTGGACCGCCTCGACGAAATCAAGCATGACGGGGGGAAGTCCTTCTTCGCGGCCACGCCCCGCCGCGTTCTCCAATCGTTCAATCCTGGTTGCAAGATTCATGCCCGCTCCCCTTCAAGAATAAGGATACATAATTTATCATTGTCCATTTCCCGCAATTCCGCCTCGATCCCGGGATCGCATGGCTCTTTTTCCCCTTCGGCAATCAAGGCATTCAATTCATCATCGCTCATTTCCCGGAATCGACGGTTTACCGCCTCTATCGCCAAGCGCATTGCGGCACCGCCGCCCCTTGTCCGGGTCGCTTCCAACTTTTCAACCCTTTGGACCAGATTCATGCATCCCCCTTTTCACGTTGGGATTCCTCCAAGGCGGCAACCCGCGCCTCCAGATTCACCGTTTCCGCCATCTTCACGAACGCGCCGACCAATCCGGCCAGCTGCCCGGCCTCGTCCGTCGACAATTCCCCGGCGGTCGCCCGCTCCAATAGCCCTCCCACCACGGCCAGGGCGTCGGCCGCCTTCTCCAGCTTCGGCAAGCCGGCCACCTTGACCGGCGCTTCGCGGCGGTCCAGGCCGAACAGCCGCGCCCGCCTCTCCTCGATGCGCAGGACGGCCGCCACGGCCTCCAGGTCCCCCGCCAGGGCGCCTTCCCAGGCCACGGCCAGGAGTTCGTCCAGCCGCGCCGCCATGACTCCCCGGTATTCATCGGCCGCTTCCCGCCTCGATTCCGCCAGGGCGGCCCGAATCGCTTCGTATGCTCCGGAAGGGGAGGCGAAGCCCAATTGCCGGGCAATCTCCCGAAGGCCGATTCCCGCCTTGCGAAGGTTCAGGGCGGCCGTCTGGCGTTCCTTGACGGCGATTGTCTTGGGGGAAGTTTTACGCCGTCCGGCCATGGCCATTCCCGAAACAATGGAGGTTGAAAACCCGATTCATTCCGGTCACGCTCAGGAATTCGCCTTACTTGCCCCGGCCGGCGTCGCCGCCCTCGGGTGGCGCTTGATTCCCATCCGCGACCGAACCCGCCGCGCCTTCCCCTGTTCCCGAAAATGCCTG
>JAISYL010000160.1 GCA_031269935.1 Planctomycetota bacterium
TTAAATACCGGATCGCCCGGGTTAGACAAGAAAAAAGTCGCCGGCAGGATGATTTTTGGCCGGCGGTCAGGGGTAAAAATCATCCGAGAAGCGGCTTTTGACGCAGTATAACCCGACGAGACGGCATTTAACAACACGCTCTCAGGCCTTCTTGGCCTTGTGGGGGGTGTGCTTGCGCTCATGGGGGCAGAATTTGCTGACTTCCAGCGACTTGTTTTCCTTTTTCAGGCTGGCGACGTAGTTGCGGCTCTGGCAACTCCCGCACACCAACTGGTAAACGTCGACCGGGTTCTTCTTTCTCTTGGCCATGCCTTCCCTCTCCCGCGCAACCAGATTTTCCCGCCCTCCGGCTTTCCCAATCGCCGGGGCCGGAAAAACGAATTTCCCGAATCCGCCCATCATGGCCGAAACCGGCGGCATGTCAAGGCATTTTCTGCCGCCCCGGCCTCATTTCGACTCCCCGGCGGGAATTCGCCAAAAAATTACCCCTTGCCCAGCAAGGGGAAGGAATCGGCTCCGTTTTTTGGCAAACCGATTGCTTCATGCCAATGGGAAAGGCATTTCCGCCTCCGGGGAAGCTGATTCCCCGTGGGCGTTGGAGGGCGATTCAAGGCAAACGCGCTTCGGCATTCGCGGGATTGGGGGTTTGTCAAAAAACAAGTACCGCGTGTTTGGACGGGAAATCGAGCCGCGGCGGTGAATTTTCGCCCGTGGTTGGGCAAAAAGTGACGCGGTATAAACATGCCGGACTTATTTTTTGCCGATCCCCGGGCATTTTCAAGGCGCCCTTTCCCCAAACCCGCTCCCGGAGGGGAAGGCGCCCGGAGGAACGACAAATGGGGCTTTCGCAAAGCCTTTACACCGGCTATTCCGGCATGGCCACCCACCAGCGATCCCTGGACAATCTCGGGAACAATCTGGCCAACGTCAACACGGTCGGCTTCAAAAAGAGCGATCACCTGTTTTCCAGCCTCATCACCAAGGTGATTTCCGGCGCCGTACCGGAAGAGGACACCCACGGCGCGGCCGGGGGAATCAATGTCGGCCTCGGGGTGCGGACCGGGGCGATATCGGGCAATTTCCGCCAGGGCCCGCTGGAAATAACCGGCAATCCCCTGGACGTGGCGATTAACGGCAACGGTTTTTTCCTGGCCGCCACCAGCCTGGGCGTCGCCCTGACCCGCAACGGATCGTTTTATCTCGACCACACCCCGAATCCCGGGGAACGGCTGCTTTGCGTGGGCGACGGCCTGCCGGTCCAGGGCTGGATGGCCGAAAACGAAATGATAACCCCCGAGCGGGCCGTGGGGAACATCACCCTCCCGGCCCTCGGGGATCTCCTGCCCGGCAAGGCGACCTCCCGCCTGGATTTGACCGGAATCCTCCCCACCCAAACCGGCGGAAGCGATTTCGCCGGCGGCGAAACCTCCTCCCTGGCGCTCAAGGGCAATCTCGCGGCCGGCGAAAACCGCTTTTCGGCCAGCATCTTCGCCTCGGTCAGCCAAACCGGCGGCGCCGACGCCAGCCAAGTGGAAATACGGGAAATACCGGTCGAGATCGTTTTTTCCGGCCCCGCCGCCTCCGCCGACGGGTCGCTAAACCAATACGCCTGGACCATGAGAACCGTCGACTGGCCCAATCCCGGGGATCCCCCGGCAATCATTTATCCGGCCGCCCCGGAACAGGGCGCGGTAAGCTTTTCCGCCGCCGGCTCGGCCAATCCGCCCCGGGGTTCGGGCCAGATAGTCAACCCCGACCTCAGGCCGGGCTCGGCCACGGTGACCGGGCAAACGCCGGACCCTTCGGGGGGGACGGCGACCCTGAGCTTCCGCCTGCCCGGGGATTTCACCCTCGACCTTTCCCGGCTGACCAATCTCCCGGAGGCGCCCGGAGGCGGCGCCCTGGAAGTATGGAGCGTCAACGGCAATCCCGGCGGCAGCCTGGCCAGGACCGTGCTGGTTTACGACGAATACACCGATTTCATCGAGACGGCCGACGCCGGCGGGAATACCGTCCTGCTTCCCCAACGCCGGGTCGAAGCCCGGGAAAACACCCTGTTTTTCAGCAAGACCGGAGCCGACGCCTCGGGATCGGCCTGGACCTGGAGATCGTCCATCGGCGGGGCCGGGGGGACGCTAAGCTTCGACACGGCCGGAGATCTGATCGCGGCGAGCCAAACCCCGGGCGGAATTGAATACAATTTCAGCGGCCTCGGCAGCATCAATTATTCCGGATCCCTCCAGGCGGCGGCCCAGGACGGCTACCTGGACGGGAACCTGACGAACATCACCATCGACCAGAACGGCAGGATTTTCGGACACTATTCAAACAACGTCTCGGACGTCCTGGCCATGCTGGCCCTGGGGACGGTTCCCAATCTCGGCGGCCTGGAGACGGCCTCTGGAACCCTTTTCTACCCCGGGGCCGCCTCGGGCGCCCTCGGGATCGGGGTGGCCGGGGACGCGGATTCCTATTTCGGCGTTCCCGCCATCGGGGCGGGGTTCCTCTCCTCCGGCCAACTGGAGGGGTCGAACGTCGCCCTCACGGAGGAATTTTCCACCCTCATCAGCACCGAGCGGGGGTACCAGATAAACTCCCGGGTGGTGTCGACCTCGGACGAGATGCTCCAGACCGCGCTTCAACTCAAGCGCTGATTCGGGGCGACCATCCCGCCCGTTCACATCGATTCCGGCGCCGCCAGCCCCAGCAGGCCCAGGCCATGGGAAAGGGTCAGGCGAATCGCCTCCACCACGGCCAGGCGGGCGGCGGCCAGGCGTTCGTCCCCGGACAGGAACCGGTGGTTTTCCTTGTCGGTGTAGACCCGGTTGAAGCGGGCGGCCAAATCCAGGAGATAGGCCGCGACCAGGCTGGGCTCGTTTTCCGCTTCCGCCTGCCCCATGACTTCCGGGTATTCGGAAAGGGCGAGGAAAATATCCTTGAAGGAGCCGCCGGCCAGGGCTTCCCAGTCCGGGGCCGGATTCACCGGCTTCCCGTAGCGCCGCAGCATCGACGACAGGCGGGCGTGGGTGTATTGGAGGTAGGGCCCGGAATCGCCGTGAAGGTTGAGGGCCCTTTCCCAGGTGAAGGACACGTCCTTCTGGCGGCGCTGGAGGAATTCCGAGAAAACCACCGCCCCCACCCCGACCTTCTCGGCCAGGCCGTCCGGATCGGCCGGCTCCCCGGGGGAGCGGGCGTTGTCGACAATCAGCCGCCTCGCCTTCTCGACCGCCCGATCCAGCACCTCCTCCAGGAACACCACCCTTCCCCGGCGGGTTGAACCGGTGGCGGCGGCCTCGCCGAAAACCCCGGGGCCGAAGGAAAGCATGCCGAACTTGACATGCTCGCACCTGCCGGCCCAGGGGTAGCCCATCAATTCCAGGGTCTTGAAAACCTGGCGGAAATGGAGCTCCTGCTGGTTGGCGACGACATAGAGCGATCGGTCGAACCGGTAGGTTTCGTAACGGTATTCCGCGCTGGCCAGGTCCCGGGTGGCGTAGATGCTGGCTCCGTCGCTTTTCCGGATGAGGCAGGGGGGCATCCCCCAGGGCTCGAGATCGACCACCAGCGCCCCTTCCGACTCCTTGAGCAGCCCCCGCCCGCGCAGCCCGGCGAGGGTGGCCTCCAGGCGATCGTTGTAAAAGGCCTCGCCCTTGTATCCCTCTTCGGGGAAATGCACGCCCAGGCGGTCATAAAGCCTTTTCAGGGCCTTGACGCTTTCGTCCCGGAAGATCCGCCACAGCCGCGCCGCCTCGGGATCGCCGTCCTCCAGCCGCTTGAACCAGGCGCGGGCTTCCCCGGCCAGTCCCGCCTCGGCCTCGGCCTCGGCGTGGTAGCGCAGGTAAAGCCGCAGGAGCGAATGCACGTCGACCGGCTGGGAGGGATCCTCCCCCTCCTTCCTCTTGTAGGCGACCATGAGCTGGCCGAAAGTGGTTCCCCAGTCGCCCAGGTGGTTCATCTCCACCACCCGCCAGCCTCGGGCCCGGTAGATCCGGGCCAGGGCCGCCCCCAGCATGGTGCTGCGGATGTGGTGCACCCCCAGGGGCTTGGCGATGTTGGGGCTGGAATATTCGATGACCGCGGTTCGTCCCGCCCCGGCGGCCGAACTCCCCCAGTCCTCCGGATCGGCCAGGATGGGGCCCACCGTGGCTTCCCCCAGGCGGACGGGGTCCAGATAAAAATTGACATAGGGCCCCTCCGCCGCGACCCGGGCGAAAATCCCCCCGGCCGGCGGGGACAAGCCTTCGGCCAAATCCAGGGCGATTTTGGCCGGCGGGCTTTTCCGTTTCCTGGCCAGTTGGAAGCAGGGGAAGCCGAGGTCGCCCATTTCGGGGCGCGGGGGCTTGACCAGGCTTTCCGCGACGGCGCCTGCGTCTTCGTCAAGGAGCGGGGTCAGCATCTCGGCCGCCTGTTGCTTATACCGGATCATGCGAATCCTCGGGGCAAGGGGACACCGGCCGCCTATTATAATCGTCCGGGGATCGGTTTCAAGTTGCCAATCGGGCGGCGGTCGGGTAAAATCGGCCCCACCGGCCCGCGCCCGGCCGCCCGGCGATCCAAAAAGGCCAAAATTACGAAGGTCGAGGTCCGTTCGCCGTGGAATCGGCCTCCGCGAAAAGGGGATTGTAAATGCCGACCAGGAAATCCGCCCTGCTGGACAACTTTCTCGACCTTGCCCGCATCCCTTCCCCTTCCCTTCGGGAGAGGGGGGTGGCCGATCTCCTGGCCGGGAAGATCCGGGCGCTCGGGCATCTCCCCCGGGAGGACGGGGCGGGCCAGGCCCTGGGCGGCGATTGCGGCAACCTGGTGGTCGAAATCCCCGGCAAGGGCAAGGGGCCGCGCCTACTCATAGCCGCCCACATGGACACCGTGGAGAATCCCGGGGATCCCCCGGCCAAGCCGGTGGTCGAGGGCGAATGGGTGCGCCGGGAGGGGGGGGGCATCCTCGGGGCCGACGACAAGACCGGATGCGCCGTGATGCTGGAGGTCATGGCCAGGCTTGGCGCCGACGGGCGCGGGCACGGGGACCTGACCTTTGTCTTCACCGTGGCGGAGGAAATCGAGGCGCTGGGGGCCGCCCAACTGGACACCGAACTTTACCGCGATCGCGAGGCGGCCGTGGTCCTGGACTATTCCAAGGCTTCCAGCCTGGTCGTCGCCGCCCCCACCAAGGTGGCTTTCCGCGTCACCGTGCACGGAATCGCCGGCCACGCCGCCTTCCCGGAAAACCGGATAAACGCGGCCCACGTCATGGCCCAGACCCTGGCCAGGCTTCCCATGGGAAGGCTGGACGGCTTCACCACCGCCAACCTGGGCATCGTCCGTTCCGGCACGGCCATAAACATAATCCCCGGCTCCGCCTACGCCGAATACGAGATCCGCAGCCACCGCAAGGACGTCCTCGACTTTCACGTCAAGCGGGTGATCGCCTGCGTCGAGGGGGTGGTGCGGGAAAACCGCCTGTTCCTGCTGGGGGAGGATTCCGGCATGGGGGACGCCGTCGCCGTCCCCGGCGAAGGCATCAAGATCCGCCACGCCCGGGTGGACGTCGACGTCGAGGTGAGTTACGAGGGGTACCGGATCCCCGATCAGGCCCCCATCGTGGAAAAACTGGGGAAGGCCCTGGAAAAATCCGGGCTGACCCCGGAATTGACCGTTGCCCAGGGCGGTTCCGACGCCAACATCTTCAATCGCCGGGGGCTGGAGTCGGTGGTGCTGGGCTGCGGCATGTACGGCGCCCACGGCGCCGACGAACGGGCCAATCTCAAGGACATGGCCGGGGCGGTGGAGGCGCTTCTGAACCTCATCGGCGGCGACGGGACTTCCCGGCGCGGGGGAACGGGCAAAAAATGCGGACGCTGACCCTGCCGGTGGGCGAACTCGGGGCCAACTGCCACATCGCCAGCCGGGAAGCCATTCCCGGCTCCGGGATCCTCCCCTGCGTGGTCATAGATCCCGGGGCCGAAGCGGAAAAAATCGACGCCGAGGCGCGCAAGGCCGGCCTGGCCGTCGAATTGCTGCTCCTGACCCATTCCCACGCGGATCACCTCGGCGCCGTCGACCGGCTTCTGGATCTGTGGCCGGCGGCGTCCCTGGCCTGCTCGGCCGAAACTTCCCGCCGCGCCTCGGACAGCCGGCTCAACCTCAGCCTTTATCTCGGTTTTCCCCTCGCCTGCCGGCCCGCCGGAAGATTCATCGGCGACGGGGAGAATTTCGCCGCCGCCGGCCTGGAATGGCGGGCGATCGCGGTTCCCGGACACGAGCCGGGGGAGTTGGTGTATCTGGCCGAGGGCGGAAAATACGCCTTCACCGGCGACACCGTATTCGCCGGTTCGATTGGCCGAAGCGACTTCCCCGGCGGGGACGGCCCCCTGTTGGTGGCCGGTATCCGCCGCCTCCTGGCCTCCCTCCCCCCGGACGCCGTCCTTTTCCCGGGACACGGTCCCGCCACCCGGGCCGGGGATGAATTGGCGGCCAACCCTTATCTAGCGTTGTGACGGTATGGTACAAACCGGCCCATCCGGTTGCGGGCCGCTTCCCCCTCCCCCTTGCCGCCCGGCCAACATTTTTCTTCAAAAGTCGACTTGAAGAAATAATGGTTTATCTATTTTCCTGAAAAAAAAGAGATTACATTTTCTTGGAACAAGGCGTTTTTTTTCGTCCGGCAAACTTTCGGCGGTATGTTACAATGATATTCGCTGACTAACGCTAGTTCGTGACAGGCGTACAGGACACTGGCAATCCGCTCCCGCGAGGCGGCCGATCCGCGAAGCGGGAGGGGCAGCAAGGAGACCTTTATGTCGACGGCGCCGGCAATTTCCCGGATGGCGAAAATCACCGCCTATCATGGACTTCATATGCGCCCGGCCATGGAATTCACCCTGCTTTGCCGAAGTCATTCGGGGAACATCGCCATCCGCAAGTTCGGGTTGGGAAACAGTTCGGCTTCGGCCGACGCCAAAAGCATCGTCGAGGTGTTGCTGCTGTGCGTGGGCCCCAATGAAACGGTGGTGTTGGAATCGGACAGCGAAACCGCCGCCCCCGTCCTTGACAAGGCCTGCCGCTTTTTGGAAAACATACCCTGACCGGGGCGGCGATCAGCGGCGGCGGTAATGCGGGGAATCGCCGCGTTCGCCCCAGAGAATGGTTTCGCCCGCCCCGGCCACCCTGAGGGCCAGGCAGCCCCGGCAGCGATCGGAACTCTCCTCCAGGCAGGGCTTCCCCGCGTACAGTTGGTACTTCTTCCGGTGGGCCAGATCCGTGACATTGGGCATGATGACGTTGGCGCCGGCCCCGAGCCCCAGTTCCCGGCCGTTGTCGGCCAGCGCCTGGAGGGCGGTGGCGGCGGCGATGTTGACGTCGTGCAGGTACAGGCGGCAGACCGAAATCATTTTCAGTCCCAGGTCCAACTGCCGCGCCCGGTAGGAATCGCCAATTTCCAGCGAAGCCCCCAGCGGGGTGTCGGGATGGGGGATGTAGGGTCCCAGCCCCAGCATGTCGGCGTCCAGCCGCCGAAAAAACAGGACGTCGTCGGCCAGTTGCTCCAGGGTCTGGCCGGGAAGTCCGCACATCACCCCGGTTCCCACCTGGTAGCCCAGGGCGCGCAGGCGGCGGAGGCAGAGCAGCCGCCGTTCGAAGTCGTGATCGGCCGGATGCAGGCGGCGGTACAGTTCGGGGGAGGAGGTTTCGATGCGCAGAAGATAACGGTGGGCGCCGGCCTCCCGCCAAAGGCGGAAAACCTCCTCCTCCTGCTCCCCCAGCGAAAGGGTGACTCCCAGTTCTCCCCCGGAAAAATCGGCGAGGCGCCCGAGGATTCGGCAAACGAGGCCGGTATGCTCGGCGGATTCGATTTCGCCGGACTGGATGACCACCGAACCGTATTTCTGGTCATAGGCCCATTTGGCCATTCCCGCCACCGCCTCGGCGTCAAGTTCATAACGCTCAACTTTTGCGTTTCCCCGGCGGATGCCGCAGTAAAAGCAGTTCTTGGCGCAGACATTGCCCATTTCAATCAGGCCGCGCAGGCTGACGTTCCGGCCGGCGTGGCGGAGCTTGACCGAATAGGCGGCCTGGCGCAGCCGCCGCAAATCCCCGGGATCCTCCAGGGAAAGGAGGCGGACGATTTCCGGGCGGGACAGGCGTCCGGGACCCGCCATTCCCCGTTCCAGGATCCCGTCCAGATCCGTTCGGCTTGCCGGCCGGCCAACCATGCGGCGCCCCTCTCCCGTCCGCGTGGAGAAATCCCTTATCCGAACCGCCGGACCCGCTTTAGCCGGCCGAGGCGATGACCCCGCCCCCCAGCAGCAAATCGCCCCTATAGACGACCGCAGACTGGCCCGGGGTCACCGCGGCGACGCCCTCGGGAAATTCGGCGGTAAAACCGCCGTCGCCCCGGGGCTCCACCCGGCAGGGCTTGATTCCTCCGGCGGAACGCACCTTTATGCCGGCGTCGAATGGCTCGGAAGGCGCCGGGATCGACAGCCAGTTGCAGTCGACCGCGGCAAGGCGCCGGCTCACCACCGACTCGGCCCCCCCCACCACCACCTCGTTGCGATCCCGGTTGATTTCCACCACATACAGGGGGGAGGGGTGCGACACCCCCAGGCCCCGGCGCTGGCCGACGGTGAAGTTCCAGCAACCGCCGTGCCGGCCCAGAACCCTGCCCGCGACATCCACTATGGCGCCGGGCTGATCGGCCACCCCCAGGAGTTCGCGATAATCGCCGCTGTAGAAATCCTGGCTGTCCGGCTTGCCGCTCACCGGCAGGGCGAACCTTCTGGCCAATTCCCTCACCTCGGCCTTGGTGAAATCCCCCAGCGGAGCCAGGGTTCGGGCCAATTGGCCTTGCTCGAGCCGGTAAAGGAAATAGGACTGATCCTTGGCCGGATCCCGCCCCCGGTACATCCGCACCCGGCCGGGGCCGTTCTCCAGCCTGACGTAATGGCCGGTGGCGAAGCGGTCGAAAACCGCCCCCGACCGCTCCGCCAGCCGGGGCAGCAGGTCGAACTTGACGAAGCGGTTGCAGCGCACGCAGGGGTTGGGGGTCCGGCCGGCCAGGTATTCCCGGCGG
Source organism: Planctomycetota bacterium (assembly GCA_031269935.1). Classification (GTDB taxonomy): domain Bacteria; phylum Planctomycetota; class SZUA-567; order SZUA-567; family SZUA-567; genus JAJBSZ01. The sequence continues at coordinate 9,068 of JAISYL010000160.1, forward strand.
AAATTGTCCAAAACGATTTCCTCGTAGGCGTCGGCGCAGTCGAGCACCAGGTGGGGAATTCCGAGCCGCCGGCAAACCGAGGCGGCGGCCGCGATGTCCTCCCTTTCGCCGGCCCCGAAACAGGCGTCCCGGTTCCCTCCCCGGTATTTGCCCTCCCGCCAGATGCTCATGGTCGCCCCGATCACCACCTGGCCCCGGTCCCGCAGCCAGGCGGCGGTCACGGCCGAATCGACGCCTCCGCTGAGGGCGACCAGGACCCGGAGCCGGCAATCGGCCGAATCGGGATTGTCGGTCATTTTCCGCTTTCCTTCCCCGCCTCCCGGCCGGATAAAAAAGCCGCGAACTCCCTTTGCCCGGGAGGTCGCGGCTATTCAAGACTGGTCGGGGAGACTGGATTTGAACCAGCGGCCTCTTCGTCCCGAACGAAGCGCGCTACCAAGCTGCGCCACTCCCCGCCGGCATTCTCCCCGGCGGCCGGGAAGAATATCGCTGCCGATCCGCCTATCTTATTGGCGGCTTCGAGGTTGTCAAGGGGAAAGCGCCGCCGCGAAACGGGCGGCTTGTTTGATTTCCCTTGAAAGCCCGCTTTTGGTTTTTAAATCAAAATCCGCCCCCAAAACGCCGGTAAAAATCGAAAGCCCGCGGGGAATTCCCGAAAATTAAGAGAATGCGCTTCCAATAAAAGGCGCGGCCGATACAATGATCGTTCATCCGCGGGCGGATTTTGGCGAAACGCCCGGGTTTGATTTATTGGGAGTTGGCGATGGACTTTTGAAGAAAATCGCTTGAAAATCATCCCGGACGGTATATGCCACAATGTGTATGTTTAAATGAACGCAACATAATACTTATTATCGGACGCAAAATAATTCCTTCTGAATTTTGTCTCTCCCGGTCGCGCTTAATTTATCGCATCGCTATATATTTTAGTGAGTTATAATTTTTACTGTCGATTTTTCCCCGAGTCGGATTTTCCTGCCAAAATCTTCCCCATTTCCTCGCCAAATCCTCCCGGCGTCAAGCATTAAAATCATAATGCCTTGTAAAATAACAAATTATCCTTGCTTCCGATAATAAGTATTATGTTGCGTTCATTTCGTGACATGTTTTGTATCTTGATCCACCAACACGAGCCGGCGAATCTCGAACTTAAGGCGAAAAACCATGGAATCTTCCCGTAAATTGATCATGTTGGTGGACGACAACCGCACCAACCTTCTGACCGGGAAAACGGCGCTGTCGGAAGACTATACCGTCTTGACGGTCTCCTCCGCCCCGAAAATGCTGGAAGCCCTGGCGTGGCGCAGGCCGGAACTCATCCTTTTGGATGTGGACATGCCCGAGGTGAACGGTTTCGAGGCGATCAAAGTTCTCAAGGATCGTCCGGAAACGCGGGACATTCCCGTCATCTTCCTGACCGCCATGAATGAAAGCGCCAACGAACTGGAAGGGCTGCGGCTCGGGGCCATCGACTACATCATAAAACCGTTTTCCCCGCCCCTGTTGCGCCAGCGCGTGGCGCTGCACCTGCTTCTGGAAAACCAGAAGCGCGAGCTGCGGGACTATAACGACAATCTTCAGGGCATGGTCGAGGCGAAAACAAAAACGATCTTAAAACTCCAGAATAAGATCCTCGCGGCGATGGCGGAAATGGTGGAGGGCCGCGACGGCGCCACCGGCGACCACATAACCAACACTCAACGATATCTGAAATGCCTGCTGTCCGCGGTAATCAAGGCGGGCATCCAGCCGGAGGAGTCCGGCGGATGGGACGTCGAGTTGCTTGCCCAATCCTCCCAACTGCACGACGTAGGCAAAATATCCATCCGCGACAGCGTACTCAAAAAACCGGGAAAGCTGACCGAGGAGGAATTCGCCGAAATGAAAGAGCATGTGCGCTTTGGAATCGGTTTCATCGAAAGGCTGGAGGACGGCGAGGAGGACAGCCGTTTTTTGCGGTACGCCAAAATTTTCGCCGCCTTTCACCACGAGAAATGGGACGGATCCGGATATCCCCACGGCCTTTCCGGCGAGAACATTCCGCTGCTTGGCCGCATGATGGCCATAGCCGACGTGTACGACGCCCTGACCTCCGAGCGACCTTACAAGAAAGCCTTCAGCCACGAGGAGGCGATCGGGATCATCGTGAAGGGCAAGGGAACGCACTTCGACCCCGCGCTAGCCGGCTTGTTCGAGGAAGCGGCGGAAAAATTCAGGCGGGAGCCTCGACCGTAAAAATCCCCTCCAGCCGGAATCCAGGGGAAAAAAATGATTGCCCGCCTCGCCGCTCCGCTATGCCTCGCCGCCATTTTCTCCCTGTGTCCCCGGCGACCGGGGACGGCCGGAGAAACTTTCAACTATGCGACATATCGGGATCTTCCGGGCCTTACGCGGGAGGAAACGGAAGCTGTGGAACGGCTGATCCGGGCCCGTTCCCACTTTGTTTACGGCTCGGAGCCAAGTTCCGAATCGTTCCGGGCGGCGGACGGGGCGTTGGGGGGGTACGGCGCGCTCCTCTGCGGCTGGTTGAGCGCGTTTTTCGGAATCCGCTTCACCCCCGCCCTGTATGAATGGGACGATTTGCTGCCCGGTCTCGCTTCCCGCGAGGTGGATTTCACCGGCGATTTGACCCCCACCCCCGAACGTTTGGCGATATACCGGATGACCTCCCCCATTTCGGAGCGGACGCTTAAATACCTGCGCCTCGCCGGAAGCGGAAGCCTTCCGGACCTAGCGGACTCCAGACCCTTGCGCTATGGATTTTTGATCGGAACGACAACTTTTGAACAAGCCGAATCCTCCCTCGAAAAGCCCTTTGAAATTTTCCCGGTCGACAATCATGCCATGGCCTACCGGCTGCTCAAAAGCAACGCCATAGACGCTTTCGTGGATGAAGCCCCCCATGAGGCCGCTTTCGACGCCCACGGCGATGTTGTCGCCGAGGACATGCTGCCGGTGGTGTTCGTTCCCGTTTCCCTGGCGACCCAAAACCCGGAACTCGCGCCGATCATCTCCATCGTGCAAAAGGCGCTCGACAACGGCGGCATCCGGCATCTGAACGAGTTGTATCTGCGGGGACGCCGGGAATATCTCCGCCATAAATTCCTTTCGGGACTTACGCCGGAGGAACGCGGCTATGTTCACGAGCATAGCGAATATGGGCCGAACAGGCCCATTCCCGTGGGGATGGAGTACGACAACTATCCCATCGCCTTTTACAACGAACGGGAGAAGGCGTGGCAGGGCTGCGCCGTGGACATTCTGGCCGCGATCGGCGATGTCACCGGACTGAATTTCGTCCATGCCTTTCAGGGTCCCGTCCTGTGGCTCGAAATGCTGCGCAGGCTGGAAAAGGGCGAACTGGCGCTCATTTCGGAACTCATCAAAACGCCCGAAAGGGAAGGCCGTTTTCTGTGGCCGGAAAAACCGTTCATGACGGACGGCTACGCGCTCATTTCCCGCTCCGACCATCCGAATGTCGAATTATCCGATGTGCGCCATCTCACCGTCGGCCTGTCCGAGGGAACGGCCTATACGGAACTCTTCCGGCGGTGGTTTCCGGGGCACAGGCATACGGTGGAATATATCGACGTGCTGGAGACCCTTTTCGCCCTGGAGCGGGGGGATGTGGATCTGGTTATGAGTACGCGGAATCAGCTTCTCAGCATGACCAATTACCTGGAAAGACCATATTTCAGGATAAACATCGCCTTTAACAGGAAATACGAATCCTATTTCGGCCTCAACAAGTCGGAGGCGATCCTGAGTTCCGTCATCGGCAAGGGTATGCGCCTGGTAAACGCCGAGGCGATGGCGGAAGGCTGGAAACGGCGGGTATTCGACTATAACGGCGCGGTGGCCAGGGCGCGCATGCCCTATCTGCTCGCCGGTCTGGCCCTCCTTATCTGGATTATCGTCCTTATATCGATTATGTTTTTGAAAAGCAAAAAAGCCGCCGGGCGATTGGAAGCCGCCGTGGAGGAACGCACCCGCGCCCTGCGGCGTCAAACATGCCTCGCCGAACAGGCCGCGAAGGCCAAAAGCGTCTTTCTCGCCCGCACCAGCCACGAGATCCGCACGCCGATGAACGCGATCATCGGTTTGAGCGAGCTGGCCCGGAGGGAATACGGCAAGCCGAAGGCGCTCGAGTACGTCACGGGCATCAAAAACGCCGGGGCGGGCCTGCTGGCCATAATCAACGACATTCTTGATTTTTCCCAAATCGAATCCGGCAATTTGCCCATAATTCCCGTTCCCTACAAAACGGCCTCCCTCTTGAACGACGTGCTGACCGTCATCCGCGTCCGGACAGCGGAAACGCCGCTTGAGCTGATTCTCGATATATCCCCAGACATTCCCGGAAGCATGATCGGCGATGCGGGGCGCATCAAGCAGGTTTTGTTCAACCTTTTGAGCAATGCCGTGAAGT
>JAISYL010000150.1 GCA_031269935.1 Planctomycetota bacterium
ATTGGATCGCTATCCCGTCGCCCTGGCCGCCAAGTCCACTTCCATCGTCAATGCCGCCTAAACATTCAACCAAAGGCCGGGGAATAATCTCGTCCGCCATATTCGTCCTCCGAAAAAAATTGACGAATATGGTTTTACGGATCCAAACAATTAAAACACCCCCCTAACCACATTTTCATGCGTTAGCCCTGGAAATGCGCCCATCGGCCCGGTTTTTCCCTTGCCGCCGGGGTATTGGAGCATATAATACCAATAATATTTTCCCGATTGCCCGGACCCCCGGGAACGCAGGGGGGGGGAGGGGGGAATTAGGGCTCGTCCAAAAATAAGTCCCGCAAGTTTATCCTGCGTCACCTCGTCGCTCTCGTAAATTTTTGCCCAACCATGGGCGAAAATTTACCGCCGCGACTTGATTCCTTGTCTAAACAGTCAGTGCTTATTTTTTGACGGACCCTAATTGGAGGAGGCGGATTATGCGCGGATACGGGATCAAGGCGGTCAACGTCCCCGGCTGGGTGGAAAAGGAAAAACCCGTCGCCGGACCCCTGGACGCCGTTTTGCGGCCGGTGCTCATTTCCCCCTGCACCTCCGACCTGCATTCCATGCACGGGGGGGCCGGCCCCAAGGAGAAGGACCGCATAATGGGGCACGAGGCCGTGGGCGAAATCGTGGAAATCGGCTCCCTGGTCCGGGAATTCCGGGTGGGGGAGGTGGTGGCGGTTCCCTGCACCACCCCCGACTGGCTGGCGCCCGGCGTCCAGGGCCGTTTCAACGCCCATGACCGCTCGCCCCTGGGAAGCTTCAAATTCCTTTCCCAGAAGGACGGGGTCATGGCGGAATTCTTCCATGTCAACCAGGCCGACGCCAACTTGGCCCGCATACCCGAGGGGGTCGCCCCGGAGGCGGCGCTCATGACCGTGGACATGATGAGCACCGGCTTTTACGGATCGGAAAGCGCCGACATCGGTTATGGCGACACCGTGGTGGTCGTCGGCATCGGTCCGGTCGGCCTCATGGCCGTGGCCGGGGCCGAACTGCGGGGGGCCGGACGGATCATCGCCATCGGCACCCGCCCCAACTGCGTCAAGGCGGCCCGGGAATACGGCGCCACCGATATCGTCAGCTACAAGCAGGGCGACCTGGTCGCCCAGGTCCTTGATCTTACGGGCGGACGGGGCGCCGATTCGGTGATTGTCGCCGGGGGAGGGGCGGAAACCTTCGGCCAAGCGGTCCGGATGTGCAAGGCCATGGGCACGGTTTCCAATGTCAATTATTTCGACGCCGCCGACATCCTGGCCATGCCGGCGCCGGCCTGGGGTTTGGGGATGGCCGACAAGACCATCCGGGGGGGATTCTGTCCCGGGGGGAGGACCCGCATCGAAAAGTTGCTGGGCGTCGTCAAATACGGCCGTTGCGATCCCGCCCGGCTGATTACCCATGTTTTCGAGGGATTCGAGAAAATCGAGGACGCCACCCGGCTGATGGAGGAAAAGCCCGCCGATTTGATCAAGCCCATGGTCAGGATCCGCTGGTAGGTATTTGGGGACAGACCCTTACCGCCAGCCCCGCCGTCCCGCCGCCTTCAAGGCGGCGGCGATTTCGGCGTTCATGGCGAGGACGGCCCGCCGGGCGGCGCCCGGCCAGTCGTCCGGACGGTTTTCCCCGCGCCAGGCCCGGAGGACGGATCGGCTGGCGCTGATCACCGTTCCGCCTCCCTCGGGCCGGAAGGCCGGGACCACTCCGGCGGCCGTACCGCCCTGGGCGCCGTAACCGGGCACCAGGAAGGGCGCGTCCGGCAGCAGTTCGCGGAAACGGTTCAATTCGGCCGGATGGGTGGCCCCCACCACCGCCCCCACCGCCGAAAGGCCGCCGGCTCCCCGGAAGTTTTCCCCCCAGCCGCGCACCAGCCCGGCCGTCCGCTCGGCCACGGTCCCGCCTTCGGCCAGCCGGAGATTCTGGATTTCGGAACTCGAGGGATTGCTGGTCTTCACCAGGATGAAAAAACCCTGTCCCCGTCCGCAACCCCTCGCCAGGAACGGTCCGACCGAATCGGAGCCCAGCCAGGGATTGAGGGTCAGCGCGTCGTGCGGCCCGAGGAGCGCCTCCCCCGGCGGCGGTTCCGCTTCCTCCGGCGACCGCCGGGGGAGGCGGGGACAATCCAGCAGTCCGGCCGCGTAGGCGGCGGCGGTGGAGCCGATGTCCCCCCGCTTGACGTCGCCGATAACCAGGAGCCCGGCTTCGGCGGCGGCGCGGCAGGTCGCCCGGTAAACCGAAAGCCCGGGCAGGCCGAAGGCTTCGAAGAAGGCGATATTGGGCTTGACCGCCGGTACGAGGTCCGCCACCGCCCGGACCAGCCCCAGGCAGAACTCGCGCAGGGCGGAAGCCAAGTCTTCCGGGCCGGAGGCGCCCCGGGCCGCCAGGCCGGGAGGAAGCAGGTCGAGGGTGGGATCGATTCCCACCGCCGCCACGCTTTGCTTTTCCCGAATCGCCCGTTCCAGGCGGTCGCCGAAATTCCCCGAAGCCGGATCGGTCATGCCGGGAACCTTTTTTTAACGGGCCGAGGGGGCGGAGGCGTCTCCCGGCCGCGCTTGCAGGCGTTTGCTGGTGGCCCCGCTCAGTTCGCGGCCGGATTCCACCAACGAATACACCACCGGGATCACCAGAAGGGTGATGAAGGTCGAGGTGAGCAGGCCGCCAATCACCGCCCGGGCCATCGGCGCCTGGGCTTCGCCCCCGTCGCCCCAGCCGATGGCCAGGGGAATCAGGCCGAGCATGGTCGAGAGCGAGGTGATGAGGATGGGCCGGAGCCGCCGCCGGCCGGCTTCCTCCAGGGCGGATCTGACGCTAAGGCCGTCGCGCCGGCGGAGGAGGCCGGCGTAATCCACCAGGATGATGGCGTTGTTGACCACCACCCCGCCCAGCAGGATGCAGCCGATCATCGACTGCATGTTGATGGTGGTGTCGGTGAGGAAGAGCATCACCAGGACGCCGATGGCGGCCAGGGGCACCGAGAACATGACGACGAAGGGATCCCGGAGCGATTCGAACTGGCAGGCCATGACCATGTAGACCAGGACCAGGGACAGGATCACTCCGAAGACCAGATCCTCCAGCATTTCCTGCTGATCCTGGTAGTCGGTGCCGAACTGGAGGGAAAAGCCGGAGGGCAGGGGAATGGTCCGCACCTCCCGGCGAAGGTCGTCCATGACCGAACCCAGGGCGCGCTCGCCCGAAAGCGATCCCCTGATGTTGGAAACCCGCTGCTGGTCCTTGCGCTCGATGACGGTCGGACCCTGGTCGTCTTCCACTTCGATTACGTTCCGGAGCGATACCTGGCGGCCGTCCGAATTGGCCAGGGAAAGGCCGAGAAGCTCGTCGATGGTCATCTTCTCGGAATCCCGCAGGCGTACGACAATGTTATATTCCTTCCCGCCGGAGCGGTACTGGGCGGCGGTTTTCCCCGCCATGCAGATTTCCAGGAAGGCGGCGATGTCCTCCACCCAGAGCCCGAGATCGGCCGCCTTCCGGCGGTCAATCCTGAGTTGCGCCTCCCGGACCCGGCCTTCGCGGGTGATGCGGGCGTCGACCACCCCGGGAATGTTTTTCATTATCCCCAACACCTGGTCGGCCAGTTCGGAGGAAACGTCCAGGTCATGGCCGCGGACATAGACCTGGACCGGCTCGGAACCGCCGCCCATGCCGCCCCGGCCGAAGCTGCGGCCCTCGCGCACCCTGACCGTCATGCCGGGAAGGGAGGCGAAGGCTTGGCGGAGTTCCCGGGCTATCTGCTCGGTCGTCCGCCCGCCCGTCCGCCGGCGCTCCTCGCGGGTGCCGAGGCGGACGTTGACGCTGGCCTGGTGGGTGGCGACCCCGCGCCAGGAATTCCCCCCCACCGAACTAACCATGGCCCTGGTTTCTGGAACCAGTTCCCGGATCTTTTCCTCCAGGAATTTGGTTCTGTCGTCCATCATGGCCAGGCGGATGCCGGTTTCCATCTCGGCGTCGATGATGAGGCTGCCCTCGTCCGTCTTGGGAAACTGCTCCCGGTCGATTTTGGCGAGGAGGGCCAGGGAGCCGGCCAGCAGCAGGCCGACCAGGGCGAGGGTGCTCCAGCGCCGGTCCAGGCACCAGGCAACGGCGTTCCGGTATTCGCCTTCCATCCGCAGGAACAGGGATTCGCTCAGATTGAACAGGCGCCGGGTCAGGCCGGTCAGCGGCTTCTTCGCCTGGAGGCGGATCATCCGGGTGGCCAGCATCGGCACCAGCAGGACGGCGGCGGCCAGGGAGCAGGCCAGGGAAAAGGCCACCACTGACGCGAATTCCCGGAACATCAGGCCGGCCATGCCCTTGATGAACACCAGGGGCAGGAACACCACCAGAGTGGTCAGGGTGCTGGCGATGATGGCGGCGTAGACTTCGTTGGTTCCCTTCTCCGCCGCCGCCGCCGCTTTCAGGCCCTCTTCGTCCCGGATGCGGTAGATGTTCTCCAGCACCACGATGGAACTGTCCACCAGCATCCCCACCCCCAGGGCCAGCCCCCCCAGGGTCATCAGGTTGAGGGTGAGGCCGCTGAGGAAAAGGACGGCGAAGGTGGCGACTATGGAAATCGGGATGGATATGGCGATCACCAGGGTGGAAAGGATGTTCCGGAGGAAAAAAAGGACCAGGAAAATGGCGAGGCCGCCGCCGGCCACGGCGGAGACGGCGACATTGTTTATCGAATTGTTGATGTAGTCGGCGGTGTTGATGATGATCTTGACGTTGAGATTGGAATATTCCCGGCGGATGGCCTCGATTTCCTCCACCACCCGGGCGGCCACCGCCACCGTGTTGGCGCCCGACTGCTTCATCACGGCCATGCGGATGCCGTTCAGGCTGTCTATTCGGGAAATCCTCCGCACCCGGTTCATGCCGTCGCTCACCTCCGCCACATCGCCGATTCGGACGGGGGCGCCGTCCCGGACGAAGAGGATGGTTTCCCTGATTTCCTCCATGGAGGAGAAGTCGCCCGGGGCCCGGATGGTTATCTCGTGGTTGCCGCTGTCGACGTAGCCGGCCGGCCGGTTGACGTTGGCGAGCTTGAGAACTTCCATCACCCGCCCCAGCCGCGCCCCCACCGCCTTGAGCCGATAGGGATCGATGTCGACCAGGATTTCCCGCTCCCGGCCGCCGAAGAGGGTCATTGAGGCCACCCCGCCGATGCTTTCGATCCGGAACTTGATTTGCTCGTCGATCAGGGTCCTGAGCGCCACCGGGTCCATTTCGCTGGAAATGCCGACGAAAACCACCGGCATGGAGGAAAAGTCGAACTTGAAGAGGACGGGCCGGTCGCAGTCGTCGGGGAGATTGTCGATTATCCGGTCGATCCGGTCCCGGACGTCGGAGACGGCGGCGTCCAAGTCGGTTCCCCAGGCGAAGCGGACGGTGACGTTGGAGTTCCCCTCCGAGGAGTTGGAGGTGACCTCCTCCGCCCCCGGAACCGCCGCCACCGCCTCCTCGATGGGGCGGGTGACGAGTTCCTCCACCACTTCCGGGCCGGCGTTTTCGTATTCGGTGCGGATGCTGACGATGGGGTTGGAGATGTCGGGCATGAGGTCCAGCGGCAGCCGGGTCAGGGAAATGCCGCCGATAATCAACACTATGAGGGTCACCATGACGGTGAAAATCGGGCGCTGGATGGCGAAGCGGGGGAGATTCATGAATCGGCCCTGGCGATGGGACGGTGGAAATCGGTTTCCGCCACCCGGACGGCCATCCCGTCCCTGAGCAGATGCTGTCCCAGGACCACCACCTCCCGGCCGAGCAGGTCGTCCCCGTCCACCAACTCCACCAGGCCCTGCTGCACTATCCCCTCGGTGACCGGGCGGAATACCGCCCGGGTGCGTTCCTCCTCCACCAGGTAGACCCCGCGGCTGCCGTCGTCGCGGCGCACCACCGCCGCCAGGGGGGCGGCCACGGCGTCCCGGTTGCGGGCGAATTCGATGGCGGCCCGGATGAACATTCCGGGCTTGAGAAGGAGATCGCGGTTCTCGATCCGCACCTCCACCTCGGCTTCCCGGGTGAGGGCGTCAAGTTCCTGGGGGATGCGGGAGACATTCCCCCGGAAGGAGCGGCCGGGAAAAGCGTCGGTGAACACCTCGACCTCGCTCCCCGGGGCGATCAGGGGATAGCGCTTCTCGTTGACCGTGATGATCGCCCGGACCAGGCTGATGTCGAGGACGGAAAGGATCGGGGTGTTGGCGGGGGCCAGGGCGCCGGCGTCGAAGAAGCGCCGGCCGATGACCCGGCTTTCCCTTCCCCCGTTCCAGTCGGCCTTGACCCGGGTGTAGCCCAGCTTCACCTGGGCGGTCTTGAGCAGGGCCTCGGCCAGCCGAACCTGGGCCCGGGCGGTGTCCAGCTTGGCCTCCTGGGCCTTGAGGGTGGCGTCGTAGCGATCAAACTCCTGGGCCGAAATGACCATTTCCCGGCGGAGGTTCTCGGCCCGGCTGAAATCGCGCCGGGCCAGGACGAGTTGGCTTTCGGCGTCGGCGGCGGCGGCCTGGGCAACCCGGAGGGAGGCTTCCTCCCGCTCGACCTCGAGCAGGTATTCGGCGTCGTCAAGCACGGCCAGGATGTCGCCCCGCCTGACGGTGTCGCCGGCGTTGAAATTTATTTCCTTGACGATGCCGGAAATTTTGGGGGCCGCGTCATAACGCTCCTCGGCCTGGATGCTGCCGGTGAAGGTGACCAGATCGTGGAGATCCGCCTTTCTTATGCCCGCCGTCTCCACCGCCACCACCTGCCGCCCGGGATCGGCCGGCCCCTGGTTCTCCTCCGCCGCCAGGTTTTGCCAGTATTTCCAGCCGACGCTTCCTCCCAGGGCGGCTATTATCAGGAACAATAATGCTTTGCGCATGGCGGAGTCCTTGTTTGGGTTGACGTTTGAAGGAAATCAAACAAACCGCCGTTTGATTTCCTTCAAAGTTTCAGGGCGTTGGTTTCAGCGTCGTTTTTTTTGCAATGCCGCCGGTCAAAGTCGAGTTGACTAAAAACCCCCCATTGAAACGCAATCGGTTTTATCTTTAAAGGAAATCGGGCGGCGGTTGGCCCGATTTCCTTTAAAGGTCAACAATAAGTGAAGTGTGGGAAAAGAGGGGAAAATGTCAAAAAAAATCGGCTGACGCCGGGGAATTTTTTGTCCGGGGGCGGCGCCTGGGAAATTGGGGGGCGAATTGCCGTCTAGTTGGAATTATATCACGACGAAAACGGCTTCGGGCGCTATTTTCGCTCCCGGGCGCCGGGCAAAAAACGTTCGCCGCCGGCTTTTCCCTTGTCCGCCAAGGAGATCCGGCCGATTTGCCCGCCGGCTTTCAGAACAGGGCTCCCATGGTGAACTGGAAGCGCTGGGTTTCGTCGTGTTCCTGTTTTCCCATGGGGAAGGCGTAATAGAGGCGCACCGGCATGGGGCCGAGCGGGGTCTTGATGTGGAGGCCGAACCCGAAGCTGGTCCGGATTTTGCGGTTGGCGGAATTAATGTACTCGTCTTTTTTGTCGTAGGGATCGTCGTAGCCCGGCTTGTCCCAATAGCGCCAAGCGGTCCCCACGTCGTAGAAGGCGCTCCCCCGGATGATCCTGTCCCAGATGGGGAAGAAGAGTTCCACCGAGGCGGTGGCGGCCGCCTCCCCCCCGATGGAGTTCCCGCGCCAGTCGCGGGGGGAGACCCCCCGGTAGTCGTAGCCCCGGAGCGAGCCGACCCCGCCGGCGTGGAAGCGCTCGAAGAAGGGGACTTCGCTGGAATAGTCCACCCCGTCGCTTTTCCCGTCGCCGCGGCCGTAGGCCTGGGCGAGGGAGACGTCCCCCCGGAAGCCGAGGCTCCAGTTCCGGTCCAGGCTGTCGGTGAAGAAGGGGATGAAGTATTGGCTGGTGAACAGGGCGCGCCAGAAATCCTTGCTGCTGCCGGCCGCCGTCCCGGCCAGTTCCAGGTTGAGCCCGGCTTGGCTCCCCCGGGTGGGCTCGAACACGCTGTCGCGGGAATCGTAGTTGATGCCGGCCAGCCACCGGCTCACGTTATGGCTGCCCTTCTGGTGCCCGATGTCGCGGCCGTAATAGCCTTCGCTGAAGTGGGACATCTTCACCATCTCCAGGCGGTAGCCACCGCTGACGGTCAATTCCTTGAGGTCGAAGAGCCGCTTGCCGAAGATCAGGGAGGCGCCGTAGCGGGTTTCGTGGTAGTCGCTGGGATCGTCGTCATACTTGTAGGAACTGTAGAAGAGCGAGGCGGTCATGCTGATGGGTTTCCCGAAAATCCAGGGATTGGTGAAGCTGACCGAATGGCTCTGGCTTTTGCTGCCGGCCGAGACGTTGATGGAGAACGATTGCCCGGCCCCCCGGAAGGACTTGCCGGTGTAGAGGTCCCGCAGGCTTTTCGGCCGGTCCCGGTAGTCGAAGTTGCGCTGGCTGATCCCGAAGGAGCCGACGATGCTGTCCTGGGACGACACCCCCACCCCGGCGGTGATCTTGCCGGTGGGGATTTCCTCCAGTTCCGCCACCATGATGGCCCGGTTGGGGGCCGAACCCTCGCGGATTTCGATGTTCGGCCGCTCCTTGAAGTAGCCCAGGTTCTCGATGTTCTCCCGGGAGCGGGTGAATTTGCGGGAATCGATTTTCTCTCCGGGGAAGAGTTCGAATTCCCGCAGCACCACCACCTCCTTGGTGTGGGTGAGCCCGGTGACCCGGACCCCCTCGACCATCACCTCGGGCCCCTCCTGGATGCGGAAGGCGACGTCCATCACCAAGCCGTCCTCGGTGATTTGCGGATCCGGAAACACCCGGGTGAAATAGCGGGAATTGGGGGCCTGGCCGTAGATCTCCCGGATCTTGATCGCGTCCTCCTGGATCATGATCGGGCTGTAGACCTCGCCCGGCATGGTCCGGATGACCTGGCGAATTCTCTCCTCGCTCACCAGGCTGGAGCCGACGAAATCGAAATCGACCCGCCCCACCCGGTATTGCTCCCCCTCCTCGATATCCACGTGCAGGTAGGCGTCGCGGCGCTGCCAGCGGGAGGACGGGGTGTTGGCGGTCACCTCGAAGGGGCGCTCGGTCACCTTCACGTCCAGGTAGCCCTTGTCCAGGTAGGACATCCGGATGCGCTCGAGATCGCGCTCGAAGTTGCGGCGGAGGTATTTGCCCCGGGAAATCAGGCCCGAGCGCTTGGTTTCCATCTTGGCCAGCAGGGCCTTGCGGGTGAAGACGGTGTTGCCGCGGAATTCGATGTCGGCCACGTAGAGGCGGCCGCCCTCGTCCAGGGTGAAGTTCAGGAGGATTCCGTCCTCGAAGGGTTCGGTGTCCACCCGCACCTCGCCGAAATAATAGTATTCCTTGTGGAGAAAATCCTCGATGGCCCGGCGGTCCCGGTTGCCCTTGCCGGCGTCGAAGCGTTCCCCCACCTTGCTTTCAATCAGGCCGGTGAGCCGGCGGGTCCGGATTTGCTGGTTGCCGGTGAACTGGATGCGGCGGATGATGTCCTTTTCCCTGACCACCACCACGATTTTCACCCCGGCCCCGTCGAATTCCTTCTTGATCTGCACGTCGTCGAAAAAGCCCATGCCGGCGAGGCGCTGGAAGTCGCCGTCCAGGACCCGCTCGTTCAGGGGGTGGCCGACCCGGGTGGACATCCGGTAGATGATTTGTTCCGGGGTGGTGGTGACGGTGTTCATGACCTCGATGGCGGTCACCATGGCCCCCTCGGCGTCGGGGCCGCCGATGTTGGCCGTTTCGGGGAGGTTCGCGGAGGTTCCGGGATCCCCGGGGAGTTCGGTGTCCTCGAAGAAGGACTCGCCGGAGCCGCCGGGCCGGCAGGCGGCCAAGCCCAGGAAGAGGACGAACGCCAAGCGGAGCCACCCGGCCCTTATCGACATGCGATCAATCCTTTCCCCTTTCGCCCGTTCCTCGCTTCCGGTTGGTTCCAATCTTCCCGGTCCGGCGGCCTTCCGCTTGGTTTATCGGACCCGCCGGCCGGCCGGCTTCAACTTTTTTCCGGCCTAATGCCCGCTGGTCCGAAAAAGGCCAACCTTGCGAATGCCGAAGTCCGTTCGCTTCAAAATCAACCTCCGCCGCCGAAGGGGAATTCACTTCCCCGGAGGCGGGAGCCGGCTGAACCGGAGACACTCCCCGCCAAGTCCAAATCGGAGATTTGTCCTTGGCGGAGGACTACCATTATAGGAATCGGGGCGAGGTTTGCAAGTCCCCGGCCGGGATTCCGGTTTTGGTTGAGATTCCCGGTTCCGGGCGGGGGAAATGGTTGCGTTCCGGCCTGAATCGGGTTATTATGGCCGGCCGGACGATCCGGCGATTTGTCGACAGGCTTTTACCTCGGGCTTGGCTTTGGGCGTGGACCAGGAATTCTGGCTGGACGGGTTCAATTTTTTCCATCAATGGGAGGCCACCCGGGGCTTGCTCCGGGCCGGCTCGGGCCTTGACATCGTCCGGGCCCTGGAACGGTCCCTCCGGATCCTCTCCCGCCACCTGGGGGGCCGGGGCGGGCGGACCCTGGTGTTCCTGGACGGCGGCCTGTCCTGGAGCGAAACCCGGCTGGCGGACCTCAGGGTGCGCTGGTGCGGCCCGGGCCGGAAGGCGGACGATCGCATGCTTTCCGATCTGGAAGGCCTGGGCGATTCCGCCCGGCGGGTGATCGCGGTATCGAATGATCGGGAACTGAGGGGCGGCCTCAAGGGTTTCGGAGCCGCCTGCCTGGGGGTGGGGGAATTCCTGGAACTCATCCGGGGCGGGGAGGCGAAATCCGGGCCGATCGGCCGGCGGGATATGCCGGCGGCCGAGGTCATGCGGATGAAATGCCGTCGGCTGTCGGGGACGGAGGTCAACGCCTGGGTGGATTTCTTCGGCGGCGACCTCCAGGCTTGAGGGCTGGTTGACAAATTGCCGGATCGTCCGGATGGACAAGCGAAAAAGACGCCGGCGGGATGATTTTTGTCCGGCGGCCGGGGATAAAAGCCGTCCGCGGTCCGGACGGGCGGAGACGTTTCCATGGCGCTGGAATGGCGGGGTCTGAAGAGCAAGCTGGGGCTCCGTCCCCAAACCGGAATCCGGGAGATCGGCACCGGCCCGGGGGCCAAGTGCGAGCGCTGCGGGGAAGTGCTGATGCGGGTCGATTTCGAGGCGAGCCTCCGGGTGTGCGGCAAGTGCGGCCACCATCACGTCCTGGGGGCCGAGGAAAGGATCCAGGCCACCATCGACTACGGCGCCTTCGAGGAACTCGACCCCGGCCTGGCCGCGGTCGACGTCTTCGGGTTCAAGGGCGCCGGCATCGAGAGCTACGCCGCCAAGCTGGCCAAGTCCCGCTCGGCCACCGGCCTGGCCGACGCCATGCTTTCCGGCCTCGGCCGGCTGCGGGGGCGGCCGATCGCGATCGGGGCCACCGACAGCCGCTTCCTGGCCGGGTCCATGGGGGCGGCGATGGGCGAGCGCTTCGTCCGGTTGGCGGAAGCGGCGGCGGCGCGCCGGCTGCCGCTGATCGTCTTTTCCGGTTCGGGCGGGGGGGCGCGGATGTACGAGGGGCTGTTTTCCCTGTTCCAGATGGCCAAGACCGCCGCCGCCGTCAACCTGCTGGACCGGGCCGGGGTCCCCTTCCTCAGCGTCTGCACCCAGAGCACCATGGGGGGGGTGTGGGCCAGTTGGGCTTCCCTGGGGGACATCATCCTGGCCGAGCCGGAGGCGCAAATCGGCTTCACCGGCCCCCGGGTCATCAAGACCACCATCAAGGCCGAGTTGCCGCCCGGCTTCCAGTCGGCCGAATTCCTCCTGGAACACGGCCAGATCGACCAGATCGTCCCCCGCCTGGAACTCCGGGATCGCCTGGCCGGGCTGCTGGACAAGCTGCTGGGGCCGGTTCCGGCCGATTCCGCCTCCCCCGGGCGGTTCACCGGCGGCCGGGAGAGCTGATGCCCCTGTTCAGCCTGCGCTCCGATTTCGCCCCCGCCGGGCAGCAGCCGGAAGCCATCGAAAAGCTGGTCGAGGGGGTCCGGGCGGGCCGGGAGCACCAGACCCTCCTGGGGGTCACCGGCTCGGGCAAGACCTTCGTCATGGCGAACCTCATCGCCCGGACGGAAAAGCCGGCCCTGATCCTTTCCCACAACAAGACCCTCACCGCCCAGCTCTATTCGGAGTTCCGCCAGTTCTTCCCCCATAACGCGGTGGAATATTTCGTCTCCTATTACGACTACTACCAGCCCGAGGCCTACATTCCCCAGACCGACGCCTATATCGAAAAGGACGCGGCCATCAACGACGACCTGGAGCGGCTGCGGCTTTCCGCCACCTCGGCCCTGCTCACCCGCCGCGACGTGGTGGTGGTGGCGTCGGTTTCCTGCATTTACGGCCTGGGCCGGCCCCAGGAATACCGGGACATCGCCCTCGCCCTCCAGGTGGGGGAGGAGGTGAATCGCCGTTCCATGCTGACCCGGCTGGTGCGGATGGAATACCAGCGCAACGACTTCGACTTCCAGCGGGGGTGCTTCCGGATCCGGGGCGAGGCGATCGACGTCTGGCCGGCCTACACCCAGACCGCCATCCGGGTGGAAATGGGGGAGGACCGGGTGGAGGACATCCACGAATTCGATCCCCTGACGGGCGAACTGCTCATGCGCTTTCGCCACCGGGCCATTTTCCCCGCCACCCATTTCGTCCTTAGCGAAAGCGCCGCCGCCGCCGCCGTGGACGGGATCAACGCCGAACTGGCCGAACAACTGGCCCTCTTCAAGCGGGAGGATCGCCTCCTGGAGGCCCAGCGCCTGGAAAGCCGCACCCGCTACGATCTGGAGATGATCGAGGAAATCGGCTATTGCAAGGGCATCGAGAACTATTCCCGCCATTTCGACGGCCGCCGGGCCGGGGAAAGGCCGGCCTGCCTCTTCGACTATTTCCCGGACCGGGACTGGCTCCTCATCGTGGACGAGTCCCACGTCACCCTCCCCCAGGTCCGGGGGATGTACAACGGCGACCAGGCCCGGAAGAAGGTGCTGGTCGAGCACGGCTTCCGCCTGCCCTCGGCCCTGGACAACCGGCCGCTCAAATGGGAGGAGTTCCAGGCCATCCAGCCCCAGACCATCCACGTTTCGGCCACCCCGGCCCCCTACGAACTTTCCCTGGACGGGGAACCCCCGGTCGAACTCCTGGTCCGCCCGACCGGGCTGGTCGATCCCCCGGTGGAGGTGCGCCCCACCCGGGGCCAGGTTCCCGACATCCTCCGGGAAATCCAGGCCCGGGCCGCCCGGGGCGAGCGGGCCCTGGTCACCACCCTGACCAAGCGGCTGGCCGAGGATCTGGATTCCTACTGCCGGGAGCGGGGATTGAAGACCGCGTATCTCCATTCCGACATCCACACCCTGGATCGGGTGGAGATTCTCCGGGATCTCCGGACCGGGGTCCACGACGCCCTGATCGGGGTGAATCTCCTGCGGGAGGGGCTGGATCTCCCCGAGGTCTCCCTGGTGGTTATCCTGGACGCCGACAAGGAGGGCTTCCTCCGCAACGCCACCAGCCTCATCCAGATAATCGGCCGCTGCGCCCGGAACACCGAGGGCCGGGTCATCCTCTACGCCGACCGGGTTACCGACGCCATGCGGAAGACCCTGGACGAGACCGGTCGCCGCCGGGAGGCCCAATTGGCCTTCAACGCCAAGCACGGCATCACCCCGGCCTCGGTCAAGCGGGGGCTGGAAACCGGGCTGGAGGAGTTTTTCGGGGTCCGGGAGGAAAAGATGCTTTACCTGCCGGCCCTGGGCGGCTCCATCCCCACCGGGGGGCTGACCCCCGAGGATCGCATCCGCCTGCTCCAGCAGGAAATGGAGACCGCCGCGGCCGAAATGCGCTACGAGGACGCCGCCCGGCTCCGGGACACCCTGCTGGAACTCAAGGCCCCCATTTCCTACGCCGGGAACCATCCCCGGGCGCGGATCAAGAAGGCCCGGGCCCGGGGCCGGCCCGGAGGGGGGAGGAGGGGCCGAAGGGGGAAGGCCGGGACCGGGGAGGCGGGTTGAGCGGTCGCCAAGGGCATCCGGCTTGGGCGGCGACGGCGCGCCCGCCGAGCCCCGGCGCCTCCGCCCGCCCCCGCTTGGGCAATCGCCGGTGACCGGTATTGGCCGTTTCCCCTCGATTTGCCCGCAATTCCCGAAAATTTCCTTCGGAAGCCTTATTTCCCTTCCCCCCTGTCCTTAGCGCGGAATTTCCCTTCTCCCGCCCGCCGGCCCCGGCATTTTCGGCGCATTTTCATCCTGATTAAGCCGATGCAAGGTTTAATTCCGTCCGCCCGGCCATTGTCTTTGCCGGAGCGGCAAATTGAACTTCGCCCGGGCCGCGCCGGCGGCAATCGTCCTTGCCGGCTCCGGGAAATCAGGAGGGCTGTTCCATGGACCAGGGAAGGGCGCGGGCGGCGGGCCGGAGGCGGGAAAAAGGCGGACGGGCAGGTTTGTGGTTGCTGGCCTGGTTCCTGGCGGCGGGGGGCTGGGGGTGGCCGGAGG
>JAISYL010000258.1 GCA_031269935.1 Planctomycetota bacterium
GCGACCGGCCAGGTTTTCGAGCCGGAGGCGGTCGAGCGGGCCTGGTATTGGACGGAGGGCCAGCCCTGGCTGGCGAACGCCCTGGCGAGGCAGGTGGTGGAGGACGATCTCAAGCGCGACTATTCCATTCCCGTGACCGCCGGGCACATCGACGGCGCCGCCGACGCCCTGATGAAGCGGCGGGACACCCATATCGACTCGCTCCTGGATAGGCTTAAGGAGCCGAGGGTGCAAAAGGTAATCGAACCGATGCTCACCGGAGCGGATAACGAAGTGTCCCTCCTCCACGACGACACCAAGTTCTGCCTGGATCTTGGCTTGGTGAAGATCGGCGCCGCCGGCGCGCTTGAACCCGCCAATCCCATCTACCGCGAAGTCATTGTCCGGAGCTTGACTTACGACCTCCAGGCCCGGATGCCCCGGGAACTGGCCAACCGCTGGATGGACGGGAAGAAACTGGATTTGACCCCGCTCCTGCGGACGTTCCAGCAATTCTGGCGGGAGAACGCGGGCGTCTATCTAAAAAAAGGCGAATATCTGGAGGCGATGCCGCATCTGGTGTTGCAGGCTTTTCTCCAGCGGGTGGCGAACGGAGGGGCGTTCATCACCCGGGAGATGGCGGTGGGGCGGGGCCGGGTGGACCTTTGCCTGCGGTATGCCGGAAAATCCTACCCGATTGAGTTGAAGCTGGCCGGCCGGGGAGCCAAGAAAAGGGGATTGGCGCAGACGGCCGAGTATATGGACGCTTTCGGGGCGAAGATCGGCTGGCTAATCGTCTTCGACCGCAGCCCGAAAAAGCCCTGGACAAAGAAGATCTCTTGGGACACGGAAAAGCTGGCGGGCGGCCGGACCATCCATGTCGTGGGGTGTTGAGAGGGGTCGGCTGACATTCCTATGGCCAAGACATTCCTGTACGGATGTCCGTACAGAGTAAAGATAAGACCAATGAACTTGTTGGCGGCAGATACTGAAAGCGGAGGCAGGCAGGAATTTCCCCGCACCAATGCCGCACCAATTGAAAGTTTTTCACGCTGAATGTCGCCGAATGTCGCCGAAGTTATTGGTGCGTAAACCGTGGCGATGCGATAAGTTATCATATATCTCGTCGTGGCGCAATAGGTTATAATTTCTATGTTATCGACTCTTAATCAGTAGGTCCCGCGTTCGAGCCGCGGAGCAGGTACCAGTTATCACACCCTTGCAACCCCTTGTGGTTTCAAGGGTTTTTAATTTTTCAGACATTCCCGGATCGGCAGAATTCGCCGGTTTTTGGCAACTTCCATCGTTCACATAAGTCATTATTTTACGTTCAAAGTCCGTATTGTTACTGTCAAGTTTTCGGTCATGTTTCTTTTCAGGATTTTCGTCTCGATTGCCATTGTAACCCCCTACAACATTTTGATGAAGTACGACGGTTGAAGCGAAAGGTAAACTCGTCAAGGTAACCGTCCAAATGCGCCGGACTGACAGCCCCTTGGTGAGTCCCTTGTATCCAGCGCTTGAGCAATGACGCCACCGGATGCGCACGTGGCAATAGTTCGTGTGCGGTTGACCCCGAATGCTTGATAACCGTGACCTTATGACTATACCCCTTTTCGGCCAGCCCCGCGTAGCCCGACCAGCCATCTGTATGGACCAGGCTACCCGGCACAATCGAGTCTGCGACGAAGCCCATAAGGCTTTTCCCGCCGGCATCGGGGATGCGCCGCATCCGGATACGGCCAATCCGCTTCCCGTCCGCCTGCGCGGCGATTACAACAAGCGCTTTTTTAAAGGTTTCCCGACCATCGACGCCTTCCTCCAACGCCGCCGAGAAAGGTTTCATCGACTTCTATGTCACCTTCGAGTTCCGCACGCCCGGGAGTGACCATGGCATGGCGAATCCGCGGAAATAAATAACATTTGCAACTTCGGCATGAAAAAGCCCCGCGGACGTTGAACCGCCGCGCCCCGATGTAAACGTTATTTCTTTACGAGCCCCAACGCTTTCGTCATTCGGTGCCGCCCGGGCGGCGAGCGCACCGCTTGCGAGGATTTGGCGGCGGCGATCTCCCGCATTTTCGCGAACGCCGCCGCCCCGAACCATTCGCTCCGGGGCGGTTCGGCCGGGGCGCGCGGGGCGGCCCGGCCAGGATCCCCCGGAACGTCCGCTCAATTCTCCAAATCCGAAAGCTGGGTCGAGAGGTAGCGTTCGCCCGAATCGGGCAGGATGACCACTATGTTCTTGCCCCCGCTTTCCGGCCTGGCGGCGACCCGGCGGGCCGCCCAGACCGCCGCCCCGGCGGAGATGCCGGCCAGGATGCCCTCCGTCCGGGCCATTTCCCGCGCCGTCCGGATGGCGTCCTCGTTGGTCACCCGCGCGATTTCGTCCAGGAGGGAGCGGTTGAGGATTTTGGGGACGAACCCGGCGCCTATCCCCTGGATGCGGTGCGGCCCCGGCCGGCCGCCCGAGAGCACGGGCGAGGCGTCGGGTTCCACCGCCACGATCCTCGCCCCCGGCCGGCGGGCCTTGAGCACCTCCCCGACCCCGGTTATGGTGCCGCCGGTTCCCACCCCGGCGACGAAGGCGTCCACCTCCCCTCCGGTGTCGGCCCAGATCTCCTCCGCCGTGGTGCGCCGGTGGGCCTCAGGATTGGCCGGGTTCTCGAATTGGAGGGGCATGAAGCCGCCCGGCGTCTGGGCCAGGAGATCCCTGGCCTTGCGGACGGCCCCGTTCATGCCGTCCTTGCCGGAGGTGAGCACCACGGCGGCGCCCAGCATCCCGGCCAGCTTGCGGCGTTCCACCGACATGGTTTCCGGCATGGTGAGGACGAGCCGGTAGCCCCGGGCGGCGCAGGCGAAGGCGAGGCCGATGCCGGTGTTCCCGGAGGTCGGCTCGATCACGGTGCCGCCGGGCTTCAGCCCGCCCTCCCGCTCGGCCGCGTCCAGCATGGCCGCCCCGATGCGGCATTTGACGCTGTTCATGGGATTGAAGGATTCCACCTTGGCGAGCAGGACGCCGGGGAGGCCCTTTCCCAGCTTGGCCAGGCGGACCAGGGGGGTGTTGCCCCGAGCCGCGGTGATGTCCGCGTAGATTCGTCCGCGGCGGTCGGCCGCCGCCCCGCCGCCGTCGTGCCCGCTCATATTGAATATTCGCTTTCCTGGTTGATGTCGTATTCCAGCATGGCGTAGATGCGCTCCTGCAATTCCACGCTGGCCGGGCCGGTCCGGGCCCGGGGGCGGGGGATGTCCACGGGGATCCGGTTGCGGATGGTCCCGGGACAGGGGGAGAAGACGATCACCTCGTCGGAAAGATAGACCGCCTCCGGGACGTCGTGGGTCACCATGACGATTATGACGGGACGGGGGCTTTCCAGCGTCTCGCCCCACAGGCGCAGGAGATCGTCCTGCAGCTTTTCCCGGGCCAGGGCGTCGACCGCGGCGAAGGGCTCGTCCATGAGGATGATTTTCGGCTCCACCGCCAGCGCCCGGGCCAGGGCGAGCCGCTGCCGCATGCCCCCGGACAGTTGGGAGGGATATTTGTTGTCCGCCCCGGCCAGTCCGACCCGGGCCAGGTGAAACCTGGCCTTTTCCGCCATTTCCGCCCGGGAGGGGCGTTCGGAACGCCTCTTCCCGGCCGAGCGGAGTTTCAGGGCGAAAACTATGTTCTGCCTCGCCGTCATCCAGGGGAAAACCGCGTAGTCCTGGAAAATCATGGCGATGTCGTGCTTGGGGCGATCCCGGAAGACGCCGTTGGCCAGGGGCGAAATGAAGCGGTAGCGCCGCTTGTAATCCTCCATTTCCTTCCGGGTCGAGGGAAGGGGCTCCAGCACCAGCTTCCCGTCGATGCGGATTTCCCCGTCGCTGGGGGCCTGGAGGCCGGCCAGGATTTCCAGGAAGGTCGACTTGCCGCAGCCGGAGGGCCCGACCAGGCTGACGATCCGGCCGTCGGGAATGGCCAGGGACACGTTGAGGACGGCGGTCAGGCCCTCGGCCAGCCCCTTGTCGTTCACCACCGAGAAAAATTTGCCGATGCCGCGGGCCTCGATCATCGGGGCTTATCTCCCCACCTTCCAGACGGCGAGCTTGATTTCCACGTATTTGAGCACCTCGATCAGGAACCAGCCGATGAAGCCGGTGACCGCCATGCAGACCATCATGTCGGGAATGAGGAAATAGTCCTTCGCCTGCCCCAGAAGATAGCCTATGCCCATCCTGCCGCCGTAGGCCTCGCCAATCACCAGCATCACCAGCCCCATGGAGACGCCGGTCTTCAGGCTCATGATGATGGAGCCGAAGGCGTGCCAGAAATAAACCTTGCGCAGGAGCGTGAGTTCGCTCGCCCCGAACACCCGGGCCGAGGCGAGGAAACGGGGATCGGTGTCCTTGATCCCCTGGTAGGTGTTGAAAAGAACGGGATAGAATATCCCTATGAACATCAGGAAAATGTGCATGTTGGTGCCGATCCCGAAGACGATGATGGTCATGGGGACCCAGGCCGGGGGAGGAATCGGCGAAAGAAGCTGCCAGAGCGGGAGGAGGATGGCGCGGATTTTCAGGTTCCAGCCCATGAGGAGGCCGAGGGGGACGGCCAGGGCCACCGCGATGCCGAAGGCGGCGAAGAAGCGCCCCAGGCTGTAAAGGATGTGGAGCGGGAGTTGCTTGCGCAGAAGCATGTCGACGAAGGCCGCCGCCACCGTGCTCAGTCGGGGCAGGAGGCTTTCCGGAATGACGTCCAGCCGGGGCAGGAACTCCCAAAGCAGGAGCAGCGGGACGAAAAGACAGAGAAAGCCGGGGGAGAAGAAATTCCCCAGGGCGTTTTTGAGGAATCCGCCGATTTCCCACAGGAACCGGCGGATTCCCCGGGTTTCAAAGCCGTCGTTCACTTTTTCACCAGGTCAAGCCCTTGAACTGCGGCGCGAACAGGGCGTCGCCGGGGTTGTTGTTGATCGTCCCCTGGTTGACCAGGGCCTGGGCATAGCCGATCAGCCCCTTGGTGTCCAGGGCGACCTGGAAGCCGAGTTTGGGATTGCTGTCGATGATGGCCTGCTCGGACACGTTCGGAACGTATTTGCGGGCGATGGCGACAATGTCCGGGGCGACGGGATTGGCGCGGATCAGCTTGTCCGCCTCGTCGACGGCGGCGATGAAGGAAATGGCGTCGGGGAGGCGCGAGTCGACGAAGCCGCGGTTGGCGTTGATGGTGCGGCAGGGCGGGTTTTCCCCGGCCAGGTTGGCCTCGGTCTTCCCGTCCCCGTCGGCGTCCGAATGGCCGTCGAATATGGTTTTGTACTTGGCCTTGCCGGAGGGGTCCCTCAGGAGCAGGGCCTCGGCCACGAAAGGTTCCTCCAGGATGGCACCGCTCACCGAATTCGCCTCCAGGGCGGCCAGGGCGGCCCCGGGAGCCAGGGCGGAAAGGCTGAATTCGGTGTCGTATCCGCTTTTCAGGGCGTCGCGGATGGCGATGACGGCGCAGCAGGTGGTGGAAAGGCCGGCAAGCTGCAGTCCCTTGAGATCGCCCGGCTTTTTCACCGGGGAATCCACGGGAATGACCAGGACGGAGGTGCAGGGGATTTTCACCTGGGCGATGATGGTGATGTTCTGGCCCTTGGCGATGGGGGTGATGACCCCGGTCGGGCAATTGAAGACGATGTCCGCCGTCCCCCCCACCACCGCCGCCACCCCGGCGCTGGTCTGCTGGATTTCAACCGCCAGGCCGCGCTTGGCGAAGAATCCCTTTTCAAAAGCCACATAGAGATTGAGGTGATGGGTGGAATTGGCGTCGGCCACGACGATCCTGTCCGCCCCCGAAACCGTCCCGGCCGGGAGGAAGGCGGTCGCCACGGCCAACAGCAAACCCGCGCAAACAGTTTTTCGCATACTCGCACTCCTTTTCTTATGGGATTACAAGTTGTGGATTTTTAAAGGAAATCAACCAATGCATATTATTTATATATGAATTATTGGTATTGTCAAGATTTTTTTCCCCGAAACGGGCGGGACGGCACTTATTTTTTGTCCGTGAAAATGGTTGCTAGAATTTCGGGAATTCAATTCGGGGTTGACCCCCATCCTCGGGAGGAAGGATTAGGCGGATTTTCGCGGCTGCCGGAAAACGCTCGAATTGTTTATAAATCAAGTGATTGCGGTTGATATCCGCTCTTTGCGGCAAACATTTCCCGCCGCAAAATGGCGTTGATTTTCGTTTGGTAACCCTTGCCGTATGTTTTCAGCCATGCCAAAATGTCGGTGTCGATGCGAACCG
>JAISYL010000081.1 GCA_031269935.1 Planctomycetota bacterium
TTCGGATCGTGGCGGAGATCGGCCGCCCGGCCGGAGAGGGCGATCCGGCCGGTTTCGATGACATAGGCCCGATCGGCTATCTGCAAGGCCATGTTGGCGTTCTGCTCGACCAGGAGGATGGTCTTCCCCAGGCCGCGGATTTTCAGGAGCAGCTCGAAAATCTCCTCCACCACGAGGGGGGCGAGCCCCAGCGACGGCTCGTCGAACATGAGGAGCCTGGGGTCGAGCATCAGGCCCCGGCCGATGGCCAGCATCTGCTGTTCGCCCCCGGACAGGGTACCGCCCGGCTGCCGCTTCCGGTCCGCCAGGCGGGGAAAAAGCTCGTACACCATCCCCAGGCTCGCGCCCACCCGGCCGGGGCCGCCTCCCGTC
Source organism: Planctomycetota bacterium (assembly GCA_031269935.1). Taxonomy (GTDB): domain Bacteria; phylum Planctomycetota; class SZUA-567; order SZUA-567; family SZUA-567; genus JAJBSZ01. Next base: position 373 of record JAISYL010000081.1, read on the forward strand.
CGGCCGGTGTCGCCCAGAACCAGGTTCTCCTCCACGGTCAGGAAGGGGAAGATGCGCCGACCCTCGGGGACATGGCCGACGCCCAGGCGGACGATGTCGGCCGGATCGGCCGAGGTGATGTCCCGGCCGGCGAAGCGCACCCTCCCTCCCGCCTTGCGCACCACGTTCGAGATGCTCATGAGGGAACTGGACTTGCCGGCCCCGTTCGAACCGATGATGGCGACGATCTCCCGCTCGGCCACCCGGAAGCCGACCCCCTTGACCGCCCGGATGCCCCCGTAATGCACCTTCAGGTTTTCGACCTCAAGCATCCGCCCGCTCCCGAATGTTACGCCCGGTCCAAAGTCAACGCTCCCTAGTGTCGACTTTTAGAACGTGTTGTTAAATGCCGAATCGTCCCTAAGCATGTTTAAGTTATTTTTGGACGAGCCCTAGCCGGCGGAGCGCCCGAGATAGGCCCGGATCACCCCGGGATCGCGGCGGACCGTTTCGGCGTCTCCCTCGCAAATCTTCAACCCCTGGTTCAGGACGGTGATCCGGTCGCAAATCTCCATGATCAGCCGCATGTCGTGCTCAATCACCACGATGGTCCGGCCCCCGGCGCTGATCCGCCGGATGCAGGCGGAGAGCTCCGCCGTTTCGGCCGGGTTCATGCCCGCCGCCGGTTCGTCCAGGAGCAAAAGCTCGGGATTCGAGGCGAGGGCGCGGGCGATCTCCAGCCGGCGCTGGGTCCCGTAGGGGAGCTTGGCCGCCTTGAAATCGGCGTATTGGCTTAGCCCCATGGTTTCCAGAAGTTCCCGGCCGCGCGCACGGGTCAGCCGCTCCTCCTCCCGGAAGCGCCGGGTGCGGAAGACCGCGTCCGCCAGGGTGGTCCGCAGATGGTGATGAAAACCGACCCGCACATTCTCGATTGCCGTCATGGTCTTGAACAGCTTGATGTTCTGGAAGGATCGGCACAGCCCCAACTCCGCCGCCCGGTGGGAGGGGAAGCCGGCGATATCCATGCCCTTGAAGAGGATCCGGCCGCCGGTGGGCCGCAGAAACCCGGTCAGGGCATTGAAAAGGGTGGTCTTCCCGGCTCCGTTGGGGCCGATGATGCCGTGGATGCGGCCCCGGAGAACCTCCATGTCGACCTTGTCCACCGCCTTGAGGCCGCCGAAGTGGACGGACAGTTCCCTGGTTTCGAGAATCCGCTCCCCGCTCACGCCCCCTCCCCCCCGGCCGCCGGTTCCGCTCCGGAATCGGGCGGATCCTCCCCGTCCCGGACGCCGCCGGCGTCGCCGATGTCCATGACCCCGCCCCCGCAAATGCCCTGGGGCCGGAGATGCATGGTAATCAGGATGGCCACCCCGTAAAGAATCAGCCGGTATTCGGCGAGGAAACGAAAAATTTCCGGGATGACCACCAGAATCGCCGCCCCGATCAGCGGCCCGGCGAGGCTCCCCAGGCCACCCACCAGCACCATGCCGAGGATGACGAAGCCTTCGTCCAGGTGGAAGCTGTCGGCGCTGATGAAATTGGAGAGGAAGGCGTAGTAGCAGCCGGCGACCCCGGCCCAGAAGGTGGAGAAGGCGAGGTTGTAGATCTTGTAGCGGACGGTGGGGATGCCCATGGCCCGGGCCGCCAGTTCGTCCTCGCGGATGGCGATCCAGGCCCGGCCGATCCGGGAGTCGAGGACGTTGGCCGAGACCAGGACGGTCAGGGCGGCGAGGGCCAGGGCCAGGTAGTACATGTGGAAGTTCGTCCTCAGTTCCCACCCCCAAAGCGAGGCCGGGGGGATGCCGGGGATGCCCATCGGGCCCCGGGTGAACTCGCCGCCGTTCAGGACGATCAGGCGGATGATCTCGGAAAAGCCGAGGGTGCTCATGGCGAGGAAGATGCCCTTGAGCCGAGCGGTGGGAATGCCCAGGAGGAGGCTGGCGGCCGAGGCCGCCAGGCCGCAGAGGGGAAGGGCGAGCCAAATTCCGACCCCGTGGCGGGTGGCGAGGATGGCGGCCGTGTAGGCCCCGACGCAGTAGAAGCCGGCCTGGCCGATATTGAACTGGCCGGAGTAGCCGTTTATCAGGTTCAGGCTGGTGGCGAGAATGGCGTACAGGAAAATGTTGATGGCGATCCGGAGAAGGTAGTTGTTTTCCCGGAACCCCAGCGGGAAGGCCAGGAGCGCCGCCCCCAGCAGGGCCAGAAGCGCGGCCCGCTCCTCCCGGGCGAGGCGGGCGAGGCGGGAAATCATATTCTTTCCGCCCCCTTGCGGCCCAGGAGCCCCGAGGGCTTGATCAGGAGGATGATTATCATCACCCCGAAGCCGATGATGTCGCGCCAGCCCGAGGAGAAGAGGTCGACCCCCAGGTTTTCCAGGACTCCCAGGAGCAGTCCCCCCAGGGCGGCCCCGGGGATGCTGGTCAGGCCCCCGAAGACGGCGGCGGCGAAGGCCTTGATGCCGGCGACCCCGCCCATGATGGCGAAGACCGAGTTGTAGTAGACCCCGAGCAGCGCCCCGGCGACTCCGCCGAGGGCGCAGCCGATGGCGTTGCCGATGGTCATCACCCGCTGGACCCTGACCCCCAGGAGGGCGGCGGCGGTCTTGTCCATGGAGACCGCCCGGAGTTGGAGGCCCAGGCGGGTCCGGCCGAGAAAGAGCCAGAGGGCGCCGGAGAGGAACAGGAGGACGCCGACGATCAGGACCTGGATGTGGAGGACGCGGAGATCGCCCATCTCCCACATGCCGTCCATGACGTCGGGGACGAATTCCTGCTCGGTGCTGAACAGCACCTGGGCCCCGCTCTTGAGGACGGTGGAGATGCCGATGGTGGTGATCAGCCACACCTCCGGCGGGCCCCCGGGCCAGCGGCGGTAGCAGATCGCGTCGATAAGCATCCCCGCCAGCCAGGCGGCGGCGAAGCCGAGGAGGAGGGAGAGCCAGATTCCCAGCCCGAGAACGGCCACCCCGTAGTAGCCGCCGGCCAGGGCCCCCAGCATCACCACCTCGCCGTAGGTGAAGGTGACGAGATCGAGGCTGCCCATGATGACCGCGAAGCCGATGGCCATAAGGGCGTAGATGGCCCCCTGGGCCAGCCCGTCCACCGTCAACTGGGCGTAATAGGCGAAGGTTTCGCTCATGGGCTTTTCCGTTTCCGCCATGGTAACGGGGAGTTTGGCTTTGGCAAGCTAAAAATGAACAATTCGCTTGCGCCCGGCCGGGTCCGCCGGTATTTTGGGGGAAATGCCCCTTTTTCGGCGGGAAATCCCTTTCCCGGGAAAGGGGGTGGATCGGGGATCCGAAGAGGGCGGGGATGGATACGAAAACGGCTTCCGTGTATTTCGGGATTCTCCGCCGGGAGATGGCGCCGGCGCTCGGCTGCACCGAGCCGGCGGCGGTGGCCCTGGCCGCCGCCCGGGCGGCCCGGGATTTGGGCCGCCCCCCGGATCGGATAGCCGTCCGGGTGAGCGGCAACCTGTACAAGAACGGGATGGGGGTCGTGGTGCCGGGGATCGGCCGGGCCGGCCTCGACGCGGCGGCCGCCGCCGGCGCCCTCGGGGGCGATCCCGACCTGGGGCTGGAGGCGCTGCGTAACCTCGCCCCCGGCTTGGCGGCGAGGGCGGAAGCCATGCTCCGGGAAGGCCGGGTGACGGTGGCCATCGCCCGGGTGGAAAAGACGCTGTACGCCGAGGTGGCGGTTTTCGCCGGGGACGACGGGGCGGTGACCGTCATCGAGGACGGGCATTCCCGGATAACCCGGCGGGAGCGGAACGGCCGGGCGTTGTTCCGAATGGAGCCTTCGCCTTCCGGGGAAGGCGGGGAAGGGGCTTGGCCCCTGACCCTGGCCGGCATTTGGGAATTCGCCGCCGATCCCCCGGGGGAGGCGATCGCCTTCATCCGGGAGGCGGCCCGGCTCAACGCCGCCGCCGGAGCCGAGGGCCTGGCCGGCGACTACGGGCTCCGGGTGGGGAAGAGCCTCGCCCCCGGGACCGACGGCATCCTGGGGGACGACGCCGCCTCTTACGCCGTTCGCCTGACGGCGGCGGGGGCGGACGTCCGCATGGCCGGGGCGATGTTTCCGGTCATGTCCAATTCCGGCAGCGGCAACCAGGGCCTCGCCTGCACCCTGCCGATCCTGGCGATCGCCAGGCGAATCGGGGCGGGGGAGGGGGAGGCGGAGCGGGCGCTGATCCTCAGCCACGCCGTCTCCATCCACGTCAAGCGCCAGGTCGGCCGGCTCTCGGCCCTCTGCGGGGCCTTCACCGCCTCGATCGGCGCCTCCTGCGGGCTGGTGCGGCTGCTCGGGGGCGATCTCGACGCCATGGGCCGGGCCGTCCGGAACATGGCCGGGGACCTGGCCGGGATGATCTGCGACGGGGCCAAGGCCGCCTGCGCCCTCAAAATCGCCACCTCCACCGGGGCCGCCGTCAAGGCGGCGCGCCTGGCCCTGAACAACCGGGCGGCCGGGGGGGACGACGGGATCGTCGACGCCGATCCCGAGGCCAGCATCCGCCACCTGGCCCGCCTGGCCGGGGAGGGGATGCGCCAGACCGACAAGGTTATCCTGGACATCATGCTGGAGAAGCGGGCCCGGAATCCAAGGGCCGAATGCGGGATCGGGTGAACCATGCGGGCCGGCCCTTTCCGAAAAACCGTGTTTGCCGCCGAGGCGATTCATCTCCGCGGCGGCTTCCTCCCGATCAATAATCTTCTTGCCGCCTGGCCGGGGCGGCGGGAACCGGAAAGCGGGTTCGCCTCCGCTTTTGCCCAGGCCTACCGGCGAAGGCATCGGCATATTCATTCCGGGACCAGGAAATGCGCCACGCTGTTTGTCCGCGAAGTCCCCGTAAGCGGGTACGGAATCGCCGATTTGCTGGTTTTAAGCTGGGACGCGGCCCCGCCCGTCGGGGAGGCGGGCGATTTGGACCGGGCAAGGCCGACAATCCGGGCCTTCGAGATGAAAATTTCCGACTGGCGCCTTGGTTTGACGCAAGCCCACCGGTATGGATATTATGCCAATGCCTCGATCCTGGTGGTGCCCAAAACCGTATTGCCGAGGGCGGCCGCGAATCTTCCCCTGTTTCGGAATGCGCGGGTCGGCTTATGGGGGTTCAACCCTCTCGGCAAAGGCATAACCCGGGTCTACACTCCCCGGCCAAAGGCAATCAACCCCGGCCGCGAAGCCCATATCCGGGCAATCAAAGCCGCCCGCGAAGCCGCGATTTCAAGTTAAGCCGGCCCTATCCATAAACTGCGCGACGCCTATTTCCAGGGGCTCGAGGTGATCGTCGTGGGACTTGAGATCCAGCCAGCGGAACCCGGCCGCGGCGATTGCGTCGTATAATTTTCGCGCTTCGGACAGGGAACGCCGGCAGTTTTTCAGATTTTCATCGACATCGCCCGCAAGCATATCGCCATTCAATGAATGCAAGGCTTCCCATGATTGCAGTACTTCCTGGATCCTATCCGGTTCTGGATCGTAATCCGCGTCATGCGGCAAGCCGTTGACGATTTTTGGAAAACGGGTCGCGACGAGTTCTTTTTCATTGAATAAAATCCGGTTCAATAAAATTTTACTGCAATATCGCGGAACCGGCTGTCTTCCTCCGCCCCTTTCAGGGAAAAAGCGGCTCAATGAAAATGATCGCAGGTTTGACCACCAGCCGGTTGCCCCGGCAAAGCCGCCGGCCGCCCCCAAAAAAGGGGTGACCATATCGCTATACCCATTGACGACCTTCATTCCGTTTACCGCCAGAGACAGATTCAAGAGCATCCAGTTCGCCAAGACGTCGGCATGAAATATCTCCGTCCTGGCCTCGGGAGAACGGCCGGCGACAAGCAAATAAACTCCGTCCGGAGGCGATTCGATCATGGTGATGTCGTTCAGGAATTCCTCGAATTCCCGGCGATCCTGGAGAGCTTCCCGGCCTATGGCCAAACTGGCGTATACCGGGCGCTCGTCACCCATTTCCGCGTAAACCCTTTTTGTTTCGCGCAAAAACGTCTTTGCGACAACCGCCTCCCGGGAATCAAGCGACCGGGATATAATGACATTGGGCGCGATTATCGCCGTAAGCTCCAAAGCCCGGCACGAGTTCAGGACGGTTTTAAGAATCGCCCGAACATTTTTTTCCCGTTCCAGCTGGCCAAGTCCGTAGGAACGAAGGTAATTCCACTCGCCCAGAAAACCAACCGCCGCCGGTTCGTCGGTTCGCGAAACCACGTAAAATTGGGGATCGAAAAGGATGTCCGCATGAGGGTATTTTCGGCGGGTTTCGGCGATCATCGCTTCCATTCGCTGCCGCGGGGCGTCCTTGGGGCTGAATATGCCGCCGTCCAGGATTCCCTGGTCCGTAATCCCCCCTCGACCGCGGCCTCGATGGCGTCGCCGGCAATCAGCGCATCGGCCGGGAACGGCGGGCCTCCGGCGCCGCAAAAACCAGGCCAACCCTGATAAGCGATTTTCCCATGTCCGGTCTCCGGTCAGCCGAACAATACCCCGAATACCTCGTCGAACACGCCCAGCGTCAGATCTATGTCCTTCTCGGTATGGGCGGTGGAAATATAAAAGCGGCCCCGGCTCGGGTGCAGCCGGACGCCCCTGGCCAGGCATTGGGTGTAGAATTTCTGGTAGGCCGCCTTGTCGACCTTGAAATTGTCCCGGAAATCCCTCATGGGCGCGTCGATGCCGAACTGGAGCTGCCAAACCGAGACCAAGCCGTCGCAGAACAGCTTGACCCCATGCTTCCTCCCCAATTCCCTGACCCCCCCCACCAACCGGCCGGTTATCCTGGCCAGCCCCTCGTAAACCCCGGGCTTTTCCAATTCGCCGATGGCGGCGAGCGAAGCCGCCACGCACAAGGGATTGGCATTGAAGGTTCCGGCCGGATGGACCCCGGATTCCATGATCTCCCTTCGCCCGCCGACTCCGGCAATGGGGTAGCCGGCGGCCATGGCCTTGCCGTAGGTCACCAGATCTGGAACCACGCCGTAATATTCGGCGGCTCCGCCCAGGGCGAGGCGAAAACCGGTGATTACCTCGTCGAAAATCAGGAGGACGTCATTATCGCGGGTGATCCGGCGCAGGCCCTCCAGATATCCCGGCCGCGGCAGAACCGGTTCGGCGTTGAACATCACCGGTTCGGTGATGACGGCGGCAAGCTCGTGCCGGTGGCGCTTGATGGTTTTTTCGAAATTTTCCAGATCGTTCCAGGGCAGGACAAAAATATTGTCCAGGGCGTCCTCAAGCTGGCCTGGGCTTTCGAGATTTTTCCAGGGCCGGTTGCGCAAGCCCATGGCTTTGAGGGCGAGCGGCTTGACGCTCACGCTCAACTCGTCGGCCCAGCCATGGTAATGGCCCTCGAACTTCAGTATTTTCTTTTTCCCGGTGAAAGCCCGGGCCAGCCGGAAATTCACCAGGTTCGCCTCGGTTCCGGTGCTTTGGTAGCCGACCAGATCGGCCCCGGGAAGTATTTCGGTCAGCTTCCTGGACAGTTCGTTCAGGGATTCGGTGGGCAGGGCGAAATGAGTGCCGCGCTCGAGCTGCTCGACGACCGCCCGGTTAATCGCGGCCGGGGCGAAGCCTAGAATGCTGGGGCCGAACGAACCCATGTAATCAATGTACTCCTTCCCCTCCATGTCCCAAAGCCGGGATCCCGACCCCCGGGCGGCGTAAATCGGGTACGGCTCGAATTCCGACTTGTGCAGGGAACTGGCGACCCCCCCCACCAGGTATTTCCGGGCCTCCCGAAACATTTTTTCCGACGTCTGGTCGACGGCCATGGCATTGTCTCCTCTCACACCAAGAGGCTTCTTTTAAGGAATTGGCGGGTTCAATTCAACCTTGGCGGGCCACGATTATCGACAATCCATTCAAGGGCAAAATAACCCGCTTTCGTTAGAGCGGTTCCGATGCCGCTTCGACTTTGCGCGAGAGTTTTGAGAGCGTGTTGTTAAATGCCGTCTCGTCGGGTTATACTGCGTCAAAAGCCGCTTCTCGGATGATTTTTACCCCTGACCGCCGGCCAAAAATCATCCTGCCAGCGACTTTTTCCTTGTCT
>JAISYL010000164.1 GCA_031269935.1 Planctomycetota bacterium
CAGAGGCTCGACGCCGGCGGCGGCCTGGGGGAGACCGTGGAGTTGCCGTATTTAAGCGTCCGGCTTACCGACGACGTGGCGCTTCTGCAGATCAACAATCGGTCCGAGGCTTCCCGCCAGCCGCTGTTCAAGCTGGTGAACCCCGACCCCAGGGAGGGGGACAAGCCCGACGAGGGCGGCGGCGCCTATGCCGTCCGGGCGACCCTGCTGCTCTACGACCCCAATTACCGCGGCGGTTTCGCGCCCTATGTGGTCAGGAAATACGAAACCCTTTTCCGCCTGCGGGGAATGTGAGGGGGGTATTCCGGTTCAAGGAATAAGCCCTGGCCGTATCGGCGCGCGAGTCATCGGCGATGTAATTGACTTATACAGCGTTTTGCCATATAGTGGCAATGGAGGCGCGCCGTAAAGGAGAATTCACAATGGCCAAGTCGGACAAGCAATCCCCGGCAATGGTGCGAATAGACGCGAGGATTCCCTCTCATGTCAAGGAAATCGTCATCCAAGCCGCTTCCCTTCAAGGGCGTTCGCAGACGGATTTCATGATTGCCGTTTTGGGCGAGGCGGCGCGGAAGGTAATCGCCGACAACGCGGTGATTCGGCTTTGCCTCGCCGATCAAAAAGCGCTGGCCGCGTTTCTCCTTGATGACAGGCGCCCATCGGCCGGGAAGCTGTCGCGGCTCCGCCGCGCTTGCCGGGAGCATTCCAAAAGGCTGGTAAGCGAATTAGCCCGCCGTCCTTTCGCATTGAACCCCTGGGGCCGGAGCATGACCGGGCGCGTTTCCAATGCGGCGATGATGCGCTTGACAGCTATTTGATGCGGCGGGCCGGTCAGGACATGAAGCGGAATGTCGCCACCGTCATAGTCGCGACGGGAGACGATTCGCCATCCGTTTTGGGATTCTATACCCTTTCCGCCGCTTCCGTCGATCTTTCCCCGTTGCCCGATGCGACGCGGAAGAAACTGCCCCGTTACGGGCGAATCCCCGCCGTTCTGCTTGGGCGGCTCGCCGTTGCCAAAGGGATGCGGAGAACGGGGCTTGGCGGATTGCTCATCGCCGACGCGGTAAAACGAGCCTGTCGCGGCGAGATCGCCTGGGCCGTATTTGTCGTCCGGGCGAAGCATGACGATGCGGTGGCGTTTTATCGTCATTTTGGATTCGTCCCATTTGAAGGCGATCCACTTATGTTATGGATTGCCCGCAAGGCGGCGCTTTCCGCAATCGGGCGCCGAATAACGGCGCACCAGGCTTAGCGCCTCCTCCCGGCTGGATACGCTTCCCTCCAGGCGGGCGTCCTCGATCAGGCGGAGAATCCGGCCCACCTCCGGGCCGGGGGGCACCCCCAGGGCCAGGATGTCCCGGCCGCCCAGCAGGGGAAGGGTGACGGGAGGGCGGGATTTTTCCTCCCGCCAGGCGGAGAGCCCGAAAAACCAGTTCCCCAGCATCATGTGCGAGGCGGCGCAGTCCAGGCGATGCAATTCCAGGTGGACCGGGAAGTCCTTTTCGGCCAGCCAGCGCCGGAGCTTCCCCGGGCGCATCCGCCTCAGGCTCGAAAAATGGATGTGCCGGCGGATTAGGTCGTGGACCCCGTCGATGAGCTTCCGCGGCCGGCGCAGGCGCTCCAGCAGGTCGTCCGCCAGTTGGGCGCCCAGGACGTCGTGATTGTTGAAACGGATGCGGTCCTCGCGGCTGAAGGTCCCGGGCTTGCCGATGTCGTGCAGCAGGGCGCTCCAGGCGAGCGTTTTTTCCTGTCCGGAATCCAGGGCCGCCCGGCATTCGCGGAGGCCGGCCAGGTATTCGGAGGCGTCGAAGCCGCCCCGATCCATCCCCTTGCCGGGATCGATGTCCCGATCCCCCGGGGAGAAAGCCGTCCCCGCCGCCCCGTTGCGCCCCAGATCGTTTTCCCGCAGGACCAACAGGGTGTGTTGCCAGACGTCGCCCTCGGGGTGAAATTCCCGGGGCTGCTCCACCCCCGCCAGGGCCTCCAGTTCGGGAAGGATCGCCCGGAGCAGGCCCAATTCCCGGAGCAGGACGAAGGCCCCGCGGGAATTGCCGTCCAGGAGCATGATTTCCAACTCGGCCGCGACCCGTTCGGGGGACACCGAGGCGGCCAACCCGGACAGGGCCGCCGCCGCCCGACCCGTGGCCTCGTCCAGGCCGAAGCCGGTTCGGGCGGCGAAACGGACGGTTCGCAGCAGCCGGAGCCGATCCTCCCGGAAGCGTTCCTCCGGATCGCCCACGGTCCGCAGGAGGCGGCGTTCGAGATCGGCCACCCCGCCCACATAGTCGATAATCCGCCCGGAAAAGGGATCGTAAAACAGGGCGTTGATGGTGAAATCCCGCCTTTTCGCGTCCTCCTCGGGCGAGGCGGGGGCCACCCGGTCCGGGCGCCGGCCGTCGGCGTAGCCCGATTCGGAACGGAAGGAGGCGACTTCATAGCGCCCGCCCGCCTCGCCCTCGACCAGCAGCACCCCGAAGGCCTTGCCGACCGCCATGGTTTTGGGGAACAGCCGCTCCACCTGTCCGGGCGGGGCCGAGGAGGCCAGATCGTAATCCTTGGGCGTTTTCCCCAGCAGGGCGTCGCGGACGCAGCCGCCGCAAAAATAGGCCTCGAACCCGGCCCGGCGCAGGCGGGACAGGATTTCCAGCGCCTCCGGCGGCGGCCGGAGCGGAAGCGGGGAAGCGGCCGGCTCCCCGCCGCTACAGGGCACGTTTCAGTTTTTCCACCGCTTCGGCGTATTCGGGCTCGGTCAGTTCGGCCAATCGCGGGTTCATGGCGAAGACGTCGCCCCATTCGAAGCCGTCCCGATATTTCGGCACCAGGTGGAAATGCAGGTGGGGCGACTTGTCCCCGAAGGCGGCGTAGTTGATCTTGTCGGGACGGAAAACCTTTTTGATCGCCCCGGCCGCCCGGACCAGATCGTCAAAAAAGGACTTTCTCTCCCCCTCCTCCAAATCCATGGGGTCGGACAGGTGCCGGCCGCTGGCGAGGATGCAGCGGCCTGGGTGGCTCTGCTCCCGGAAGAAATATAGGGTGGACGCCGAAAGCTTGGCGACCTCGACTCCGACCGCCGCCATCGCCTCGTCCCGATCGCAATATTGACAACCCGCCTTGGCCATTTGCCTCTCCTTTTCCCGGGGGTTGACTTTTGTCAACCAGTTCTAAGGTTTCAGGATCACCTTCAGCAGGCCGGGTTCGGCCGCGTAAAGACGCTTGAACCAGGATGCCCCCTCGGAAAGCGGGGCCACGGCGCTGATGAAGGAATCGATGTCGACCTTGCCGGCCGCGATGAGATCCAGGCAGGCCGGGTATTCCCCGGCCGAGGCGCAGCTTCCGTAAAGCGTGATCTGGCGGAGCACCGCGGTTTGCAGGGGAGCTTCGATCATGGGCTTGATATTGCCCACCAGGGTGAGGGAGCCCCCCTTCCTGACCGCGGCCAGGGCCAACCGGGTGGTGGGGGTCGCGCCCACCACCTCGAAGGCGGCATCCGCCCCGCGACCGCCGGTGAGATCCATGATTTTCCCGATCACGTCGTCCCGGTCGGAACGGAGAGTCGTATCGGCGCCGAATTTCCGCGCCAGGGCGAGCCTTTCGTCCGCCAGGTCGACGGCGACAATCCTGCCGCAGCCGGCCACCCGCAGCAATTGGACAATCAGGAGGCCGATCATGCCGGCGCCAATCACCGCCGCGGTGTCGTTCAGGGACACGGCCGAGCGCTTCAGGGCGTGGAAGGCCACCGACAGCGGCTCGACCATGGCGGCTTGTTCGAAGCTCACCCCGTCGCCGAGGGGATAGAGGACATGCGCCGGCACCGCGACCAATTCGGCGAAGGCGCCGTGCAAGCGATAGTCCCCGCAGGACACCCCCAGGACCTTCCGCCGGTCGCAGAGGTTGATTTCCCCCCGCCGGCAAAAGAAGCAGTCGCCGCAGAATATGGTGGAATCGAAGGTCACCCGGTCCCCCGGCCGGAAGCCGGCGACCCGGGAGCCGGCCTTTTCAATCACCCCCGAGGCCTCGTGCCCCATGATTATGGGGGGGATCCGCCTTCCGCTGGAGCCGTCCATGCCGTGCACGTCGCTGCCGCAGATGGCGCAGGCCTTGACCCGGATAAGGACGTCGGAGTCGCCGATTTGCGGCTCGGCGGCCTCCTCGTGGACGAATTGGTTGTATTCCCTGAGGATCAGCGCTTTCATTGGCGGTCCTTTATCAAGAATGGGAATTCAAGCCTTTGCGAGCCGAAAGAATCAATGTCCGGCCTGTCAGCATTGAAAATGAATTGACGTTCGAGACGATATCCTCGTTGCCGGCGAAAATTTCCGGATAACTGCGCCTCATTCGCCAAAAAACGAAATATCCCCATATTCGGATCAAGGGATACAGTAACGCCGCATAGGCGATCGCCGAGCGCTTGGATCGATCCCGATTCGGCGTCAAATCACCGAATCCGCCGCGTTTCAGAATGTTCGACAGGAAAACATAGGAAATCGGGTGTATGTGGCCGCTCCAGTCGATTACGCTCGGCATCCCCTTATGGAGAAGGAGGTTGAATTGGTTAAAGAGACCGCTCATGAAATACCTTATCCTAGAATTGATGTTGAGAACGTTCGGGGTAGTTACATAAACGGTTCCCCCCGGCTTCAATATCCGATGGATTTCCCGGATGCAGCCGAATTGGTCCTCCAGATGCTCTATGACTTCCACAAAACACACGATGTCGAAATAGCCGTCCTCGAAGGGGAGCCTGCCGGCAAAATCGCCGTATTCGCACTTTATTTCGGCATATTTGAAGTTTTCCGGATGGATGTCCGCGGCGCGCAACGCCTGCTTGACATCCAGGCCTCCATTCTTCATGGCATTTCCCAGCTTCATGCTTAGATAACCGTTCCCGGCGCCGAGATCCAAAATTTTTTTATCGCGGAGGCCGCCGGACACAATCATTTCAACGATTCTATCCGAGGTCGCGGGCAATGACAGGGGAGCTATTTCCGCCATATTGTTTCGCCGTTCGCGGCATCCGGGCCCCGGTCGGGGCTCGTCCAAGAATAACTTATACAAGTTTATACCGCGTCACCAATGTCCCTATCGTAAATTTTCGCCCAACCACGGGCGAAAATTTACCGCCGCGACTATACCGGAAGCGTTTTGGTTTTCGGACCAACGTCTATCCTAAGCCCCAAGCGCGTGCAAAGGTTAGGAAACAGAAACAACCGTAGACCATACGCGCTCGGGTATAGGTTCCTTGTCTAAACATGTGTAAGTTATCTTTGGGCGGACTCTCACCTGGGGACATTGATCGTCATCAGGAACTCGGCGTTGGTCTTGTTGGTCTTCATCTTGCTGTGCAGGAATTCCATGGCGTCCACCACGTTCATGTCGTTCAGGTATTTGCGGATTAGCCAGATGCGGTTCATCTCGTCGGGGTGGACTATGCGCTCCTCCTTGCGGGTGCCCGACTGGTTGACGTCGATGGCCGGGTAGAGGCGGCGGTTGACCAGCCGGCGATCCAGGTGCAGCTCGGCGTTCCCGGTTCCCTTGAATTCCTCGAAAATCACCTCGTCCATGCGGCTGCCGGTGTCGATCAGGGCGGTCCCGATGATGGTCAGGCTGCCGCCGTCCTCGATGTTGCGGGCCGCCCCGAAGAAGCGCTTGGGCTTCTGGAGCGCGTTGGCGTCCACCCCGCCGGAAAGGATGCGGCCGGAATGCGGCGCCTCGGCGTTGTGCGCCCGCCCCAGGCGGGTGATGGAGTCGAGGAGAATGACCACGTCCTTGCCGTATTCCACCAGGCGCTTGGCCTTTTCGATCACCATGTTGGCGACGGCGATATGCCGGGAGGTCGGCTCGTCGAAGGTCGAGCTGATTACCTCCCCCTTGACGGAACGCTCCATTTCCGTCACCTCCTCCGGGCGTTCGTCGATAAGCAGGACCATCAGGACCACCTCGGGATTGTTCCTGGCTATGGCGTTGGCGACGTGCTGGAGCAGGACGGTCTTGCCGGTGCGGGGCGGCGCCACGAACAGGGCGCGCTGTCCCTTGCCGATGGGCATCACCAGATCGACGATGCGGGTCGACCATTCGGAGGAGTCGTGCTCCAGCACCAGCCGCTGGTTGGGGAAGAGCGGGGTGAGGTCCTCGAACACCACCTTGTCCTTGAGCGCCTCGGGCTCCTCGTGGTTTATGGCCTCCACCCGGAGGAGGGCGAAATAGTTCTCGTTGTCCTTGGGGGGGCGGATCTGGCCGGAGATGGTGAGTCCGGTGTGCATGCCGAACCGGCGGATTTGGCTGGGGGAAATATAGATGTCGTCCGGGCAGGGAAGGTAGTTGAACTTGGGGCTGCGGAGGAATCCGTAGCCGTCGGGCAGCACTTCGATGCAGCCCTCGCCGTAAAGAAGCCCGTTCTGGTTGACCCGGTTCTTGATGATGGCGAAGATTAGATCCTGCTTCACCATTCCGGCGATGCCCTCAATCTTTTCGGTGCGCGCCATCCGGCGCAATTCGGTGACGGTCATGTCCTTGAGGCGGGTGATGTGGAGTTCGCCCCGCTTGATTTCCTCGTAGACCTGCTCCTTCTTGGCGCCGTGCTGCTCCTGTTGTTCCGGCGACAGGCCGGCCACGAATTGCTCGTGCGCCTGTTCGGCCTCGGATTCGGTCATCAGGACGCCGTCGTCCCGGGGCGCCGGGACAAAGGCTTCCCCGGCTCCGGGGCAGCTTTCGGGAACGGGAGCCGGACGGGCGGAGACCGGTTCGGCCGGCGGGCGCGGCTCATAGCGATCCGCGGGATGGCGGGAGGCGTCCCCCCCGTAATTGCTTCTTTCCCCGGCCGGGCGCCAGGACGATTCCGTTTGCTGCCGGTATTGGTAATTCCGCCGGTAGGGCTGGGCCGATCGCCCGGGACGTTCCAGGCCGCCCCGGTCGTTGTTGTCCCAGCCGTTGGCGGCATGCTCCCGTCCCTGGGATTGGGCCGGAGGGGGGGCGTAGGTTCTTTGGTATCCCGCGGGGGGATCGCCTCGTTCCGAGGGATAACTTCGCGGGGAGACGGGCGGGCGTTCGTAGGGTGATTGCCGGAGGGGGGCGATCGGCGGGGGTTTGCCGGGCGCGTCCGCGACCGGCGAATCGTCGGCCGCCGGCGCCCGGGCCGGCATTTCCCGGCCGGCGGCCCGGGGTGGGGCGGCGTCGGGCGCTTCCGCCGTCCGCTGATCCTCGGCGGCGGGAACGGCTCCCTTGGGCGGCCTTCCCCGCCTGCGCTTGACCGGTTCGGCGGAGGCGGCCCGTGATTCGTCGCTGGTCATTTTATTCCTTTCGCTTCAATTATTCTATTCCAGGCGGCGGCCACCTTGGACGCAAGGCGGTCGTCGTCGTCGTCGTTTCTTATGGTGAACAGCGCCTTTTCCGGATCGGGCCGGGGAGGCGCCGGGAAGAGCGGGAGCAGCCGGGCGTCCCGGCGCTCGAATTCCTCGCGGCTCCAGCCCCGCCGGAGGGCGCGTTCCAGGCGGAGGGAAAAATCCGCCTCGATCAGAAGAATGTGCCCGCAAAATTTTTCCATGCCGGCGGCGAAGAGAAGCGCCGCCTCGATTACCGTCAAGCCCCCCCGATCCCGGACAAGCCTCGATGTTTCCCGGATCACCTGCGGATGCACCAGGGCTTCCAGCCAAGCCAGGGCCTCGGGATCGGCGAAAACCCGCCGGGCGATCCGGCGGCGGGTTTCGGCCGGCCGGCCGGCCGAAACGATTTCATCGCCCCAGCGCCTCCTCAATTCAGTTTCCGTCTCCGGTTTCGCCAGGATTTGGTGGCCAAGCCGATCGGCCTGGATAACCCGGCCGCCGGCGAATTCGGCCAGCAGCCGGGCCGCCAGGGATTTGCCGGCGCAGGGCAGGCCGGTGACGCCCACCACCTCCGGTTCCACTACCTGGTCTCCAGCCAGTTGTCGCCCGTCCCGATGTCCACCTTCAAGGGTACGGAAAGCGGGATGGCGTGCTCCATCTCGCGCCTGACGATTTCCCGCAGCGGCTCCACCTCGGCCGGCGGGAATTCCAGCAGCAGTTCGTCGTGGATCTGGAGCAGGAGCCTGGCCGCGAGGCCGGAACGGGCGAGGGCGGCGGCCAGGCCGACCATGGCGGTCTTGATCAAGTCGGCCGCGCTGCCCTGGATTATGGTGTTGATCGCCTCGCGTTCGGCCCGGGCCTTTTTCATCCGGTTGGAGGACCCGAGATCGGGAATCTCCCGCCGGAAGCCGAGAATGGTTTCAACGTATTTCCGCTTTTCGGCCTCGGCCACCGCCTCGGTTATCCATTCCCGGACCCGGGGGAAGCGGGCGAAGTAGTCGTCTATGAATTTTTGGGCCTGGGCGCGCGACATCCCGGCGAGGGCGGCGAGGCCGTGCGCCCCCTGTCCGTAAATGATCCCGAAATTCACCGCCTTGGCGGAGGAACGCTGTTCCCGGGTCACCCGTTCGGGATCTATTCCCTGGATTTCGGCCGCCACCACCCGGTGGATATCCAGGTTTTCGGCGAAGGCCCGGGCCAGGGTGGCGTCCCCGGAAAAGGAGGCGAGAACCCGCAATTCCACCTGGGAGTAATCGGCCGCCAGCATTTTCCAGCCCGCTTCCGGGATGAAGGCGGCGCGAACCGCCCTGCCGCGTTCGGTCCGGACGGGGATGTTCTGGAGATTGGGGTTGGAGGAGGCGAGGCGCCCGGTGGCGGTGCGCACCTGCGAAAAGCTGGTGTGCAGGCGTCCGGTTTCCGGGTTCACCATTTTCGGCAGGGCGTCCAGGTAGGTGTTTTTAAGCTTGGCGTACATGCGGTATTCAAGAACGCGCTCGGCCATTTCACAGTCGTGGAAATGGGCCAGTTCCGCCAGCACCGCCTCGTCGGTCGACGGCCCGGACGGGTTTTTCCGGATGGCCGGCAGGCCCATTTCGTCGAAGAGCACGGCGGCCAGTTGCCTGGGGCTGGCGACGTTGAAGGGGTGCCCGGCCAATTCCTGGATTTCCCGGGTAAGGTTGTCGATAAGCTCGCCGGTTTCCCGGCTCTCCTCCCGGAGGAGCCCGGCGTCTATCCTTATTCCGGTCGCCTGCATTTCGGCGAGAACCCCGGAGAGCGGCATTTCCACCTTTTCAAAGAGATCCCTCGCCCCCCTTTCGTCCAGTCGGGGGTCGAGGACGCGAAACAGCCGCCCGGACAGGTCGGCGTCGGCGGAGGCATAGCGGGAAACCTCGGGGACGGCGACCCGATCCATCCCGATCCGGCCGCCCTTTTCGCCGATCAATTTTTCGATGGGGGTCATGTTGACGTTCAAATATCGCTTGGCCAGCGCCTTCAGGCCCTGATCGGGCAAATGTCCGTCGATCAGGGACGAGGCGATCAGGCTGTCGAAAACCGCCCCGGCCAGGCGGATGCCGGCATGCCGGAGGACCAGGGCGTCGAAACGGAGATTGTGCCCGGTTTTGCCTATTTCCGGGTTTTCAAGTATCGGCCGCAACCTTTCCAGGCAGTCGCCGGCAAGCGTCCCCGACCCCGGAGGGCCGAGGAAGGGCAGATAAAAGCCGGTCTTTTCCCGCCAGGAAAAACTGATTCCCACCAGGCGATCCCGCAGGGGATCCAGCCCGGTGGTTTCGGTGTCGAGGGCGAAGAATTTCTGTCGGCTCAATTGGGAAAAAAAATCCTCGAACGATTCGGGGTCGTCAATCAGCCGATAATCGGCGTCAATCTCCCCCGCCCGGGCTTCCTCCGCCCCGGGCCGGGGATCGACGCGGGGAATGAGGGAGCGGAATTCCAGCCGGGTGAAAATATCCCGCAGCCGGGAGGCGTCGGGGGGGGATATCCGGGCCGCGTCCAGGTCCAGGCTTATCGGCGCCCGGCAATCGATGGTGGCGAGCTTCTTGGACAGAAGGGCTTGTTCTCCGTGGCTTCGGAGCAGTTCGCCGCGCTTGCCCTTTATTTCCCCGGCGTGCTCGAGCAGGTTTTCCAGGCTGCGGTATTCGCCGATCAGTTGCGCCCCGGTTTTGGCGCCAATGCCGGGAACGCCCGGGATATTGTCCACCGAATCGCCCCACAAGCCCAGCAAATCGACCAGGCGATCCGGCGGGACCCCCATCTTTTCGCCGAATCCGGCGCTGTCGATGAAAATGCCGTTTTTCACGTCGAAGAGGCGCACCCCCTCTTCCAGGAGTTGCCCGAAATCCTTGTCGCCGGCGACCAGCACCACTTCCCAGTCCTTTTCCCTCGCCTGCCTGGTAAAGGTTCCCATGAGATCGTCCGCCTCGAAGCCCGGGAGGGAATATGAGGGTATGCCGAAGGCTTCCGCAATCTCCCGTATCAGCGGTATTTGGGACAAAAGTTCCGGCGGCGGGGGCGGCCGGTTGGCCTTGTATTCGGGATAAAGTTCGTGCCGGAAAGTTTTTCCGGCCTCGTCGAGAACCATGGCCAAGCCGTCAATTTTATGGCTGGACAGAAGATCGAGGAGCATCCGGGAAAAACCGAAGGCGGCCCCGACCGCTTGGCCGGAAGATGATTTGAGTCCTTCGAAGGCGAAATAATTGCGAAATATTTGCGCATGCCCGTCAATAAGGAATAAAACGTGATTCATAATTTTGGGGAGGATTGTCCATAAAAAGGGGAAAAAAGGAAACCCCGGCCGCAACCGGGCGGACTCAAGGCCGGGCGGAAAGATGATGGGTATAGGCAAAGGGAACCCGAGGCCGAAACGCCGGCTATTGGGGAACTTCAATAATATATGGGAAAGCCCCATTTGGAAAAGCCGACTTCATTTTAGCATCCACCCTCGGCAAGTCAAACATTTTTCCCAAAATATCAAAAAATTCGCCGGGAGCGCCCCCGGCGAATTCATCCGTCCCGGATTCGGGGGTAAGGACTTTTGAAGAAAATCAATCGAACCTCCCATTGATTTCCTTCAAGGTTTCAGGGCGTTCGTTTCAGGCCTTTTTTTTGCCATGCCGCCGGCCCGGGTTGAATTGACGAAAAAACAACTCATTGGAACGGAAGCGGTTGAATCGTTAAAAGTCGGCTCCAAGACTTTACGGAACCCTAGGCGGCGGAAATCTCTTGCCTTTTTCCCGGAGACTTGGTATACATTTTGCTGTCCGGAAGGGATAAGTTTTGCTTGACAAAACTGCCCTGTTGAATCTTTGGGCAGACCAAATAGGGGATGGTGACGGATCATGCGGGTCAGTGTCGGCTACAGCGAAAATCCCGATGTCGCGGCCGCGGCGCGGGAGGCGATTGCGGACGCCATGGAGAAGGGCGACGCCTCGCGGCCGTGCGACGTCGCGCTCCTGTTTTCAACCTCGAGACACGATCCCGCGCTGCTTGGCGAAGCGGTGGCGGCGGGAATCGGCGGTGCGCCCCGGATCGTGGGCGGAGGCGCGATCGGCGCCATGTCGAACGACCGGTTCGGGTACGCCGGGGACCAGGTCGGCCTGGCCATGTTCTGGCTGTCCGGCGACGCGTCGTGCGACATCGTCGCGCAGGACGGCATGAAGGAGGACGAACGGAAGGCGGGCGTCGAACTGGGCCGGAAGCTCCGGAAGCTCGGGACCGGGCCGGATACGCCGGTCATGCTGTTTTACGACGCCATAGACGCCACCGGACCCAAGGTGCGGTTGCTTATGGCGACGCCGCTCCTTGCCGGTTTGCGCGACGGGCTCGGCTTCCTGCCGAACCTGGTCGGCGCGGGGCTCATGGGCGATTACAGTTGCACTCCGATCAGGCAATGGAACGGCGCCGGCCTGGCCGAATACAACGCGGTCGCCCTCAAGTTCGGGGGCGGCGTCCGTCTCGACAGCGCCATTCTTCGCGGCTGCCGGCCGGCGACGGGATATTACACCGTCACCAGGGCGGAAGGGCAGGTCATTCTTGAAATAAACGGCGAGCCGGCGCTGACCTTTCTCCACAAGCTTATCGGCCCCGCGATCCCGCCGGAAGAGTACGGTTTTTTCCTTATCCTCGGCATCAACCATGGCGAAAAGTGGGGGCAATTCAACGAGGAGAATTACGCCGGCAGGCTGTGCCTGGGAATCGACCGCGAGAGGAACGGGATCGTCATGTTCGAGCCCGACATGGTGGCGGGCACGGTTTTCCAGATCATGTACCGCAGCCTCGATCCCGATTTCGTGGAGCCGAAGATGGAAGCGCTTTTCGCCGGCCTCGAAGGCCGGAAGCCGGCGTTCGCCTTTTTCATCGATTGCGCCGGCCGGGCCGCCGGCTACGCCGGCGTGGATATCGAGGACGCCGCCATCATTCAAAAAATCGTCGCCGGCCGGGTGCCGTTCCTGGGGATATACAGCGGGGTGGAGATCGCGCCGGTGCTGGGCGAACCGCGCCCCCTTGATTGGACAGGCGTTTTCTGCCTGTTTAGCGAGCCCGCATGACTGAAAAACCGGAAACAACCGGAGATGCCGAAAACCCGGAACCCGAGTTGCGTTACCTGCGCGGCCTGGTCGAGCGGAACGCGGCCAAACTGCTGACGCTGGACGCCAAGACCATCGCCATCCGGCACGAACTGGAACAGAAGCGCCGCGGATTCAGCCTCATGGCGGAACTCGCGGTCACCCTCGGCGGGGAGACCGACTACGAGGGCGCGTTCATTTCCGTCAGCAAGCGCCTCAACGCGACCCTGAACATGCAACGGACCGCCGTGCTCGTCCCCGATGAGAACGGCAGGTTCCGGGCGCGCGTGTTGCAGGGATATCCCGCCGGGGAGCGCGAGCCGGTCGCGGCGCGGACGATCGGCGTCGACCGGGAGTTCCTCGATCCGCTCAAGCCGGTAATCGTCACCGGCGCGGATCCGGCGTCCCGCCTGGAATCCTTTCGCCAGGCGTTGATGCTCCCCTACCTGATTTCATCCCCCGTCATGCTGAAGAATCGGGTGAGCGCGCTCTTGGTCGCCGGCCGGCTGATCGAACAGCGCCCGTACTTTTCCCGGCTGGGCGCGAGCGACGCCGAGAGCGTGCAGACCGTGGGCGCATACCTTGCGGCGCTCCTCACCGGGCTCCAGTTGCGGCAAGCGGAGAGCATGGCCAAGCACGACCCGCTCACCGAGCTGCCCAATCGGCGCGGATCGACGGAACAGTTGCAACATGCCCTCGCCGTCGCCCGGCGGGGCGGATTTTTCTTCGCCGCCATGTTCGTCGACCTCGACGGCTTCAAGCAGGTCAACGACACGCTTGGCCACCAGGCCGGCGACATCGTGCTCCGCACTGTCGCCGGCCGCTTCTCCTCCTGCATGCGCGAATCGGATTTCGTCGGCCGCATCGGAGGCGACGAATTCATCGTCGTGCTGTCCCACATCAAGCGCCCGGAGGACGCCGGGGTCGTCGCGCAGAAACTGATCAGCAGCCTGAACGAACCGATTGTCGTCGGGGACGGCTCGGCGAAGGTCAGCGCCAGCATCGGCATCGCCATCTTCCCCGACAACGGGAGCACGACCGGCGATTTGATCAAGGCCGCCGACGAAGCCATGTACGCGGTCAAAAACAAGGGCAAAAGTTTCTTCGCCTTCGCGCCTGGCAGTCAGTCAAGGTTGTAGTCGTTGTGGTGAATTCCGGGGACGGTATATGTATTTCCTCTATATGGAAGGGCGCGGCGGGTAGCCACGGATTTACCGGCAGCGATGTGACCGCGGTGGCAGCCCTCAAGCCGATCCCGCCGCTATTATAGTCGTCCCTGAAAAATATAGTGGTGGAGCGGTCGGCCGGTCCGGCGGGGGGCTGGTCAAGCCGCCCGGGCGGGGGAAAAGCGGAAAAATGCCGGGATAATGCGGCAAAAAGGGCGATTTTCCAGGAATTGACAAAAAATGCCGACAATG
>JAISYL010000256.1 GCA_031269935.1 Planctomycetota bacterium
ACACCTACTCCGGCGGAACGAAGATTTCCGCCGGGACGCTCTCGATCGGGTCGGACGCCAACCTCGGGACCGGTTCGGGAACGAACACCCTGGCCGGCGGGACGCTCGACCTCAACGCCGCCGCAACCTATGCCAAAAACTGGACCGTTGAGGCGGACAGCGCGATCAACGCCGGCGTCGACGCGACGATCTCCGGCGTTCTTTCCGGACCGGGCGGCATCGAAAAGACCGGAAGCGGAAAGCTGACCCTCACCGGGACGAACGCCTACGGCGGCGCGACGAAGGTTTCCGCAGGAACGCTCGTCGGGAACATCGCCGCCGATACCGACCTGGCCGTCTATTCCGGCGCGACTTACGACAGCGGGGGCGCGGCGCGCTCGATCGACGCCTTGACCGGCGCGGGAAACGTCATCATTGACAACACCCTCACCGTCCAGAAAGGGGATTTCGACGGCGTAATCACCGGAACCGGCGGCCTGGCCAAAATTGGAACCGGAACGCTTAGCCTCTGGAACGCGAACAACGACTACACCGGCGCGACGACGGTCTCCGAAGGAATGCTCATCGGCGGCATCGCCGAAGGGACCGACCTCCACGTCGCTTTCGGCGCGACCTACAAGGGCACCGGCGCGGAGCGCACGATCGGGGAATTGACCGGCGCGGGGACCGTCTCCGGCGCCGGCAGCCTCTCCATCAACCGCGGCTCCTTCTCCGGCACTTTCGGCGATACCGGCACCGTGATCAAAATCGGAGCCGAAACGCTGATCCTTTCCGGAAACAACAACTCCTTCGAAGGAAACATCACCGTTTCCGCGGGAACGCTCTCGATCAGGTCGGACGACAACATCGGGATGGGAACGAACACCCTGGCCGGCGGGACGCTCGATCTCGCCGAGGCCGGAACGTATGCCAAGGCGTGGACCGTGAGCGCGGACAGCGTGATCAACGCCGACGTCGACGCCACGCTCGAGGGCGCACTTGACGGCGAGGGCGGAATCGAGAAAACCGGTTCCGGAACATTGACGCTGACCGGAGACAACACCTACGCCGGGGTGACGAAGGTCAGCGAAGGCATCCTGCAAATCGGCGACGGCGGGGAGACGGGAAGCATCGCCGGAAACATCGTCAACAACGCCAACGTGACCTTCAACCGCTCCGACGATCTCGCCTACGGCCACGCGATCAGCGGAAGCGGCGGCCTGACCAAGAGAGGTTCGGGAACCCTCGCGCTCTCGGGCGCGAACACCTACAGCGGAATGACGACCGTCGAAGCCGGGAAGCTTCAACTCGCGAGCGGCGGCGCGATCTCCAACCAACTCACGCTGCGCGGCGGCGCGGAATTCGATTCGGGCGGCGCTTCGGTCCCGCTCGCCCGCCTCGACGTTTACGGCGGCGCGAAGCCCGCGATTTACACCGGCAACCTCGTCGCCGGCGAGGTGATGAACTTTTACGTTCCGGCGACGATGGCCAGCGGCGGCACGCTGCTCGCCGTCGACGGGACGGTGCTCCTCGCGAACCCCACCGTCAACGTCGGCGTCGACGGCGCCGCGACCCCGCTCCAGGCCGGCGATCATATCGTCCTCGTCGAGTCGAACGCTTCGCTCGGGGGAACGCGCGCCAACAGCGTCGCGCGGGGAACGGGGATGCAGGGCGTCACGCTCGACCTGGCCTTCGACCTCGCGCAGACGGAGACCCAGCTCCTGGCGACGCTCAGCGCGCCCCCGACCGTCAACCCCGACGCCAAAAACCTCTCCGAAGGCTACCTCGCGGGCCCGGCGCTCCTTTCCCAGGGCACCGACTTCCTCCTTTCCCGGGGGCGCGACGCCATGCGCGACGCGGCCTCGGCCTGGCGGCCCGAAATCTTCGCCACGGCCGGCGGCTGGAAAATCCGCCACCGGACCGGTTCCTCCGTCGACGTGCGCGGACGAACGCTGGTCGCGGGCCTGGCCGCCGGCGGGGAATCCGGGGTCGGCCGCCTGGCCGGCGCGATCTTCCTCGAATACGGTTCCGGCGACTACGACAGCCACAACAGTCATGCCGGGTACCGGATCAAGGGGAGCGGCGACACGAGCCACCTGGGCGCGGGCCTGCTCGCCGAACTCGCGATCCCCGGGGGATTCAACCTCGACGCGAGCCTGCGCGCCGGAAGCGTCAAGACCGACTACCGCTCGGACGACTTGCGGGACCAAAGCGGGGTGCGGGCCGAATACGGGGCGAAGAGCGCCTACCTGGGCGCGCATCTCGGGGTCGGCAAAGCCTTCGACCTCTCCGCCGCGATCCGGATAGAACCCTACCTGCGGGGAATCTGGACGCGGCAGGGGCGGGACGCGACCCAACTTTCGACCGGCGAGCGGCTTGAGTTCGACGCGACCGCGTCGAAGCGCCTGCGGCTCGGCTTGCGCGCGAGCCGAGCGTTCACGCCCGCGATCACCGCCCGCGTCGACCTCGCCGTCGACCGGGAATTCTCCGGCGAGGCCCGGGCGCGCACCAACGGCCACGCCATTGAGGCGCCCCGGCTCAGGGGAACGACGGGGGTCGGCGAAATCGGCTTGACCGCGACGCCCCGCCCCGGGAAACCCTTCCAGATCGACGTCGGGATTCAGGGCTACGCCGGCCGGCGCACGGGAGTGAGCGGAGGGGTGACCGCGCGGTATTTCTTCTGAGAGACTGTCGACAAGCTCCGAGGAGATTTTTAAGCGGCTTTTGAAGGAAATCAATCGAACCGCCGATTGACTTCCCTCAAAGTTTCAGGGCGTTCGCTTCCGAGCCGTTTTTTTGGCCCTGTCGCCGGCTCGGGTCGAGTTGACGAAAAAACAACCCGTTGAAACGAAAGCGGTTGAATCTTTAAAGGAAATCGGGCGGCGGTTGGCCCGGTTTCCCTTAAAAGTCGACAACTAGCGGCGCAGGTATTCCTTGAGGGCCTCGATTTCGGCGTCGACCTCCGATTCCAGGGTCACCAATTCCCGAATTTCGTTCCGGAGCATCTTGTGGAAGATGTTCCGGCCCCGGTGGAGGAAATTGGTGACGTCAAGCTCCGAGACGCCCAGCTCCTCCCCGATTTGCCGGTAACTCGGGGGCGACATGTCGGTGGAGGATTCGACGTAGCGCTGAAAGGCCAGATAGTACATTTTCCGCCTGCCTTCCCCGCATTCCCGGCGCATCCGCTCCATGGCGCTTTCAAGAATCGAAATGGCCCAGCGGCGGTTGAAGTCGTCCTCGGCGGTTTCCCCGGTGGCGAGTTCCGGCATCCGCCCCTCGCCGTCCCCGGAGTCTCCCGGGAAGGGGAAGGACAGGGTGGATTCGCGGCGGGCCCGCCGGGCCAACTGCTTGGTGAGGAAACGATTGGCGGTGACTAAAACGAAGGTGCGGAAACGCCCCCGATCCCGGTCGGCGATGGAGACGAAGTCCTTTTCCAGAAAAATGGAAAAATACTCCTGGGTCATGTCGATGGCGTCGTCGCGGTTGAGGCCGCGGCGGCGAAAATAATAATAAATGGGCTTCCAGTAATTTCGGCAGAGCAGGGCCAGGCATTTTTCCCGTTCCTGTTCCCCCGCCGTTTTTTGCGCCCCCAACACCACCGACCAGGCGGTGGTGCGGAAATTGCTGAACCCCGATTCCAGATCCGACGCTTCCAAACCGTCTCCCCCGGCGGCGACCGCGGCGATCCTCCCCTCCTTATATCGGCCATTCCCGCCCGCCGTCGCATCTTTTCAGGCCGGGCGGGGCCGGAAAACGGTTTTCCGCCCCCTTTTCCCAAAAACGCCCGGGGACAATTCTCATTCCGTTCCCTTCCCGGGCCGGTTTCTCCGCTCCCGCCGCAAACGGTTCCAGTAATCGATCCGGCGTTGAATGTCCTTCTCGAAACCCAAGGAACCGGGCTGGTAGTAAATCCTTCCCCGCAACGCCTCGGGAAGGTATTCCTGCCCGGAAAAACCGTCCTCGGCGTCGGGATCGTATTGGTAATCCCGCCCGTAGCCCAGCTCCCGCATCAACTTGGTGGGAGCGTTGCGGATATGCGGCGGCACGAGATCGTTGCGGGTTTGGGCGACATCGGCGACCGCCCGGGAATAGGCGGCGTAAATCCGGTTGGACTTGGGGGCGGTGGCCAAGTACACCACCGCCTGCGCCAGAGCGTTGTCGGCTTCCGGCATGCCCAAAAAATGCACCGCGTCCTTGGCGGCGACCGCCTGCACCAGGGCGCCGGGATCGGCAAGACCGACATCCTCCGAAGCGAAGCGGATGAGGCGGCGGGCCAGGTAAAGGGGATCGGCCCCGCCCTCCAACATCCGGGCCAGCCAATAAAGCCCGGCCTGGGGATCGCTGCCGCGCAAGCTCTTGTGAAGGGCGGAAATCAGGTTATACCATTCCTCCCCCCGGTTGTCGAAGGCGATCCGGCGCTGGGTCAAGGCCTCGCGCATCAAGCCGGCGTCCACCAGCCGGCCGCCGTCCGGGCCGGGACGGCAGCCGGCCGCCGCGGTTTCCAGGGCGTTGAGGGCGGCGCGGGCATCGCCGTTGGCATAGTTGATCAGAAGTTCCCGGGCCCGGGGTTCCAGTACGACCTTGTCGGCCCCCAAGCCCCTCTCGGCATCGCCCAAAGCCCGTTCCACAATCGCCTCCAGATCCCGATCCGAAAGCGCCCGCAACACGTAAGTCCGGCAACGGGACAGCAGGGCGCCGTTCACCTCGAAGGAGGGATTTTCGGTGGTGGCGCCGATCAGGGTGATGGTCCCGGCTTCGACATGAGGCAAAAAAGCGTCCTGCTGGCCGCGGTTGAAGCGGTGAATCTCGTCGACGAAAAGGATGGTCCCGCCTTCGTCCGCCAAGAGCCTTTCCCGCGCCTCCTCGACGATGGCCCTGACCTCCTTGACGCCCTGGAGGACGGCGGAAAAGATGACGAAACGCCGCTTGGTTATCTTGGCGATAACCCGGGCCAGGGTGGTCTTGCCGCTGCCGGGAGGGCCCCAGAGAATCATGGAGTGGACATTATCCGCCTCGATGGCCTGGCGAATCAGCCGGCCCGGCCCCACCAGATGCTCCTGCCCCTGGAAATCGTCCAGGTTGGCGGGACGCATGCGCTCCGCCAGGGGCGGGCGGTTGGACTCCGGGCAATTGTTTTCCGGCTTCGGCATCGCCGATTTTCCTGTCGCGGCCGCCCGGTCAAGGCAAAAGCGCGGGAATCAGGCCGATAAAGACAACCATGGTGAAAACCGCCAGAAGATGGGTGAAAACCACTCCCTGGGCCGCCAGTTCGGGGGCGGCGCCGTATTTAATCGCCATGGGAATCGAATTTATGCTGGCCGGAGCCACGCTCACCAGGATGAACATGACCAGGGCCTCGCGTTCCACCCAGCCGCGGAGAAGGCAGGCGACCCCCAACATGACGGCGGGAATAAGGATGTTCCGCAACAGCCCGGTCAACAGGTTCCAGGAATCGAAACTCAACGCCCGCCTTCCCAGTCCGTAAATCCTGGCTCCGGCCACGGTCATGCCCAGAATCAGGGTCGGTTGCCCCGCCGTATGCAATACCTCCATGACAACGCCGGGGATGAACCGGCCGCTGTCGGTCAAAACGCAAAAAATGGCGGCCAGGGTGGATATCATCCCGGGGGAACAAAGGTTGCGCAAGGTCGTCCGCCAATCGGCGGTTCCCGCCATGGCGAAAACCCCCAGCGTCCAAATCGCGAACACCGAACCCAGGTTGGCCACCGCCAGCAAGGCGGCTCCCCGGCCCGGGAAAAAAAACTCGGCGAACGGCAGGGCCATGATGAAAAAATTGTTCATGGTGCAATTGAAAATGAACACCCTCCGCCGATCGCCCCGATAAC
>JAISYL010000083.1 GCA_031269935.1 Planctomycetota bacterium
GGGGCCAGGCTGAAAATGAGCCGGCGGTTGGAGGGAAAATCGTAGCCGCTGTTCCGGATCGCCGATTTGACCCGGTCCAGGGCCTCCTGTACCGCCTTGTCCGGCAGGCCCACCAGCCGTTCGCCGGGCAGGCCGAAATTGAGGTCGAGCTCCACCTCGACCGGAACCGCGTCGATGCCGGTTATGGCGACGGATCGCAGCTTGGCTAGCATTCCCTTTCCAATTCCTCCGCGATTTCCCGGAACCTCCGCCCCCGCTCCTCGTAATTGGCGAACATGTCCCAACTGGCGCAGGCCGGCGACAACAGCACCGTTCCCCCGGCCGGGGCCAGCCGGAAGGCCTCCCGCACCGCCAGGGCGAAATCCCCGCCGGCCTCGATCACCGGCAGGGGGCCGAGGCCGGCCGGGCGCGAAGCCCCGGCCAGCCGCACCGCCCGGCCGAGGCGCCCGGCCGCCTCCCCCAGCAGGACTAGCCCGGCCGCCTTCTCCTGGATGGCGGCGGCCAGGGCCGCGAACGGCGATCGCTTGTCATGGCCCCCGGCCAGCAGGACCTTGGGGCCGGCGACGGCCTCGAGGGCGAGGATGGCCGATTCCGGAGTGGTCGACTTGGAATCGTCGACGAAGGACCGGCCCCCCGCCCCGCCCACCCTCTCCAGGCGGTGGGGCAGGCCGGGAAAGGCCGCCAGCCCGGTTCGAATCGCCTCCGGGAGGCCGAGCACGGCGTAGGCCGCCGCCGCCGCCAAAACCGCGTTCAGGACATTGTGCCGCCCGGGCGGACGGAATTCCTCTAGCCCCAGGTCCAAAACCGGCCGCCCCCCCCGGCGCAAGACTATTCGGCCCCCTTCCAGGTAACCGGCTTCGGAGCCGCCGGGATCCTCCCAACCGCAACGGACGATTCGGGAGGAAAAACCGTCCGATCCGGCGAACCGCCGCAGGACCGGATCGTCGAGGTTCAAGATCGCCCGGCCCCCCGGCCCCAGGCAACGGACCAGATTCAGCTTGCTTTCCCGGTATTCCTCCAGGTCGCGATGCCAATCCAGGTGATTGGGCACGATATTGGTGATTACGGCCGCGCGGGGGGGGGGAATCGACCCGGCCGCCAGGGCCGGCGCCAGGTGGAAAAGCTGGAAACTGGAGAGTTCGGCCACCAGGGGGGCGTCGGCCGGCCTTTCCACCCTGGTGAGGAGGTCGCCGCCTATGTTGCCGCCGAGAAGGGTGCGGGGATCGCCGGCCGCCAGCATGGCGGCCAGCAGGGCCGAAACCGTGGACTTTCCGGCGGAGCCGGTCACCGCCGCCCAGGGGGAGCGGTTGAGCTCGAGGGCCAGGCCGGTTTCGGTGGCTATCGGCACCCCCGCCTCCCGCGCCGCCCGGAGGTATTCGTTCTCCGGCCGGACCGCCTGGTTGGCGATCACCAGGTCGGCCCCGGAGAAATCCTCCCGGCGATGCCCGCCCAGGACGAACCTGATCCCCATCCCCTCCAGGGAGGCCAGGGACGCGGCCAGCCTTTCCGGCCCCGCCAGATCGGTGACGGTGACTTCCGCCCCCAGCCCGGCGAAATACCGGGCGGCGCCGGCGCCGCCCCCGAAGCCGCCCAGCCCCATCACGGTGACCCGGCGGAAACGCCCGAGAGCCTCCCGGGTGGCGCGCTCCGGCATGCTAAGGCCTTCCTCTCAATCGAAGGTTATCCTGGGATCGACCACGGCGTAAAGGAGATCGGAAAGCAGCATCCCGGCCAGGACCAGGAAGGCGCCCAAGCCCATTTCCGTCATCAGCACCGGATAGTCGCGGCTGGAAAGGGCCTGGAGCATCAGGGTTCCCATGCCGGGAATGTTGAAAAGGTATTCGATGATCATGCTGCCGCCGAGCAAACCCGGCAGCAATCCCGCCGCCAGGGTGATCAGGGGAATCAGGGAATTGCGGAACACGTGGCGGAACACCACCGCCCATTCCGGCAGGCCCTTGGCCCGGGCGACCCGGACATAGTCCTGGCGGATGGATTCCAGCACCGCCGCCCGGGTGAAACGGCTGAGGCTGGCGAAGCCGCCGTAGCTGAGGCAAAACACCGGCATGACGTAATGCGGGATGGTTCGGCCCAGGGCCGACCAGTAGCTTTCGCCGGGGCCGGGCGCCTGGGACAGCCCGCTTATCGGCCACCAGGGCAGGTACTTCGAGGCCGCGATAATCAAGAGCAGGCCGATCCAGAAGGCCGGCAGGCTGTACATGACCAGGAAGAGGGCGGAAAAAAGCCGATCGGCCGGCGAGCCCCGGAAAACGGCGGAATAGATCCCGAAGGAAATCGACACCAGGTAGATGACGGCGAACGACCACAGGTTCAGCTTGACGGTGGCGGGCAGTTTTTCCGCGATGACGCTCCAGACCGGGGTTCCCAGGCTGATGACCACCGAATCGCCGAAATCCCCGTGGATTACCCCTCCCCGGTTCCGGGCCGGATCCCCGGTCAGCCAGCGCCAATAACCGATGTACCAGGGCTGATCCAGGTGGAAGCGGCGGCGGAATTCCCGGGCGGCCGCGCTTTCGCCCGCCTTCCTGACCCCGGCCCCGCCTTCGCCGGCCGCGTCCCCGGCCAGCAGGTTGGCCTTCACCGGATCGCCCGGCGCCAGCCGCATCATGCCGTAGCTGGCCACTGTGATGACAAACAGGGTGGGAAGCATCCACAACAGGCGTTTCGCCAGATAGGCGCGCATGCTCAAGCCTCGGACCCGGAAGCCGCGTCCGCCGGCTTCGGATCGCCGCCGGCCCCGGCGGCCGGCTTCCGGCTCTTGTAAAGCTCGTGCCGGCACCGGCGTTTTTCCAGTACGGCTTTCCGGAAGAGCTCGACCAGGCGGCGGGTCAGGTAATAGGAGGGCACCGCCAGGGCCAGTCCCACCATCGCGCAGCCCAGCCACAGGGGCAATTGCATCTCCCAGCCCATGGACAGGAGTTCCCGGAAGGAATGGGCGAATTCGGCCCACCAGGACGAGAGCCAGCCCATCTCCGGCGTCCGGGGCGGGGGGGTGAGCATCCTCATCAGGATGACGGCCAAATCCGAAATCGGGGGACCGCCGGTCACCAGCCAGCCAATCCAGTAATTGAAGGAATAAATGGGAATTATGGTGGCCGGGTTGGTGATCCAGACCGGAAAGATCGGCGCCACCTTGTTGGCCTTGAACAAGTGGCAGATGGCGATCGAGACCACCATCTGGATTCCGACAATGGGCAGCCAGGCGACGAAAAAACCGATCGCCACGCCCAGGGCCACCTGGTGGGAGGAACCGGTGGCCCGGCCCAGCGCCCGGACCAGCCTCTTGCCCGCGAATTTAATGTTCCTGGAATTCATTTTCTCGAAGAACCGCATGGATCGTCCGCTCCCGTCACCCCCGCCAGGCCAGCATGGCGTCGCCGTAGGAATAAAACCGGTATCCCGCCGCCGCCGCCGCCGCATAGAGGGAGAGCGTCCTTTCCCGCCCGATCAGGGCGGAGACGAGCGCCACCGGGGTGGACTTGGGAAGATGGAAATTGGTCAGCAGGCCGTCGACCAGCCGGAACCGGTACCCGGGGCGGATAAAAAGGCCGGTCCAGCCGGAAAGCGCCGGCCGGGGGCCGCCTCCGGCGGCCGTTTCCAGGGCCCGGGCCGAAGTGGTGCCGACCGCCACCACCCGCCCGCCGGCTTCCCGGGTCCTCAGCGCCTCCCGCCAAGTGGTTTCGGGAATTTCATACCATTCGGCCTCCATCCGGTGATCCGCCAGCCGCCCCGCCTTCACCGGGCGAAAGGTGCCGGGACCGACATTGAGCGTCAGGGCGGCCAGCCGCACGCCCTTCCCGAGCAGGCGTTCATCCAATTCCGCCGTGAAATGCAACCCGGCCGTCGGCGCCGCCACCGCGCCCGGCCGCCGGGCGTAATGGGTCTGGTAGCGGAGGTTGTCCTCGGGAGTGGGCAGCTTCCCCGGGCGGGCTAGGTAGGGGGGAAGCGGCAAACGGCCGTATTTTTCCAACGCTTCCCGGAAAGGGAGGCCGGAGAGGGAAAATTCCAGCCAGACCATGCCCGGGCCGTCCCCCTTCAGCACCCGCGCCGTCAATTCCCCTCCGGCGAAGGCGAATTCGCGCCCCGGCTTGAAACGATTGGCCGGCCGGGCCAGGCACAGCCAGGCATCCCCCCCCTCCCGGACCAGGAGGATTTCCGCCGCCCCCCCCTCCCCCCGCCGGCCCCGCAGGCGGGCCGGCAGCACCTTGGCGTCGTTGCGGATCAGCAAATCGCCGGGGCGGAGAAGTTCCGGGAGCTCGGAAAAGACATGCCCCTCCGCCGATCCGCCGGCCTGGACAAGCAGGAGGCGGGAGGAATCCCGGCGGGGGGCCGGGCGTTGGGCTATCGCTTCCGGCGGCAGGTTGAAATCGTAGGAAGAGGTGAGGGCGTCGGGCGAATCGGCCGGCTCGGCGGCGGATTCCGGGGTTGCCCGATCCAGTCCCGGCCGGCGTTCAGACCCCATCCGAACCGACATCCGAATAAACCGGCCCGGTGAACTCCTTGCCCTTGGCGCCCAGCCGGTCCGAAACGGAGGAGTCGTTGATGAAATCCCTGACCTCCACTTTCACGTCGACCGTGAGGCCGCCGGGAATAAGCCGGTCCATGTCGTCCCGCACCAGCCTCTTGATGGAGTCCATGCGCTTGATCACGTCGGTCTGGCGGAGCAGCTTCAGGCCCACTTCGCAAGTCATGGGCCGGCCCTCCCCGCAGGGGGTGAGCAGAACCTGGGGATCCACGATGTCGGGTTCGGCCCTGAGATCCCGGAGCAGGAGCATCTCCAGGGCCGTCACCGAAAGCTCGGTCATCCCCTGGTCCGTGCTGATCCGGAGGTTGCGCCGCAAGCCCCCTATTTTCCATTCCCTCGCCAGCACCTGGACGTTGGCACCCACCAGGGCGGCGCCGGTCAGGAAGCAAATCGTCCCCGACCCCAGGGAGGAAAACCACCCGGGCGCCGCCAGCAGGCCTTCGGAACCGAAGGTCGCCAGAAGAACCAGGTAGGCTCCGGCCAACACCCCCACGGCCACATTGACAAAATCCAGGATTCTGCGCATCGCGTCCCCCCCCGGAATTCAGTTGTAAAATGGACTTTTAAGGGAAATCGGACATTCCGCCGTTCGATTTCCCTTAAAAGTCAGCCATAAAGGCGATCGACGAAATCGATGTCGAACTCCGACTGGACAAAGGCGTTGTTTTCCAGCATCGAAAGATGGAAGGGTATGGTGGTCTTCACCCCCTCCAAAATGAATTCCCGGAGAGCGCTCCGGGATTTTTCCAGGCAATCCGCCCGGCTGCCGGCGTGTACAATCAGCTTGGCCAGAAGGGAATCGTAATAGGGCGTCACCCGGTAGCCGGAATACATGAAGGAATCGGTCCGGATTCCCGCCCCTTCCGGGGGTACGAAAAGTGTCACCTGCCCGGGCGAGGGGGCGAACCGGCTTTCCGGATCCTCGGCGTTTATGCGGAACTCCATGGCGTGGCCGGAATGGCGGATATCCTTCTGGCGCCAGCGGAGGGGTTCGCCCGCCGCCAGCCGGAGCTGTTCCTCGATCAGGTCCAGTCCGGTCACCATCTCCGTCACCGGATGTTCCACCTGGATGCGGGTGTTCATTTCCATAAAAAAGAATTCGCCGTCCTCGAAAAGGAACTCGACCGTGCCGGCGTTGGTGTAGCCGGCCGCCTGGCAGAGCTTGACGGCGGCCGCGCCCATGGCGCGGCGGGCGCGGGAGTCGATGGCGGGGGAGGGCGACTCCTCGATCAACTTCTGGTGCCGGCGCTGGGTGGTGCAATCGCGTTCCCCCAGGTGGACGACCGCGCCCTGTTCGTCGGCCAGCACCTGCACCTCCACGTGCCGGGGCCGGCCGAGGAATTTCTCGATATAGAGGGAACCGTCGCCGAAATTGGCCTCGGCCTCGGTCCTGGCCGCCGACATGGCCACCCTCAGGGCGGCGTCGTTGTGGGCCACCCGGATGCCCCGCCCCCCCCCGCCGGCCGAAGCCTTGACGATAACCGGATAACCGATGCCGCGGGCGGTCCTGAGTCCGGTTTCGTCGTCCGGCAATTTACCCTCCGATCCGGGGAGGATGGGGATGCCGCAGGATTTGGCCAGTTCCCTGGCCCCGGCCTTGTCGGACAGCTTGGCCATGGCCCCGGGGGAGGGGCCGACGAAGGCTATGTCCAGGCCGCGGCAGATGTCGGCGAAATGCCCGTTTTCGGAAAGGAAGCCGTAGCCGGGATGGATGGCGTCGACGTCGGAAATCTCGGCCGCCGAAATGATGGCGGGAATATGGAGGTACGAGCGGGCCGCGTCCGGGGGACCGATGCAGATCGAAACCCCGGCCAGCCTGACGTGGAGGGATTCGCGATCCGCCTCGGAATAGACCGCCACCGTTTCCACCCCCAGCTTGCGGCAGGCCCGGATGATCCGGCAGGCGATTTCGCCCCGATTGGCGACCAGCACCCGCTTGAACATGAATCAGTCCCGCCTGACCAGGAAAAGGGTCTGTCCGTATTCAACCGGCTCGCCGCTCTCGACCAGGACCCGTTCGATCCGGCCGTCAAGGCCGGCCTTGATCTCGTTCATGATCTTCATGGCCTCGATTATGCAGACCACCGCCTCCTTCTTGACCGCCTCCCCTTCGTTGACGAAGGGGGGGGCGTCGGGCGAGGGGCCGCGATAAAAGGTTCCCACAATGGGGCTTTTTACCGGTTCGCAGCCTTCATTATCGTCGGCCGGCCCCAATCCCGGGGCGGGAACGGCCGGGATCGCCGGCGGCGGGGCCGGAGGGAGGGGGAGCGGGGCCGGAACCGCCGGGAGGCCCTGTTTGCGGAGGGAAACCTTGAAGTCGCCCTCCTCCAGCCTCAATTCCGCCAATTCATTTTCCCGCATAAGGTCCAGGAGGATCTTGATCTTTTCCAGGTTGCCGTCCATAAATTACCTCGCGACAGGCCCTTGGCGGGCGACTCCCGGGTCCGGGTCCGGACTCCCGGACAGGCCGGGACCGCCGGCCGCGCCCCGGATTTCCGCCGCCAAGGGAAGTATACTCCATTCCCGGCGAATACAAGAGGACTTTAAAAGCGTGTTGTTAAATACCGTCTCATCGGGTTATACCGCGTCAAAAGTCGCTTCCCGGATGATTTTTGCCCTTGACCTCCGGCCAAAAATCATCCCGCCAGCGCCTTTTTCCTTGTCTAA